>JAXDLK010000352.1:0-15874 GCA_034666665.1 Candidatus Binatota bacterium
TCCGGGACGCAGCGTCGCTGGGAGGGACGATGGCTTCGGAGCAGCTGCAGTGAACGTACAGCCGAGCACCCCGGCCGAGCGCGGCCACCTCGCGGGCTGAAGCGGCGATCGGCGCGACGATCCGAGCCCGTCCTTGAAGGCATTCGCCGTTCGCAACAGGAGCGTCTTCCTCGGAGTCGCGGCGGGGATCCTCTCCGTCGCGTCCGTCCTCGTCCTCGTGTGGGTCCTGCCTGCCCTCGCGACGCAGACCTACATGGTCAATTCCACGGCGGATCTTCCGGATGGAAATCTGGGAGACGAAGTGTGCGACACCGGACCATCCGATGCGCCCAGCGGCATGTGCACGTTACGCGCCGCGATCATGGAAGCGAACTTCAACGTCGATTCGGACATGACGGCGTCGCCTGACGAGATCCGCGTCCCCCCTGGAACGTACCGACTCACCCTCGACGATCCGACGTCGCCCGACGACGACGATACCGCGGCGTCCGGCGACCTCGACATCACCGACAAAGTAGTCATCGTCGGCGTCGGAACTCCCGACCAGGTCATCATCGACGCCTCGGCGGAGGCCGGCCCCAATACGTTCGCCGAGCGCGTGTTCGACGTAGTGAAGAGTTTCGCGGGGCTGTCGAATCTCACCATCCGCGGCGCGGATACCGCCGCCGTCGGCGGCGGTATCCGCGTCGGCACCGACCAGTCCTTGTCGCTCTTCAACTGCATCATCCGCGAGAACGCATCGGCGGCGAGCGGCGGAGGTATGTACGTAGCCAGCGGCCTCGCCTTCCTACAGAGAACGACCTTCGTCGCGAACCAGGCGACGGATGACGGCGGCGGCCTCTACATCGAGAACGGCGCTGCGATGATCGACGAGACGACCTTCGACGGAAATACGGCGGCCCGCAATGGCGGTGGCATCTTCGTCGGGCCGTTCGCGCAGTTCGACCTGGACGACAGCACTCTGGTCGGCAACCAATCGGGCGCCGGCGGTGGGGGACTGTACAACGACGGCAACGCGCGGGTCCCCTTCGTACACGCGCGGATCGTCAACTCGACGTTGAGCGGGAACCAGGCCCCTTTCGGTGCGGGCCTCTACAACGTCGGCGGCATGCAGGTGACCAATGCCACAATCGCCGAGAACGCCGGTCCGTCGAGCTCGGCCGGCGGCGGTCTCTACAATGACGGCGGCACCGCCGAATTCAAGCAGACGATCTTCGCCCTGAACCAGCAGCAAAACTGCACCAACAACGAGGGCACGATCACCTCGCACGGCTACAACATCGACGACGCAGGTAGCTGCGGGTTCTCCGCGATGAGCGTTCCACCAGACAAGCCGAATACCGACCCCGAGCTCGTGACGCCGCTCGCCGACAACGGCGGCCCGACCCAGACCTACGCGCTGACGACGGACAGTCCGGCCGTCGATGGCGGTGAAGAGAGCTGCACATTGATCGGCAGCGATACCGAGCTGATCCGCGACCAGCGGGGCGCGCCACGGCCGCTGGATGGTCCGGACGCGGGGAACGTCGAGGAGTGCGACGTCGGCGCGGTCGAGTTCGGATCGGACGTACCGGCCACCCCGACGCCTCACACGACGCAGACTCCGCCGACGGCGACGCCGACCGCGACGGAAACCGAAACACCCACCGCGACCGTGACGGGAACACCGACGATCACCGAGACGCCGACCTCGACCGAAACCCCGACCGCGACCGCGACGGAAACACCGACGATCACGGAGACCCCGACCGCGACGGCGACGGCGACCAGCACCCCCACCGTGACGGAGACTCCGACGGCCACGGGGACCGCGACGAGCACCCCGACCTCCACGGCCACGGGGACCGCGACTCCGACGAGGACCGAGACGGAGATCCCGACGCATACGGCGACCTCGACCGCCACGGCGACGAGCACCGCGACGCCGACTGCCACCGTCACGCCGACGGCGACGCACACGTTCACCGCGACGGCTACGTTCACGCCGGCGCCGACGCACACGCCGACCGCCACGGCGACGTCCACGTTGCCGCCGACTCACACCCCGACCGCGACGGCGACGCGAACTCGGACGAGCACGCGCACCCCGACCTCGACCCCGACGGCAACCCGCACCAGGCGGCCGACGCATACCCACACGCCGACGGCGACCCGCACGAGGCGGGCCACCCGCACCCCGACACCGACGGCGACGCGCACGCGACGTCCGACGCGGACGCCGACATCAACCGCCACGTTCACGCGGCGCCCGACCCGAACACCCACGCCGACCATGACACGGCGTGCAACGCGTACGCCGACCGCGACGGCGACGCGAACGAGACGCCCGACCCGGACCCCGACGCCGACCGTGACACGCACCAGGCGTCCGACACGGACGCCGACGGCCACGGCGACGTTCACCCGAGCTCCGACTCATACGCGGACCCCCACGGCGACGCGCACGCGAACACCGACGCGCACGCCGACGGTGACCGCGACTCACACCCTGGTGCCGACGCACACCGCGACGGCGACCGTGACGCGGACGCGTACCCCGACGCGAACCCCCACCGCGACGCGCACGCGAACGCCGACACGCACGCCGACGGCGACCGCGACTCACACACTGGTGCCGACGCACACCGCGACGGCGACCGTGACGCGGACGCGTACCCCGACGCGAACGCCGACCCTTACCGCGACGCGCACGCAGACGCCGACCCGGACACCCACGCCGACGTTCACGCGCACGCGAACGCCGACGCGCACTCCTCCGCCGACATTCACCCGTACGCGGACGCCGACGCGGACACCGACATCCACGGCGACGCATACGCGAACCCCGACTCGGACGCGCACCGCGACGTCCACTCGCACCCGCACACCCACCCGTACGCCCACGGCAACCTTCACCATCACCCGGACACCGACGCGCACGCCGACGGCAACCGTCACGCGCACCCCGACCTTGACGCGAACGCCTACCCAGACCCGCACCCCGACGGCGACGCGTACGCCGAGGCCGACCCGGACACCGACGGCCATCGAGACGCCTCGCGCCATGTGCGACGGACGTGAGGCCACGATCATCGGCACCGCGGGCGACGACGTGATCGACGGCACCGCCGGTGACGACGTGATTCACGGCCGTGAAGGCGACGATCTCATCCGCGGCCTCGGCGGCAACGACTCGATCTGCGGCGGCATGGGCCGCGACACGCTGCTCGGCGGGCCAGGCAACGACATGCTGCACGGGGGCAACGCCAGCGACGAGCTGCACGGGAACGCCGGCCGGGATGCGTTGAACGGCGGACCCGGGAGGCGCGACCGCTGCGACGATCACGATCCGGGAACGGTCTTCAGCCCGGACTGCGAGGTCGTCGAGAGCGGTTCACCCTGATCGCGCTGCTCGCCAGGCGCTGCTCACCGCCGTGATCGCGCTGCGCGCCACGCGCTGCTCACCACCGCGGTGACGCGGTCAAATCAAGCGCCGCGGCCGGCGGATCTGGCGACCACCGAAGCGCACGCCTCGAGCAGAGCCGTGGTGAACTGCCTCGGCCGATACGCGCACGCGCCGTGGTCGCCGTCGACCGAGTGCACCGTCGCACCCGGGATCGCCGCCGCGAGCTTCCTCTGGCGCGACGGCGGCACCATGCCGTCCTGCTCCATCACCACCACTGCAGCAGGTACGTCGACCTTGCCGATCCACTCGCGGGAGCTGAAGTGCGAGAGCGCACGCCCGGCCTGGATGATGGCGCCCGGATCATGGCCCTCGATCTCGGATGCGATCCACGGCAGCACGTCCGGATCGCGCACGCGGCCGGAGAGCACACGGCGGATCGCACGGCGACGGACGGGCCCCGGCACGAGGCGGCTGGCGAGCGCCAGGCCGCCGATGACGGGCGGCATCACCCGGTCGAGCATGCGAGGCTCGGCGCGGCCGCGGAAGTCGCGCGACGTCGCGCAGAGGACGAGCCCCTGAACCCGTTCCGGGTGGCGGTGCCAGAGGAGCTGAGCGATCGGCCCGCCCATCGAGTATCCGACGGCGATCGCTCGCTCGATCCCGAGGACCTCGAGCAAGGCGGCGGCGTCGTCGGCGCAGTCGGCGAGGCGAAACGCGCGCCAGGAGTGAATGCCCCGACCGTGGCCGCGATGATCCACCGCGACCACGCGATAGCGGGCGCCGAGCGGAGCGAACACCGCGAACCAGTTGAGCGCCGCCGTGGCGCCGAGGCCGTGGAGGAGCAGCACGACGGGCGCACCCGGCGGACCGGGCGTCTCACGCACGAACGTGCGGCCCCGCCCCGGGAGCAACAGCGCGCGTCCGGGAGGGAGCGCGGGAACGGCGCCGCGGGATGGTCGATCCGGGGCGGGAGCGGCCGAGGTCAATCCTCTCGCCCGCGGGCCTGAATCAGCTCGATCTTGTACCCGTCGGGGTCCTCGACGAAGGCGATCTCCGTCGTGCCGTGCTTCATCGGCCCCGGCTCGCGGACGATCTTCGCGCCGCGGGCGCGCAGCGCCTCGCACGTCGCGTAGATGTCCTCGACGCCGAGCGCGACGTGGCCGTACGCGTTCCCGAGGTCGTACCGTTCCGTGTCCCAGTTGTGCGTGAGCTCGAGGACGGTGTGATCCCGTTCGTCGCCGAAACCGACGAACGCGAGCGTGAACCGACCGTCGGGGTAGTCCTTCCGGCGAAGCAGCTCCATCCCGAGCAGACCTTGGTAGAACTCGAGCGAGCGATCGAGATTGCCGACACGCAGCATGGTGTGGAGCATTCGCATGATCGATGTCTCCTCGGTCCGCCGTCGACGGTAGCGCCGCGGCCGCGTCGTGTCGACCCCGCGCGAACCATCTGTTAGGTTCGCCGCCTTCGTCGGAATCGCGCATGAAGCGGAAGAGCTCGTTTCTCGACCGGCCGAAGATCGATCCCCGTCCCATCGATTCGGAGATCTCGCTCGTCGATCTCGTGGATCGAACGTTCCTCGCCTACAACGGCGCCCGTCTGCGCGAGGCTTGCCAGCTCTTCACGCGGAACCTCCTCGACGACGACGTCACCGTCGGCGTCAGCCTGACGGGCGCATTGACGCCCGCGGGCCTCGGCATGTCGGCGCTGATCCCGCTCCTCGAGGCCGGGTTCGTCGACTGGATGGTCTCGACCGGAGCGAACCTCTACCACGACACGCATTTCGGCATCGGGCTGTCGATGCACCGCGGCTCCGCCGCGGCCGACGACGTGGCGCTCCGCGAGCAGGGGATCGTCCGCATCTACGACGTGTTCTTCGATTACTCGGTGCTGCTCGAAACCGACGCGTTCTTCCGCGAGGTGATCGCCGCGCCAGAATTCCAGAAGCCGATGGGGACCGCGGAGTTCCATCACCGGATCGGGCGTTACGTCGCCGAGCGCGAGCGGGTGCTCGCGCAGAGCGGGCGCTCGCTGCTCGCCGTCGCCCACGACGTCGGTGTACCGATCTACACGTCGTCGCCCGGCGACAGCTCCATCGGCATGAACGTGGCCGCCATGGCGCTCTCCGGAAACCAGCTCCGCTTCGACCCGTCGATCGACGTGAACGAGACCGCGGCGATCGTCTACGATGCCAAGCGCCGCGGCGGGAAGAGCGCCGTCCTGTTGCTCGGTGGCGGCTCACCGAAGAACTTCGTCCTGCAGACCGAGCCGCAGCTCCAGGAGGTGCTCGGCATCGCCGAGAAGGGCCACGACTACTACGTCCAGTTCACCGACGCGCGGCCGGACACGGGCGGTCTCTCGGGAGCGACCCCCGGAGAGGCGGTGAGCTGGGGCAAAGTCGATCCCGACCGCCTGCCGGAGACGGTCGTCTGCTACGTCGACACGACCATCGCTCTGCCCATCCTGACGGCGTACGCACTGACCTTGCACCCTCCGCGGAAGCCCCGCCGTCTCTACGACCGGCGGGACGAGATGCTCGACGCGCTCACGGCGGAGTACCGCCGGAAAAGCTCCACGGCGTGAAGGAGCTCGAAGTCGCGATCTCCGCGGCGCGCGCCGCCGGAGCCGCGATCCGCTCGCTCTACGGGAGCGGCGTGGAAGTCATCGAGAAGGGCGACCGCACGGAGAGCCCGCTGACCGCGGCCGACACGCGGTCGAACGAGATCATTCGCGCGGCCGTCGGCGCGGCGTTCCCGGCGGACGGTTGGCTCTCCGAGGAGACGGAGGACTCCCGTGAACGCCTCGAGCTCCGCCGCGTGTGGATCGTCGACCCGCTCGACGGCACGCGCGAGTTCGTCCGCGAGATCCCGGAGCTCGCGGTGGCGATCGCGCTGGTGGAGGATGGCGCGCCGATCGTCGGAGTGACCTACAACCCGATCCGGGACGAGATCTTCGCCGCCGCGCGTGGGACCGGTGCGACGAGGAACGGCGAACCGATTCGCGTGAGCGACCGCACGTCGCTCGCCGATGCCGTGCTGCTCGCCAGCCGTTCCGAGGATGCGCGCGGCGAGTGGGACCGGTTCAAGGGCCGGTTCCGGGTCGAGCTCACCGGCTCCGTCGCCTACAAGCTCGCGCTCGTCGGTGCAGGACGGGCGGATGCGACGTTCACCCTGACACCGAAGAGCGAGTGGGACGTGGCCTCGTCGGTATGCATCATCGAGGCGGCCGGCGGACGGGTGACCGATCTCGAGGGCAATCCCCTCCGCTTCAACCGCGAGAACACCCGGCTCGCTGCGCTCGTCGCATCGAACGGCAAGCTCCACTCGCAGCTGCTGGCGATCGTGCGCTGATCGAGCTCAGTCTCCCGGCGTCCGGCTCGGTTCGGAAAGGACGGGGTTCTTGTGCCCGGCGCTCCGCAGGAACTCCTCCGCCACCGCTCCCGGGCTCTTGCCGAGCTCGTCGACCGCGAAGTTCATGTGACGCATCCGTTCGGCGTCGATCGTACCGGCGAGCCGGGCGAGCGCGCGCGCGACCTCCGGCCGATCCCGGACGAGATCCTCGCTCGCCATCACGATCGCATCGTACGGCGGGATCGCGCGGCGATCGTCCTTCACGACCCGCAGGTCGAAGGCTTCGATCCGCCCGTCCGTCGAGTAGGCGCTGATCACGTCGACGTCGCCGTGGCCGGCGGCTTCGTACATGAGCGAAGGGTCCATCGTGCGCTGCTCGCGAAACCGTAGGCCATAGGCGCGCTCGAGCGACGCCCACTCGGCGCGCGAGAAGAATTCGTAATCGCTGGCGATCGCCAGTCGTGGCGCGTGGACTGCGAGATCGGAGATCGTCCGTATGCCGAGCTGGTCCGCCGTCCGGCGCCTCATCGCCAGGGCGTACGCGTTCTCGAAGCCGAGCGCACCGAGCACGTGGATGCCGAAATCGCGCTCGAGCGCTTCCCGCACCTCGCGGAGCACCTCTTCGCGGCTCGCCCCCGCCCGGTCGCGCCCGAGGACGGTCGCCCACACGGTGCCGGAATAGTCCACGTAGGCGTCGATGGCCCCGCTGCGGAGCGCATCGAAGGCGACCGTCGAGCCGAGCGACGGAACGGCCTCCGCCGCGACGCCGGTTCGCTCGATCGTACGCACGAGGATCTCGCTCAGCACGTACTGCTCGGTGAAGGTCTTCGACCCGACGCGGACCGCCCCGCCGGCGTGCAACCCTTCGAGAGCGAACGACCCCGCGGCATACGCGTAGAGGAGGAGAAGCAGCACGATGGCGATCCGCCGCGGCAGAGGGCGGCGCCGGCGAATGCCGACCTCGAGGAGGTGCACGAGCGAGTCGAGCGAGAGGGCGAGAACGGCGGCGGCGACGCAGCCGACGAGCACGGCGTTCAGGTTTCGCGTCTGCAGACCGGCGAAGATGTAGTTGCCGAGGCTCGGCGCTCCGACCGGGGTCGACAACGTCGCCATGCCGACGACCCAGACGATCGCCGTACGGAGCCCGGCGACGATCACCGGCAGCGCCAGCGGTAGCTCGACCCGCCAGAGCTGCTGCCGATCGGTCATGCCGACACCGCGTGCCGCCTCGACCAGCGCCGCATCGACGCCGGAGATGCCGATCACGGTGTTCCGCAGGATCGGCAGCACGCTGTAGAGCGTGAGACCGATCAGCGCCGGCAGCACACCGATCGCCGGCACCGGCACGCCGAAGGCGCGGCTGGTGAAGCCGCCGAGCGCCGCCAGCGCCGGCACCATGATCGCGAGCAGCGCGAGGCTCGGGATCGTCTGGATGACGCTGGCGACGCCGAGGACGCCCTGCTCGAGGCTCCGATGCCGCGTCAGCCAGATTCCGGTCGGGATGCTGAACGCCGCTCCGAGAAAGACGGCCGCGAGCGTCAATCGGAGATGCGCGGTGCCGTAGAGCGGCAGAAGCGCGAGCTCTTCCCTCAACCCACCGCCTCGCGCGACGTCAGCCGTTCGACCGCGCGCGCCTGACGCGCCGGCGTGGAGAGCAGCTCGGCGACGTAATCGTCGGCGGGCGACTCGACGAGCTCCCGCGGCGTCCCGACCTGCACCAGCCGCCCGCGGTTCATCACCGCGATCCGGTCGCCGAGCAGGATCGCCTCGACCATGTCGTGGGTGACGAACACCGCGGTCAGCTCGAGCTCCTGCCGGATCCTTCGGAAGGACTCCTGCAGCCGATCGCGCGTGATCGGGTCGAGCGCGCCGAAGGGCTCGTCGAGAAGCAGCACGCGCGGCTCGGCGGCGAGAGCGCGCGCCACCCCGACCCGCTGTTGCTGGCCGCCGGAGAGCTCGTCCGGATTCCGCTCCGCGAACTCCGCCGGGTCGAGCTCGACCAGCCGGAGCAGCTCCTCGACCCGGCCACGGATCCGTTCCTCGCTCCAGCCGAGGAGCGACGGCGTGATGCCGACGTTCTCGGCCACGGTCAGATGCGGAAAGAGCCCGATCCGCTGGAAACAGTAGCCGATCCTGCGGCGGAGCTCGTGCGGCGCGAGCCCGCGCACGTCCTCGCCGTCGATGAGGATCTCGCCGGTGGTCGGCTCGATCAGCCGGTTGATCATCTTCAGGGTCGTCGTCTTTCCCGAGCCCGAGCCGCCGAGCAGGACGAGGCACTCGCGTCGATCGATCGTCAGCGAGAGCTCCTCGACGGCGACGGAATCGCCGTAGCGCTTCGTCAGGGTACGGAGCTCGATCATTCTCGCAGGCGCCGCCGGTTGTGGGTTTACCGGTGATGTGTTCATTAGAGAAGCGCGCCCCCCGCCGCCTCGCGAGCCATGTTTCTCGCCGCCGCCGTGCAGATGTCCTCCGGCCCCGACAAGGAGGCCAACCTCGAAAAGGCGGAGCGGCTCGTCCGCCAGGCGGCCTCCCTCGGAGCAGAGCTCGTCGTCCTGCCGGAGGTGGTGAGCGTGCGCGCCCGCCGCGACGTCGAGGGAGACGCCGCGGAGTCGATTCCCGGACCGACGAGCGAGCGCTTCGCTCGTCTGGCGCGCGAGCTCCGCATCCACCTGCAATCGGGATCGATCCTCGAGCGCATCGAAGGCGAGCGGCGTTCGTACAACACGGCGCTGCTCTTCTCGCCGGAGGGTGAATGCCTGGCCCGATACCGGAAGATCCACCTCTTCGACGTCGAGATCCCGGGCCAGGTCACGGCGCGCGAATCCGAGTCGCGGATGCCCGGCCGCGAGGTGGTGACGGCGCCGACGCCGCTCGGCACGATCGGGCTGTCGGTCTGCTACGACCTGCGGTTTCCGGAGCTCTACCGCCGGCTGGCGCGCGCCGGCGCCGAGATCGTCACCATCCCGTCGGCGTTCACGATGCCGACGGGCGCGGCCCACTGGGAAACGCTCGTCCGCGCCCGCGCGATCGAGAATCAGGTGTACGTCATCGCGCCCGATCAGTACGGCGTCAGCCCTCACGGTCACCGCGACTGGGGCAGCTCGATGATCGTCGATCCCTGGGGGACCGTGGTGGCGCGCGCCCGCGAGGGAGAGAACGTCGTCATCGGCGCGATCGATCTCGAGTACCTGGCAAAGGTTCGGCGAGAGCTGCCGTGTCTCACGCACGCGAAGCTCGAGACGTGAAGCCGTTCTTCCGCGTGCTCTCGCCCGCGGAAGCGCGCCGGGCGCTCGCTCGCTTCGCCCGGCTTCCGGAGGAAACGGTCGCCGTGGCTGGCGCCTCGGGACGCGTGCTCGCCGGCGACGTCCTCGCGTCCGAGAGCATGCCGCACTTCGACCGCTCGTACATGGATGGATACGCCGTCCGCGCCGAGGACACGTTCGGCGGGTCGGCGAGCCAGCCTGCGTACCTGCGGCTCGCCGGCACGATCGAGATGGGCGAGGAAGCGGCACGGCCGCTCGCGCGCGGCGAGGCGATGCGCATCTCGACGGGCGGCATGCTTCCGCCCGGCGCGAACGCGGTGGTGATGATCGAGTATTGCGAGGAGCTGGTCGACGGCAGCGTCGAGGTGCAGCGTGCGGTCTCGCCGTGGGCGAACGTGCTCCGCATCGGCGAGGACATCCGCTCGGGAGAGCGCATCTTCCCGTCTGGCCGGCGGCTTCGGGCGCAGGACCTCGGGGCGCTGACGGGTGCCGGCATCACGGAGATCGCCGTCGCGCGACGGCCGCTCGCCTCACTGGTGTCGACCGGCGACGAGATCGTACCTCCCGAAGAGTCGCCGCGGCCCGGTCAGGTACGCAACGTGAATCAGACGGCACTCGCCGCGATGATCCGCGAGACCGGGAGCGTGGTGATCGATCTCGGCGTCGTCCGCGACCGGCCGGAAGAGCTCCGCGCCGCTCTCGAGCGTGCGCTCGCGGATACCGACGCCGTCTTTCTCTCGGGAGGGAGCTCCGTCGGCGTCAAGGACATGACGCTCGACGTGATCGCCTCGTTTCCCGGATCGGACATCCTCTTCCACGGGATCTCGTTTGCGCCCGGCAAGCCGACGCTCCTCGCGCGCGTGCTGGAAAAGCCGGTGCTCGGTCTGCCCGGCCATCCGGTGTCCGCGCTGGTGACGTTTCGACTGTTCGGCGGTCCGCTTCTCCGTCTCCTGCAGGGTGAGCCGTCGGACGCGGCCTTCGCCCCGGACCGGACCGCACGGGCCACGTTGTCGCGCAACGTACCCTCGCAGCCCGGGCGCGAGGACTACGTGCGCGTGACGATCGAGTCCGCCTCCGACGGTCGCCGTACGGCTCATCCGCTGCCGGGAAAATCGGCGGCGATCTTCTCCCTCGTCCGCGCCGACGGCATGGTGTGCATTCCGCTCGAAGCGGAAGGCCTCGAGGCCGGCGAAGACGTCGACGTGCTGCTCTTCTGACAGGGAAATGGCCGACCTCGTCGAAATCCTGCATCTCGCGCTCCTGAGCGAGATGCTCCTCGCCGCGGTTCTCGGCGGCCTGATCGGCCTCGAGCGCGAGCTTTCCGGGAAGCCTGCCGGGCTCCGCACGAACATGCTGATCTGCATGGGCTCCGCGCTGGCGATGGAGATCTCCGAGCACGTCGCGCGCGCCGCCGGGACCGACCCCGGACGGATTGCGGCCCAGGTCATTTCCGGAGTCGGATTCATCGGCGCGGGCACGATCATGGTGGCGCGCGGGCACGGGGTCGTCGGCTTGACGACGGCGGCGACGATCTGGGTGGTCGCGGCGGTCGGCCTCGCGGTCGGCGCGCATGCCTACGTGGACGCGATCGGCACCACGTTCCTGGTGGTCCTCGTACTCTTCGGCCTCGGCCGGCTCGAGCATCGATTCGTCAGCAGGAACCAACCCGAGCAGCTGGACATCGGCTTTCGCGGCACCGACCACCGATCGTCCGCCGTCGCCGAGAAGCTCCGCGAGCTCGGCCTGGACGCTCGCGTGCTCCGCTGGGAAGAGACCGGCGACGGGATCGACCTCGGCCTCGAGATCCGCGGCTCGGCCGACGCACGCGATCGTGCGGTCGCGTTCCTGGTCGCCGATCCGACGGTGCGAAGGGTCGCTCGCGCCGGCGGCGAAGCGCTGCACCTCGCGGCGAAGAAGACGTCCTGAGGGAGCGAATCTTCTTCTTGACCGGGATCAGTCACGGCTGCTAATTGAGAATGACTTTCAACGTCGAAATCATCTGTCGAAAATCACGGGAGCGTTGCCGCGATGATCCTCTGTCACTGCGCCGGTGTCACCGACCGGACGATCGAGCGATTGATCCTCGACGGCGCTCGTTCCGTGGACGACGTGACCCGGGCATGCGGTGCCGGCGCGAGCTGCGCCCCGTGCCGCGACGAGATCCTCGGATTGCTTTACGCGCTCGGGACCCCGTCGCATAATCGCCACGATCACGAGTCGCTGCCCGCGCGGAAACGAGCCGCCTGATCGTTCCCCGTCGTCGCTCCCGCCCGACGGGCGAGAGGAGTGACGGAGATGAAGGGGAACAAGAAGATCATCGACGCGCTGAACGAGATCCTCACGGCCGAGCTGACCGGCGTGAACCAGTACTTCATTCACGCCAAGATGTGCGAAAACTGGGGCTTCCTGCGCCTCGCCGAGGCGGACCGGAAGGAATCGATCGGCGAGATGAAGCACGCCGAGGAGCTGATCGAGCGGATCCTCTTCCTCGAAGGGACTCCGAACCTGCAGCGGCTCGGCAAAGTGCGCGTCGGCGAGAAGGTGACCGAGCAGCTCCGGCTCGACGCCGAGGCCGAGGCCGACGCGATCGCTCGATTGAACCAGGGGATCGCGCTCGCCGTCGAAGCGGCCGACAACGGCACGCGAGACTTGCTCGAGGAGATGCTCCGCTCCGAGGAGGAGCACCTCGACTGGCTCGAGTCACAGCTCGAACTCGTGCGGCAGGTGGGCGAGGAGAACTACCTCGCCCAGCAGATCCACAAGTAGCGCGGTCGGCTGCGGGCGCCCACGCGTCGAGGCGCGCCGCGATCGCGATTTCCAGTTGAAAGTGATTCTCAAAATCATGTAAGACTGGCGATCGGCATGCGACGGTCGCCATGAGGCCCCTCCCCCACACGATCGCGCTCTGCATGCTGGTCATCGCCGCGTGCTCGGACCCATCGCCGCCGACGGCGGCGAGCGGCGGCAGCGACGGCACCGCACAGGCGTTCCAGGAGGTTCTCGGGCGCCTGAAGCTGGTGAAGCAGGAATACGCGATCGCCGTAGGTGACGGCGGAGTGGTCGATCCGGTCGAGTACGAGGAGTCGCAGATGTTCGCCGAACAGGCGGCGCTCCACTACCGGCGTGTCCGAGATTGGACCAAGTCGCGTGATCCCGGCGCGGCCACCGGGATCGAGAGCGGCCTCGTCGAGCTGATGAAGCTCGTCGACGGGAAGCGACCGGTCGCGGATGCGAATCGGTTGCTCGACCGGCTGGTCGAGCAGGTGGCGGCAGTGAGCCCGAGCAAGATCCCTCCTGCCGTCGAAGGTACGCGAGACGCGGTCGCGCGCGCCGACGCGATGATCACGGCCGAAGCGCAGGTGAGCGGCTATCGCATCGGAGTGCTCTCCGGTCCGCCCCGCACCCTGTACTTGCGCCGCGACGACGGCTCGCTCGCACCGAGCGCGCCCGCCGCGGGAGCGACCCACTACGTCGCGGTGGTGCTGCGAGAGGCGCGCACGAAGCGTTTCCTCCCGGGGTCGACGATCACCGCGCGCGTGGCTGGTGGCGCACCCGTGGAGCTTCACCATCTCTGGGGCGAGTTCTTCCAGTACGGCGCGAACGTCGAAGCACCGGAAGGGCGGTTCGAGCTGGAGGTCACGGCAAGCCCGCCCGCTTATTGCCGGCACGGGGACATGCTCGCGTCGTTCGTGAAGCCGGCGACGGCGACGTTCCACGCGTCGCGGGAGGGAACGGCGCTTCGCTTCGACGGGGAGAAGCCGGCGCCCGGTGCCCCGGACTACGCGGTCGGCGACGACGTCCTCCAGGCGCTCGGCGAGGCGCGCTGGAAGGGCGAGGCCGGTCCGTACGCGCTCGGCTTCATCGCCGAGGGTCCGGAGCCGATCTGGTTGTGGAAGAACGGCCGGCCCGAGCTCGAGCCGGCGGCGAAGGACGACACGAACCACCTGGAGATCGCCCTCATGGACCGGAGCTCGATGCGGATCATCCCGGAAGGTGACGTCCGGCTCACGCTCGAGCGCATGGACGTGAAGTCCGCGCCCGTCGAGGTGGAGCTGCACCCGCTGCTGTCGAGCTTCTATCATTACGGGAAGACCTTGCGCGTGCCGGCAGGCCGTTACCGCGTGACCGTCCGCGCCGAGCCGCCGCGCTTCGGAGCCCTGCAGCCGGGCGCGTTCGTCGACCGGGCCGAGGCGACGTTCGAATGGGACAACCAGCCACGAATCGCCGCCGCGCGAGGAGGGTGAGATGCTCCGCCGAGGTTTTGCGATCGCGATCCTGCTTCTCGCCCTGACGCTCCCGGCAAGCCGCGCGGCTGCCGAGGATGCCGGCGCGGAGGCGCGCGGGTTCACCGACGGTCTCGCACGAGCGGCCGAGAATTACGCCGCCGGCGACACGCTCGCGGCCGCCGAGGTAGGCGACCTCTTCTACCGCTTCGAGGAATCGGGTTTTCACAAGCTCCTCGCGGCGAAGGATCCCGAGCTCTACAAGCGGCTCGAAGGCGAGTGGCTGGAGGTACGGCGCTTGATGAAGGGCGGAGCGTCGGCCGCGGACGTGAACGCGCGTGTCGTCGCGGCGCGCGACTCCATCGATCGGGCGCGCACCCTCACCGGCCTCGGCGGCGGCTGGGCGCTCTTCTGGGGCTCCTTCCTGATCATCTTCCGCGAAGGCTTCGAGGCCATGCTGATCATCGGAGCGCTCGCCGCGTATCTGCGCAAGACCGGAAACGAGCCTCGGGTGCGGGATCTCTACTCCGGTGCCGGAGCCGCCGTCGTCGCCAGCCTGGCCCTCTGGGTGCTCACCAAGACGATGGTGTCGATCTCGGGCGCGGCGGCGGAGGCGATCGAGGGGTGGACGCTGCTGCTCGCATCGGCCGTCCTCTTCTACGTTTCGTACTGGCTGATCTCGAAGGCCCACCACGCGAAGTGGCATGCGTTCATCCAGCGCCAAGTGGCGACCGCGGTGCAGAGCGGCGGTAGAGTCGCGATGCTCGGCGTCTCGTTCCTCGTCGTCTTCCGTGAAGGGCTCGAGACGGTGCTCTTCTACGAGGCGTTGGCCGCATCTTCCGGCGGGGCCGCCGGCGTCTCCACGCTCGTGGGCGGGCTGCTCGCCGGCGCGGTCGTGCTCGCGGGCGTTTACGGAGGCATCCACTACCTCGGCATGCGCCTCCGCATCGGCACGTTCTTCGCCGTCACCAGCGCGTTCCTCTACTGGATGGCGTTCAAGTTCGCGGGCGACGGCGTGCGGGAGCTGCAGGCCGCAGGGACGATCGCGGAGACAGTGCTTCGTGGAATCCCGCAGTCGCCGTTCCTGCAGAGCTGGCTCGGAGTGCATCCGTTCGTCGAGACCGTGGTGGCCCAAGCGATCCTCCTCATCGCGCTGGCGATCGGACTGGGGATCACGGTTCGGCGTGCGCAGCTCGGGACCGCCGCGGAATCGGGGTCCGAACGAGAGGGGACGCGCCGCAGCGTCGCATGAGCTGGCGAGCGGTCGGGGTGTCGTTCGCCATCTTCGCCTGCGCCCTGACTGCCTGTCGCGCCCGCCCTCACGATCCGGAACCGGTACCCGAACCCTATCGGTCGATCGCAGCGCCGGATGGACCTTTCGAGCCCTCGCGCTGGAAGATGGTGTTCGAGGAGAACTGCGCCCCCTGTCACGGCGACGAGGGACGGGGCGACGGGCCGGGCAGCGTCGGGCTCTCTCCGCACCCCGCACACTTCGCCGACCCCGGATTCCTGAGCTCACGAAGTGACGGCTACCTCTTCTGGAGGATCTCGGAGGGGAAGCCGGGCACGGCGATGCCGTCCTTCAAGGACAGCCTCTCCGGAGACGAGCGCCTCGCGCTGGTGCGGTATCTCCGCGCCACGTGGCAGCGGTGA
>JAXDLK010000353.1:0-6490 GCA_034666665.1 Candidatus Binatota bacterium
TGCCCAAGCGCGGCTGGATGAACGGCATCGGTGGCTGCCCCAACGTCGGCGGAATCTGCATCGCCTGCACGATGCCCGGGTTCCCCGACAAGTTCATGCCGTTCCTGAACGAGCCGCCGGGCGCCAAGATGTCGTCCTCCGCCGTCCTCATGTACGGCCGCACCGTGCGAGCGCTGCGGAGCTTCACGATGGAATCGCTCGATCGCGAGCCCGAGTGGAGGGGGCCCGGTCCGGAGCTGACCACCGGTCACGAGCCCAAGCGATTCCCGAAACCGGAGTAGACGATGGCGAATTCCGCGAATCCCTCCGCGGCTCCCCGCGAGCTCGTCGATCGCTCCTGGGATCCGATCACCCGCATCGTCGGCAGCCTCGGGATCCACACCAAGATCGACTTCGCGAACCGCCAGGTCGCCGAGTGCCGCGCCACGTCGTCGATCTTTCGCGGCTATGCCGTCTTCATGCGCGGCAAGGACCCGCGCGACGCGCACTTCATCACCAGCCGGATCTGCGGCATCTGCGGCGACAACCACGCGACGTGCGCCGTGTATGCCCAGAACATGGCGTTCGGCGTGAGGCCGCCCGCCCTCGCCGAGTGGATCATCAACCTCGCCGAGGCGGCCGAGTACATGTTCGATCACAACCTCTTCCAGGACAACCTGGTCGGCGTCGACTTCTGCGAGCAGCTCGTCCGCGAGACCAACCCCGGCGTCCTCGCCCGGGCGGAGCGGACCGCGGCGCCGCATGCGGACGTTCACGGGTTCCGCACGATCGCCGACATCATGCGGGCGCTGAACCCGTTCGAGGGCGTCTTCTATCGTGAAGCTCTGCACATGAGCCGCCTCACGCGCGAGTTGTACTGCTTGATGGGCGGCCGTCACGTGCATCCCTCGACGCTCTATCCGGGCGGCGTCGGCACGGTTCCGAGCGTCCAGCTCTTCAACGAGTATCTCGTCCGCCTGATGAAGTACGTCGACTTCGTGAAGCGGGTCGTTCCGCTGCACGACGACCTCTTCGACTTCTTCTACGAGGCGCTGCCCGGCTACGAGGAAGTGGGACGACGCCGCGTTCTGCTCGGTTGCTGGGGGTCGTTCCAGAACCCCGAATCCTGCGACTTCGACTACCGCACGATGACCCGATGGGGTCGGGACATGTACGTGACCCCGGGCATCGTCGTCGACGGTGAGCTACTGACGACAGACCTGGTCGAGATCAACGTCGGTATCCGCATCCTTCTCGGCAGCTCGTTCTACGACGACTGGGAGGGTGGCGAGACGTTCGTTCGCGAGGATCCCCTGGGAAATCCGATCGACCAGCGTCACCCCTGGAACCAGACGACGATCCCGCGGCCGCAGAAGCGGGACCTCGCCGGCAAGTACACCTGGGTCATGTCACCGCGCTGGTACCATCCATCGACCGGAGCGTATCTCGCGCTCGACACGGGTGGCGGTCCGCTCGCCCGCTTCTGGGCCACCGCGCTCGCCGGAAAGGTCGACATCGGCACCGTGCAGGCGACCGGCCGTAGCGTGAAGATCCGCCTTCCGAGGTCGGCGAGCCAACCCGAGGTCGAGCTCGAGTGGCGCATTCCCAGGTGGAGCAACACGCTCGAACGCGACCGGGCACGGAGCTACTTCCAGGCGTACGCGGCCGCCGCGGCGCTCTACTTCGTCGAGCGCGCGTTCGAGGAGGTGCACGCCGGGCGGACGCGAACGATGAGCGCCTTCACCGTGCCCGAGGAGGCGATCGGCTGCGGCTTTCACGAGGCGGTGCGTGGCGGGCTTTCCCACCACATGGTGATTCGGAACGGCAAGATCGCGAACTACCATCCGTACCCGCCGACGCCGTGGAACGCGAGTCCGCGCGATCGATTCGGCACCCCCGGTCCGTACGAGGACGCGGTCGAGGGCTCGCCGATCTTCGAAGAGAACGGCCCGGACACCTTCAAGGGGATCGACATCATGCGCACGGTGCGGAGCTTCGACCCCTGTCTGCCGTGCGGCGTTCACATGTTCGTGGGCAATGGCAGGGTCATCGAGGTGCGTCACGCGCCGATGTTCGGGGTGCAGTCATGAGCGACCCTGCCGAGGAGGCTCGCCGGATCGAGTCGCTGATGGCGGAAATCGACTCGGCGACGGATTCGGCGGCGCGCGCGAAGGCGAGGGAGATGCTGCGACGGACGCTGGTGCACGGGCTCGACCCGCTCCGCCTCGAAGATCAGCCGGAGCAAGCGGCGCCGCCGGACGACGCCGGGCCCGTGTCGCCGGACGAGCGTTGCGAGCTCTGCGCGAGCGCGATCGCGACGGATCACGGCCACCTGCTCGAGGTCGACGGCGGCAGGCCGGTTTGCATCTGCGACGCTTGCTCGCTGCCGTTCGGCGGCCAGGCCGTCGGCCCGTACCGGAGGATTCCGCGTCGCGTTCACCGCGTCGAGCGCTTCGCGAGCGACGCGGAGATCTGCGCACGGCTGGGAATCCCGCTCGGCCTCGCGTTCCTGCGGCGAGACGGGAACGACCGGATCCTCGCCGGCTCGGTCGGTCCCGCGGGCGTGACGGAATCGGAGCTTCCGGCGGTCACCTGGAGCGATCTCGCGGAGGAACGTCCGCTGCTCGCATCCATGGACACCGTCGTCGAAGCCCTGTTCGTCGATGGGAGCGCCGCGGGCGGCGACGCGTTCCTCTTGCCGATCGACGAGTGTTACCGCCTGGCCGGCCGCCTGCGAGCCGTCTGGAGCGGGCCCTCGGGTGGACCGGCGGTCGTCGAGGAGATCCAGCGATCGGTGGCGCGATGGACGGAGCGATCCGGGTGAGCCGCGATCCGGTCGAGGCGATCGCCCGGACGCTGCTCTACGAGGGATATCTCCTGTATCCCTACGGCCCTTCCTCGCTGAAGAACCGCTACCCGTGGGCTCCCGGCGGCCTGTATCCCGAGGTTTGGTGCGATGGCGGGGCCGACTCGTGGTGGATGCGGGCCGAGGGCCTCGTCCGCGGGAATCCGACGACGCGGCTCGAGGTGTCGGTGCGGTTTCTCCGCCGCGTCGCCCGCAGTCTCGGCGCGCTATCGCCACCGCTCCGACATCTTCCCGCCATCGGCGAGCCGGCGTTTCGCCTGGTCGAGTCGATCGCCGTCGGTTCCGAGCGACTGCACGCGTGGGAAGAGGGTGTCGAGCAGGCGATTCCCCTGCCGGAGACGTCCATCGGGGAGCTCGAGGCCGCGCCAGTGCGGGTGGAGATCCGATGCCAGGCGGAACGCACGCTGGAGCCGATCCGCGAACCCGACGGCTCGATCCCGGCGATCGTGTTGCGCGAAGCGCGTGCGCTCGAGGGATCGATCGATGCCTCGGTCGTGCGACTACGGGAGGATCTGTTCCGATGGTCCGTGCGGGTGGAGAACCGCACCCCGTACGACGTCGTCCGGAACGGCAGCCATCGCCAGGAGTCGCGGGAAGCCGGCCTTCGCGCATTCTGCTCGGCCCATGCCGTCGTCCGCGTTCACGGCGGAGAGCTCGTGTCGCTCCTCGAACCGCCGGACGCGGAGCAGGCGGCGGTCGCGACCTGCGAGAACGTCGGCGTCTTTCCGGTGCTCGTCGGCGAGCCCGGCCGGTGCGATCGCATGCTGTGCTCGCCGGTTCTCTTGTACGACTATCCCCGGATCGCGCCGGAGAGCGCCGGTGACCTCTTCGACGCGACCGAGATCGACGAAATCCTCACCCTTCGCATCCGGGCGCTCACCGAGGAGGAGAAGCGCGAGATGACGTCGGCGGACCCGCGGGCGCGCGCGATCCTCGACCGAGCCGAGGCGCTGACCGACTCCGAGCTGCTCGCCCTTCACGGCGCCGACCGCGCGGCGCCGGCAGGTCCGAGGGCACGGCGGGCGGTGCGGCGGGACGGTGTCACGCTCCTCGCCGGCGACCGGGTACGACTTCTTCCCGAGCACGGGGGCGACGTGTTCGACCTCGCGCTCCGCGGTCGCACCGCCGTGATCGAATCCATCGAGGAGGATTTCGACGACCGCACGTTCGTGGTCGTGACGGTCGACGACGATCCGGGGCGCGACCTCGGTTCGGAGGGCAAGCCGGGACATCGCTTCTTCTTTCGTCCCGAGGAGGTCGAGCCGCTCGAGACGGAGATGGCGCGATGACGGGTCGCATTCTGGTCGCGGGCATCGGCAACGTCTTCTTCGGCGACGACGGGTTCGGGGTCGAGGTGGCCGGCCTTCTCGCCCGCCGTGAGTGGCCAGCCGGCGTCGACGTGAGCGACTTCGGAATCCGGGGATACGATCTGGCGTTCGCTCTCCTCGACGGGTACCGCTCGGCCATCCTGCTGGATGCGACCGCGCGCGGTGAGGCGCCGGGAACGCTGTACGTGATCGACCCGGAGCTCGACACGCTCCCCGGACCGGCGGTGCCGGACGGTCATGGGCTGGATTTCGCGGGAGTGCTGCAGCTCGTCGGCCGCCTCGCCGCGGAAGGGGCGGCCCCGTCCGCGACGGAGCCCGCCTGGATTCGCATCGTGGGTTGCGAGCCCGACCCTCGGAGCCTCGATGCGGACGAGCCGGGTCTCAGCGCGGCCGTCCGTGCCGTGCTGGACGATGCCGTGCGTCTCGTCGAGGACATCGTCCGCGAGCGGATGCGCGAGGAACGGAGCCGCTCCGATGCATGAGGTCGGGATCACTCAAGAGATCGTCGCGATCGCGTCCGAGCGTGCCGGAACGGCGAAGGTGAGCCGCGTGGTCGTCGAGATCGGCCGGCTGACCGCGGTCCTTCCGGATGCGGTGCGGTTCTGTTTCGACCTGGTGGCGGAGGGAACACCGCTCGAAGGGGCCGTGCTCGACATCGTCGAGATCGAGGGAAGAGGGCGTTGTCTCGCCTGCCTCTCCGAGATGATCCTCGAACAGCCGTTCGGCCGCTGCACGTGCGGCGCAACTGAGTTCGAATGGCTCGCCGGGGAAGAGCTCCGCATTCGCGAGATGGAGGTTCGCTGATGTGCGCGACCTGCGGATGCTCACCGCATCTCGCGGATCACGGGCACTCTCTCCCGCACGGTGAGGAGCATGCCCATTCGCATGCGGCCGAGCCCATTCGCATCACCCGGGACGCCTCATCGGTGCGGCTCGAGCACGACGTGCTCGCCCGGAACGATCACCTCGCCGGGCACAACCGCGCGTGGCTGCGCGCGCGTGGGATCGTCGCGCTGAATCTGGTGAGCTCACCGGGCGCGGGCAAGACGACGCTCCTCGAGCGGACGCTACGAGACCTCGCCGGCGAGATCCCGATCTCGGTCGTGGAGGGTGATCAAGAGACCTCGCGAGACGCGGAGCGCATTCGCGCCGCCGGCGGCCGCGCGATCCAGGTGAACACCGGCACCGGCTGTCACCTCGACGCGCGAATGATCGCCCGTGCCGTGGCAGCGCTCGCTCCTCCCGAGCGATCGGTCTTGATGATCGAAAACGTGGGCAATCTCGTATGTCCGGCGCTCTTCGACCTCGGCGAGCACGCGAAGGTGGTGATCGCGTCGGTCACGGAGGGCGACGACAAGCCGCTCAAGTATCCGCACATGTTCCGCGCGAGCGAGGTCGCGCTGCTGAACAAGACCGACCTCCTGCCTCACGTCGAATTCGCGCTCGATCGCTGGGTGGAGCTCGCCCGCCGAGTTCGGCCGGACATCGTCGTGATTCCGCTCTCGGCGACGCGCGGGGATGGCCTGGAGGCTTGGTACGCGTGGCTTCGCGCACGGATTTCCCGCGGCTGGCTCGAGGTCGATCGAGCGGAGGGTCCGGTTTCGTGAGTCCACCGGCAGTGGTGAGGGACATGATGGCGGTCGAGAGACGGAACCTGGTGGACGGTGGTCCCGGTCCCGAGCCGGAGCAGGCTCCGGCCGGTGTGCCACAGAACCGGGAAGAGGCCGAGGCGATGCTCCGCGCGATGGCAGGAGCGTTCTCGCTGATGGCTCCCGGTGGCGCCGGAGGGACCGCGGAGACTCGACCGCCCCCGCCGGCGCCGGCGGAAAGCGCCCCCGTCGCGCTGCTCACGGTCGATGCGAGCGGTGTGGTGCGCGATTTCGACCCTACCGCCGAACGGATCTTCGGCTATGCTGCGGAAGAGGTGGTCGGTCGTCACGTCCGCATGGTCCTCACGTCGCCCGATGACGATGACCTCCTGACGTCCGCCCAGACCGCCTCGCTCCTGCGAGGTCCCGTGGGGCATCGACCGGGCGGAGCGTTCGCGGTCGAGCTCACCGCGTTGCGGATCGAGCCCGGCGGCGGGCCGCTGTGGGTCCTCGCCGTCCGCGACGTCGAGGAGTACGACGCCGCCGAAGCGAAGCGCCGCAAGATGGAAGCTCGCTATCGCTCGCTGGTGGAGCAGATCCCAGCGATCACGTTCATGGGCAGCCTGAACGAAGAAATGAACGAGCTCTACGTCAGTCCGCAGATCGAATCGCTGCTCGGCTTCAGCCAGGACGAGTGGGTGAGCGATCCCTTTCTCTGGTACCGCCAG
>JAXDLK010000354.1:0-5805 GCA_034666665.1 Candidatus Binatota bacterium
ACCGACGCGCCCGATCTCCCACGGATGCCGCACCGACTCGAAGGGCAGCGTCAGGTTCCGCTCGAACCCGGTGAGCACGTTGTGCTGGTTCACGTGCAGGCGGTAGGTCTCGCCGAAGAGGATCTGGCCGCGATCGATCTGCGGCCGCGAGTTCGGCGAATAGAAGAACTCGAGGCCGGCTTCGCCGATCGGCCCGAGCTGGCCGATGTCCCAGAGGCCCTTGGCGATCCACAGCGGCGTCCGCAGGTCGGCGAAGTCCTCGCCGACGAAACCGCTCTGCGTGATGTCGAGCGGGTTCACGACGTCGATCGACCGGAAGAGGTCGGCCTCGCCCCACACCACCTGCTGCTTGCCGATACGCAGCGAGAGGGGGCTGAGCGCGCCGTTGAACGCGATATCCATGAAGAGCTCACGCGGGCGGTCGCCTTCCGGAAAGAGGAAGTCGTAGCGATCGTAGTTGCGATCGCGGTACTGCTCGCGGATCGCGAACACCGGGTCGACGCGAGCCCTGTAGAGCAGGTTGAAATTCGCCGTCCGGAAGATCCCGGACGTGTCGTTCCGAGGGATCAGCTCGTACTTGAGGTCGAAGCGGAGCTCGTTCCGCCACTGGACCCAATCGATGCCGCTCAGGTCCTCGTGCTGGAACGTGTTCTGGGTCCCGAGGCGGGCCTGGATCTCCCCCCGCCGGTCGGGTCCGAAATATTGCGTGGCGCTTGCCCGGCTCGCGAGCGCGAGCAAGGTCACCACGGCGATCAGGAACGTACCGAATCTCTGCCTTCCTCCGTACCGCGTCATTCCTGTTCCTCCCCTTCGTTCCTTCTGAGATGGCCTCCTCGAGGAGGCATCAGTCCGACGATCGTGCGGCACCGTTCGGGGGCGTCGGGTCGCAGGCCGGCACCGGCCTGCGTCCGTTCGCTCGGGCTTTCGAGGCCTCGGGACGCACTTCCCGCCCTATACTCCTTTCGTCGTAAAATCTTCAAACGATCGAAACACTCTCTTTCGAACTAGTCCGCGGATCGGCGTCCGCGGTCTTGGCCGCCGCGCCGGAATCGCGATAGACGGGACCCTCGGAGGGTGGATGTGATCCGCATCGCGAACTCGAGCGGCTACTGGGGCGACGATCCGGAGGCCCTCTACCGGCAGGTGACCGGCGGCGAGGTCGACTACGTCGTCGGCGATTACCTGGCGGAGATCACCATGGTGATCCTCGAGCGCCAGCGGCGCGCGAACCCCGCCCGGGGGTTCGCCTACGACTTCGTGCGCCACCTCCGTCCGGCGCTTCCCGAGATCGCCCGGCGCGGAATCCGGGTGATCGTCAACGCCGGTGGCGTCAACCTGGCCGCCTGCCGCGATGCCGTCTCCGCGCTCTGCCGCGAGACCGGAGTGCGGTTGCCGATCGGTGTCGTCGAGGGCGGAGACCTGCTGCCGCGGATCGGCGAGCTCCGCGACCGAGGCGTGCCGCTCACGCACCTGGACCGCGGCGAGGCGTTCGGTCCGATCGCGGAGACGCTGGTGAGCGCGCACGCGTATCTGGGCGCGCGCCCGATCGCCGAGGCACTGCGCCTCGGCGCGCAGATCGTGCTCACCGGCCGCACCACCGACGCCGCGCTCGCGCTCGGGCCGATGATCCACGAGTTCGGCTGGAAGGAAGACGACTGGGACCGGCTCTCCGCCGGCACCATCGCGGGCCACCTGCTCGAGTGCGGCGCCCAGGTGACGGGCGGCAACTACACCGACTTCGCCGAGGTGCCGCTCGAGAGCGCCGCCGGATGGTTCGGGTATCCGATCGCCGAGGTCGAGGAGAGCGGCGACTTCGTCATCACCAAGCATCCCGGGACCGCCGGCCTGGTGAATCGCAAGAGCGTGACGGAGCAGCTCCTCTACGAGATCGGCGACCCGCGCGCATACCTGACGCCGGACGTCGCGGTGGACTTCACCACGATCGCCGTCGAGGAGGTCGGTCCCGACCGCGTGCGCGTTTCCGGCGCGCGCGGCGTTCCCGCGCCGCCGACGCTCAAGGTGTCGGCCGTGTACATCAACGGCTTCCGAGCGATCGGCATGGTGCTGCTCTCCGGTCCCAAGGTACGCGCGAAGGCCGCGTACCTCTCGAAGCTGGTCTGGGACCGCGTCGGGCGCGACTTCGCGGACGCGCGCGCCGACCTCGTCGGCGATCGCGGCTGCTGGCTCGACGCCGCGCCGGACGTGGAGCCGAACGAGGGCATCCTCCGCGTCGGCGTCCGCGACCGCGACCGCAAGAAGCTCGAGCGCTTCGCGAACGCGCTGCTCGGCTTCGGGCTGCAGGGTCCGCCGGGCCTCGGCATGGTCGGCGGCCGTCCGGACGTTCAGGAAGCATTTGCGTTCTGGCCGACGCTGGTCCCGCGCGAGATGGTGACGGCGACGGTCGAGGTCACCGACGGCGAACGCTCGGAGCGGGTCGAGGTGCCGATGGCGCTCGCCGGCGCGGCCGAGCCGTCGCGGCCCCCGCGCCCGCGGCCGCCGGCAGCAGTGCCGGGCGGTCCCTCGCGCCGCGTGCGGCTTCTCGACATCGCCTACGCGCGCTCCGGCGACAAGGGCGACAACGCGAACATCGGCGTCGCCGCTCGCTCGCAGGAGGCCTATGATTTCCTCGCCACGGCGCTCGGGCCGGAGCGGGTCGCGGAGCATTATCGCGGGCTCGTCCAGGGTGGCGTCGAGCGCTACGACATCCCGAACCTGCGCGCGTTCAACTTCGTGCTGCGCGAGGCGCTCGGCGGCGGCGGAACGCTCTCGCTGCGGATCGATCATCAGGGGAAGACGCTCGGTCAAGGGCTCTTGCTGATGGAGCTCGACGTCCCCGAGGCCGTGCTGCGCTCCGTCGGGCACGATCTCGGCGGCGGGCGATGATCCGTACCGACCAGAAGGGCTCCGCCCGCTGGATCACGCTCGATCGGCCCCGAAGTCGGAGCGCGTCTTCTGCGTTCCGACGTTGGAAAATGATCAGCCGGGACGACGGACGGTTGGCTCGGTTGCGCCTGCGACGGTCGCGATGATTCGTACCGAGCAAAAGGGCTCTGCCCGCTGGATCATCCTCGACCGTCCCGAGGTCCGGAATGCCCTCTCCGCCGCGCTGATGACCGCGCTCGCCGAGGCGCTCGCCGCTGCGGTCGCGGACGACCGCGTGCGGTCGATCGTCCTCACCGGCGCCGGTAACGCGTTCTCGGCGGGCGCGGATCTGAACGAGATGAAGGCGATGCGCGGCGCGTCGTTCGAGGACAACGTGGCGAACGCCACGACGCTCTCGCAGGTCTTCCACGCGATCGCCGTCGCGCCGAAGCCGGTGATCACGCGCGTGAACGGCCCGGCGATCGCCGGTGCCCTCGGCATCGTCGCCGCCTCGGACGTCGCGGTCGCGGTACGCGGCGGGTCGTTCGCGTTCACCGAGGTGCGTCTCGGCATCGCGCCCGCGATGATCTCTCCGTTCGTCGTCCGCCGCATCGGCCCCGCGCGGGCGCAGCGGCTCTTTCTCACGGGAGAGCGCTTCAGCGCCGAGGATGCCGAGCGCTGGGGCCTGCTCGACCGCGTCGTGGAGCCCGCCGACCTCGACCCGGCGATCGACGCGCTCACCGCCGAGATCGAGGCGTGCGCCCCCGGCGCGCTCCGCGAGATCAAGCCGCTCGTGGCGCGGGTCGCGCACGGCACCGCCGACGAGCACCGCGGCTACACCGCGGAGATGATCGCGCGCCTCCGCGCCAGCGACGAAGGACAGGAAGGAATGGCCGCCTTCCTCGAGAAGCGGAAACCGCGCTGGTGACGGGCCTCCCGTTCGTTTGACCGCCGGAGCGCCGCTCGCGTAGAGAAGGATCTCTTCGCGTTCTTTCCGTTCTTCGCGTTCGCTCGATGGCCTGGTGGCTCTGGATCGTCCTGGGAATCACCCTCGCGGTGATGGAGGTCCAGGTGCCGCTCAATTTTTACCTGCTGGCATTCGGCGCCGGCGCCGCGCTCACCGGTGTTCTCGTCGCGGCCCATGTGATCGAGGTCGCCTGGATGGAGTGGCTGTCGTTCACCTTGCTGTCGATCGGCGCGGTGGTCGCGGTGCGGACGCTCCAGCCCGAGCGCCGCCGCGATTCGCCGCGCGAGCTCGTCGGCGAGGTCGCGATCCCGAACGAAGACTTGCCGCCCGGCGCCGTCGGCACGGCCGAGCTCCGCGGCACCATCTGGTCGGCCCGGAACACCGGTCCGGCCTTGCTCCCCAAGGGGACGCGGGCTCGCGTCGAGCGCATGGACGGGCTCACGCTGTGGATCCGCGCGGAACCGACCGCCGAGGAGAGAGTGTCATGGAAATCCTGATCGTTTTCGTCGCACTCGCGCTCGCCGCGTTCTACATCGTCGCCAAGACCGCGATCGTGGTGCCGCAGCAGAGCGCGTTCGTCGTCGAGCGCCTCGGCAAGTTCAACCGGATCCTGCACGCCGGCTTCCACATCCTGGTGCCGTTCGTCGAGGTGATCCGCTATCGCCACAGCCTGAAGGAGCAGCCGCTCGACATCCCCGAGCAGGACTGCATCACCCGCGACAACGTGCAGGTGCATGTCGATGGCATCCTCTACTACAAGATCATGGATCCGGAGCGCGCGTCGTACGGCATCTCGCAGCTCGAGTTCGCGATCACGCAGCTCGCGCAGACGACGCTCAGGAGCGAGATCGGCAAGATCGACCTCGACCGTACGTTCGAGGAGCGGACGCAGATCAACCAGCACCTGGTGAGCGAGATCGACAAGGCGTCCGAGGCCTGGGGCGTGAAGGTGCTGCGCTACGAGATCAAGAACATCCGCCCGCCGACGGACGTGCTCGCGGCGATGGAGAAGCAGATGCGGGCCGAGCGCGAGAAGCGCGCCGCGATCCTCCAGTCCGAAGGCGAGCGCGACGCGGCGATCAACCGCGCCGAAGGCAAGAAGCAGGAGACGATCAAGGAGTCCGAGGCCAAGAAGCTGCAGCAGATCAACGAGGCGGAGGGCGAGGCCGCCGCGATCCTGTCGGTCGCGGACGCGACGTCGCAGGGGATCCGCAAGGTCGCCGAGGCCATCCAGAACGCGGGCGGCTACGAGGCGGTACAGCTCCGCGTCGCCGAGCAGTACATCCAGGAGTTCGGCAACCTCGCGCGGGTGGGCAACACGTTGATCGTGCCGGCAAACCTGACCGACGTGGCGTCGATGATCACGCTCGCGACCGAGGTCATCCGGCGGAAGGGTGGCGAGGGCGTGACGGTCGCGCGCTGAGGGTACCCTCTCCCGCCCTTCGGGCACCCTCTCCCTGCAAGGGAGAGGGGAATTGGAAGTTGCAATTCGGCGCGCGGCGGTTTCTCATCCGGCCCGATGGACCGCATCGTCTCGAACCTGCGCACGAGCTCACCCGAGTTCGAGGAGAATCGCCGCGCCAACGAAGCGCTGGTCGCGACGCTCCGGGAGCGGACCGCGCGCGTCCGTGGCGGCGGCCCGCCGGAAGCGCGACGCCGTCACGTCGAGCGCGGGAAGCTCCTCGTGCGCGACCGCGTCGAGCAGCTGATCGACCCGGGGAGCGCCTTCCTCGAGCTCTCGCCGCTCGCCGCGTTCGGCATGTACGGCGACGACGCGCCCGCGGCGGGGCTGGTGACGGGGATCGGGCGCATCCACGGCCGCGAGGCGATCCTCATCGCCAACGACGCGACGGTGAAGGGCGGCACCATGTACCCGATCACCGTGAAGAAGCAGCTCCGCGCCCAGAAGATCGCCATGGAGAACCGCCTGCCGACCGTCTATCTCGTCGACTCCGGCGGCGCGTTCCTTCCCCTGC
>JAXDLK010000355.1:0-3466 GCA_034666665.1 Candidatus Binatota bacterium
TGGGGCGCCTCGCTCGAGGCCGAGCTCACCCGCGAGGAGCATCAGGCGCTTGCGCTCAGCCGGGGCGCGGAGGTTTACGTCAGCCCGCGCGAGATGAAGGTATTCGCGGATGAGGAGCGCGACGTGGTCCGTCGGACGCCGAACGTCCGACCCAAACGTCCGTTCGGCGGACCGCCGAACCCGGACCAGGTGGAGGTTTGCAGATGAAGCGCAGGTGGTGGGCGACCGCGACGATGGTCGCATTCGCGTTCTCGGGAGTGGCCGCGGCACGCGACCTCGAGGAGATCCTCAAGGACAAGGGCATCCTCACCGACGAGGAGGCGAAAGAGGTGAAGAGGAGCGCCGCGGCGGAACCGTCGCCCGCGGCGAGCGCCGCGGCCGCGCTCCCGGAGTGGCTCGCGAAGGTGACGCCGTTCGGCGACGTTCGCGTGCGGAACGAGAGCTTCTTCCGCAAGGACGATCCCGACCGAGTGCGGCAGCGCTTCCGCCTGCGCTTCGGCGCCAAGGTGAAGGTGAACGACGAGACCGAGCTCGGCTTCCGGCTGGCCACCGGTCAGACGGGCGAGCTGATCTCCAACAATCAGACGCTCACCGACACGTTCACGTTCAAGGACTTCAACGTGTCGAACGCGTACCTGAAGGTGGCGCCGGCGAAGTCGCTCGGCTGGTCGCGCCCATGGCTGACGCTCACCGCCGGCAAGTTCGACGTGCCGCTCTACAACCCGCCGACCATCACCGGCCTGGTCTTCGACCGTGATCTGACTCCGGAAGGGGGCGCGGAGACCATCAAGCTCATCGAGGAGAAGGAGGGCCTGGTCCGCGGCGCAGGGCTCAACTTCGGCCAGTGGGTCTTCAAGGAGAGCTCGAAGACCGGCGACGGCGCGATCTTCGCGTTCCAGGGATTCGCGAATCTCGCCCCCGGAGATCGGCTGCTGTGGAACGTCGGCGCCGGCGACTACCTCTTCCAGAAGGAGAGCACGATCGCGCAGGCGCGGAACTCGAACACGTCGATGGTGACGACGAACAGCGTGGTGCTGTCGGACGGCACCGTCGTCGGGGGACGGCCGATCGATCCGGCGAAGGAAGGCACCGACGAGAACGGCGAGCCGCTCGCGATCATCGGCTACGCCGGTGGCTTCAACGTCGTCAATGCGGGCACGGACCTGACCTACGACACCGGCGTGCCCGCGTGGCCGGTACGCGGCTTCGTCGACTTCGCGCACAACACCGATGCGGTGACCGGCGAAGACACCGGCTACGAGCTCGGGGGTGAGGTCGGTTCGGCGAAGGAGCCGCTCGACCTGCTCTTCCGCTACGCCTGGGAGCACCTCGAGACCGACGCCGTGGTCTCCGCCTTCAGCGAGAGCGACTACGGCGCCGACGGCGGCACGAACACCGAGGGTCACATCCTGCAGGCGTCGGTCGTGCTGCTGAAGAACCTGACCCTGCTCTCGACCGCCTACTTCACCGAGCCGATCGACGAGGTCGAGGGCCGCAGCACCGACACGTCGACGCGCTGGCAGGTGGACCTGATCGGCAAGTTCTGAAGCGCGCCCCTGCCGGCAGGGTTTCCGGGGACTCGCCGGCGACGCGACTCACGACGGCTTCGCGGCGGATTCCGTGCACTCGGGCTTCCCACCCTGGGAGTCCTGGATGCACGTGAGGAACACGTTCGACGCCTCACCTTTGCCGCGCGCGGTGACGCGCAGCTTGGGGTCCATGCCGCTGTCCTGATCTTCGATCGTGAACTCGAAGCCCGGCGCGTCGTTGAGATCGACACCGAGGATCTTGAACACCTCGTTGCGATCTAGCTTCGCCTGCCGATCGCGCCAGAACGTCCCGATCGACGCGCGCCGCTGTCGCTCAGCCTCGAGCAGCTGGTCCATGACGGGCCGCGCCTTGGCGACGTCCGGCGTCGGCTCCTTCTTCGAGCATGCGGATTGCGAGCCGCCGATAACGAGCGCGGCCGCGAGCGCTGCGAGAATCATCTTCGTCGAACCCGCCATCGTCGGTCTGATCATCGTCGATCTCCCCCAGCTACGTACCACAGGTGAGCCGGCCGGTGCATTCGCCGCAAGCCTCCTTGACGGAACCGCGAGAGGCGGGACAATGCGCGGGTCCTCGCGCCTCCTCACGGCAGCTCGCATGGCAAAGCCCCGCTCGCGTTCGCTTCCCTCGCCACAGGAGACGCTCGCCACCGCCTTCGCACGCGTCCGCCAGGCTTCGGAGCATCTGGCGCGGCCGCTCACGCCGGAGGACTGCATGGTGCAGTCGATGCCGGACGTGAGCCCGACGAAGTGGCATCTCGCGCACACGACGTGGTTCTTCGAGACCTTCGTGCTCGAGCGGTTCGCTCCAGGGTACACGAGCTTCGACCCGAGCTACCGCTACCTGTTCAACTCCTATTACAACGCCGTCGGCGAGCGGCATCCGCGTCCGGAGCGCGGGCTGCTCTCGCGGCCGCCGCTCGACGAGGTGCTCGCCTACCGCGCGAGGATCACCTCCGACGTGGAGGAGCTGCTCGCGAGCGGTACGCCCGCGGACGCGGACGATCTCGTCGAGCTCGGCATCCATCACGAGCAGCAGCACCAGGAGCTGATCCTCACGGACGTGAAGCACGTGTTCTCGCGAAGTCCGCTGCGCCCGGCGTACGCGCCGCACGCTGCAGCGGTCGGAGCCGAGTCTCCTTCGCTGTCGTGGATCGCGTTTCCGGGCGGGCTGCGGACGATCGGCCATCCGGGACAGGGCTTTCACTACGACAACGAGGCACCGCGCCACCGGGTCTTCCTCCAGGCGTTCGAGCTCGCGTCGCGGGCCGTCACCTGTGGAGAATACCTCGGGTTCGTCGCCGACGGCGGCTACGCTCGGAGCGAGCTCTGGCTGTCGGACGGGTGGGATGCCGTGCAGCGGAATCGCTGGAACGCTCCCCTCTACTGGGAATGCCGCGACGGCGAGTGGTGGGCACACACGCTGAGCGGCATGCGGCCGGTCGACCGCGCCGAGCCCGTGTGTCACGTGAGCTACTACGAGGCCGACGCCTTCGCGCGCTGGAGCGGTGCGCGGCTGCCGTTCGAGGCGGAGTGGGAGGCGGCGTCGGCGAGCGTTTCCCTCGACGGCAACTTCGTCGAGAGCGGGGCATTTCATCCCCGCCCCGCCCGCGGGTCCGGTCTCCAGCAGATGTTCGGCGACGTCTGGGAGTGGACCGCGAGCGCCTACTCGCCCTATCCGGGTTTTCGCCCCGAGGGCGGAGCCGTCGGCGAGTACAACGGCAAGTTCATGGTGAACCAGCTGGTGCTCCGCGGCGGCTCGTGCGCGACGCCCGCGTCGCACATCCGGCGCACGTACCGGAACTTCTTCCCGGCCGAAGCACGCTGGCAGTTCAGCGGCATCCGCCTCGCGCGCTAGACGGGGACGTTTCACACATTGAGCACATTTGGTCGGTAGGAACCGCCCGCTCGAGTACTGA
>JAXDLK010000356.1:0-6231 GCA_034666665.1 Candidatus Binatota bacterium
AGATAGCGCTCGAGCAGCGGGCGATCGCGGGTCGCGAGTGTCCGGTAGGCGATGTCTCCCGCGATGTTGACGTGAGCGCGGAGGATGCGGGCCCAGAGATCGTCCCGCGGACCCCCGGCCGCGGCGCTTCGAGACGCGATCGCGCAGACGGCGACGAGAGGCGCCACCGCTCGCACGAGGGGCGACCTCGCACGACTGAGCCCGAGCCCCACTACGCCTGAAGGAGCTGGTCGAGCTCGCCCGAGCGCTCGAGCTCGCGAAGCTCGTCGTAGCCGCCGACCGGTTGCTCTCCGATGAAGACCTGAGGGACGGTACGGCGTCCAGTGGTGCGTACCAACCAGTCCCGGGAATCCGAGTCGGTGGTCACGTCGACCTCCTCGAATTCGACGCCTTTGCGCTCGAGCAGCGCCTTCGCCTGTCGGCAGTACGTGCAGTAGATCGTGGTGTAGACCTTGACCGGTGCAGCCATCGTCGAAGAGCTCCCCTCGCAGCGAGACCCGGTTTGACTGCCTCGGGACCCGCCGATAGTGCTCCCAGAATGCCGTCCGAGCGCCCATCGAGACAAGAGGCCTTTCACGAGCTGGTACGGACGATGGGGCGGCTCCGCCGGGAGTGCCCTTGGGACCGGGAGCAGACCTCGCGCTCGATCATGCCGTACCTGATCGAGGAGACCTACGAGGTGCTCGAGGCCCTCGAGAGCGGCGATCCGCAGGCGACTCGCTCGGAGCTCGGGGATCTGTTGCTGCAGGTGCTGTTCCACTCCGAGCTCGCATCGGAGCGCGGCGAGTTCGACGTCTACGACGTCGCGGATGCCATCCGCGAGAAGATGGTCCGGCGTCACCCGCACGTGTTCGGCGACGTCCGGCTCGCCGGCTCGGATGCCGTCCTCGCGCAGTGGTCGCGCATCAAGGCCGAGGAGCGGCGCGAGGCCCGTGGCGACTCCTCGGTGCTCGCCGGCGTGCCGCGCTCGGTCCCCGCGCTCCTCCGGGCGGAGCGTCTCGGCGAGAAGGGGTCGCGCGTCGGCTTCGACTGGACGGAGGCCTCGCAGGTGCTCGACAAGGTCCGCGAGGAGGTCGTCGAGCTCGAGGAGGCGGTCGCGTCCGGTGACCCCGAGCGGATCGAGCACGAGCTCGGCGATTGTCTGTTCGCGCTCGTGAGTCTCGGGCGGCACACGAGCACGAGCGCCGAGCTCGCCCTCGGGCGTGCTCTCGACCGCTTCGAGTAGCGCTTCCGCTGGATCGAGGCGCAGATCGCCGCACGCGGCGCCGACGTGCACGCGACCTCGACGGAGGAGCTCGAAGCCCTGTGGCAGCAGGCGAAAATCACCCTCGAAAAATTGACTCCGGAATGACCGGCTGGTAGACGGATCGTTTCCGGGGAGGAAGCCAAGCCTTGGCGAGACACAAATCGGCGGTCAAGCGACACCGCCAGAGCCTCAAGCGCCGCGCCCGCAATCAGACGGTCAAGTCACGCCTGCGGACGCTGGTGAAGAAGGTGCGGAGCGCCGTCGAAGATAGCCAAGCCGAAGAGGCCGGAGCCCGGCTGAAGGAAGCGGCTCAGGCGCTCGACCAGGCGGTCTCGAAGGGCGTCCTCCACCGGAACAACGCCGCGCGCAAGATCTCGCGGCTGGCGACGCAGGTCGGCCGCCTGACCACGCCGGCGTCGTAGCGAATCGGCGAGAGTTCTCCTCCCCCGCTCCCGTCCGGGCGCTCGGCCGCTCGACGCGTTTCGTTCGGATATCGGAACACCGAGGTCCGGCGGCCCGATCCGCGAAGTCGTACGGGACGCACGTGAACGCGCGCCCCGCGGAGCGCAAGCCTTTGGCCGCAACGCGGCCCTCAGGCGACCTCTTCGATGCGCCGAACCGTCAGGAATGAGTAGCGGTCGAAGTCCGTGACGTTTTCGGTGACGATCTCCGTCACTCCGGCGTCCCGCATCGTCGCCGCGAGAAAGCAGTCGTACCACGCGGCCCCGGTTACCCCGAGCGCGCCTCCTTCCCGGATGGCACGCCGGACGGTGCCGCGCCGCGGATAGATCTTCGACAGGCGACGGGAACGATAGAGGCGATCGACCATCCGCTCCACGTCGCGGGGATCGAGCGGCGGATCGACGAACCGGCGCCGCGTGGCCACGGCGGCGAACTCGATCAGAACTTGCGGCGCGATGCAGTACACGCCGCGTTCGCGGAGGGCGCGATCCAAGATGCGCGCCGCCGCCAGGTGGAGCGGCGAGCCGCGAACCGCCGCGTGGACGACGACGTTGGTATCGAGCAGCGCCCGCTTCGGCATCTCACTCGTAGATGTCCGCCCGCCGCAGCCGAGAACGCACCCGCCCCGGCGAGGCGCCCAAGGGATCTACCGGCTTTGCGTCACGCCGATGCGTCCACGGTCGAACTTTTTGCGGCAGCGCCTTCATCTTCAGATACTCGTCGAAGCCATACACGCGGGACGGTTTTCCATCCCGAATCGTGATCACGAGTGCCTTGTTCTGTCGGGCCCGTTCGCGGATTCGGCGTGCGACGGCGGCGGGAATCGATGCCATGGGGGAACCTCCTGAATCATTCGGTGATTGCGTAACATGATGTGAATGAATGATTCAATTCCCCGCCCTGGTAGCAGTCTCCCGAGAAGCAGCGCCTCATCCCGGCGGCGACTCGTCGGCAGGTGCTCCCGTTCGCGGATCCCGCGCGACCGCCGGCGGCCGGCTTCTCGCCGCAGTCATGCTCGCAGCCTTGCGCGAGGCAGTAGCCGAGCGTACGATCCGACGCGTGCGGCGAGTGCGAATCGCGCTGGTTCTCGCGACCACGCTGGTCGTTCAGTTCGCCTATGCGGCGCCCGCACGAGCGACGGCAGCTCTCGCAGCCCTCAGTTGCTGCTCCGCTCACTGTCGTGAAACGAAGGCCGAGAGCGCCGCAAAGCGGTGCTGCGGCGTCCGGCTCGGCGCGGCGGAGATCGCGGTCGCGCCGGTGGCGAAGAAGTCCTCGATCGCGCCGGCGGTCGCCGTGCTCGGCGCGATCAGCACGACGCCGCTCCAGCATCTCCGCGCCGAACTGGTCTTCACGACGGTCTCCCCCCGCGCCCGCAATGGGCCGATCTTCCTTCTGACTCGCTCGCTTCGACTCTAGCCCCGTTCCCCAAGCGAATCGTAACGACGCGGTGAGCGGATCCGTCCGCTCGCAGACCGCGCCGGCAGGCGGCGCTGCGCCCCGCGCGCAGCAAACGTCGTGGATCGTACTGACGAACGGGAAGACCATCGATGAAGCACGAGCTCGTGACCGGCATGCTCTTCGGAGCACTCCTTTTCGGCTTCTGCCCTGCGCGCGCCGAGACGCAGGAGCGGCTTCGTCTTTCGCAGCTGATCGAGGCGGCGCGCGCGGCAAACCCGGCGATCGGCGAGGCCGAGGCCCGGCGCGACGCCGCGGCGGCGATGCCGGTGCAGGCGGCCGCGTGGGACGATCCCGTCGTCACGTATGAAGCCTGGAACGCTCCCGATTCGCTCCGAATCGACCATGCCGACAACAACATCCTGAAGCTCACGCAGAAGATTCCGTTTCCGGGGAAGAAGCGCCTCGCCGGCGCGGTGGCCGCCAGTGACGCGGACATCGCGCGGGAGCGATTGCGAGCCGCCGAGCTCGACACCGTCGCAGCCGTGAAGCGGGCCTTCTACACGCTCTGGGAGGCTCACCGGCGGCTCGAGATCCTCTCGCGCGACGAGGAGCTCGTTCGCCGCCACGCGACCATCGCGGAGGACCGCTACTCGGTCGGGCTCGGCGCGCAGCCGGACGTCCTTCGCTCGCAGGTCGAGGTCACCCGGGTGATGAGCCAGATCGCGACCGAGGAGCTGGCGATCGAGAGCGCAGGATCCGAGCTGAATGCGCTCCTCAGCCGCCCGCCGGAAGAGCGGCTCGGCGTCCCGGAGGACCCGCCGCCGCCGCGGCTCACCGAAGACCCCACGTCGCTCGCCGAGCAGGCGCTCGCGGATCGGCCGGAGCTCGCCGCCCGCCGAGACGCGGTCGCGCGCGCCGAGGCGGAGGTTCGCCGTGCGTGGCTCGATTACCTGCCGGATTTCGAGCTCACGCTCTCGCGTTTCGTCAACCACCGGTCCGCCGACGGCTTCGGCGTCATGGCTTCGGCAACGCTGCCGCTGGTCCAGAAGGCGAAATACGACGGCGCAGTTTCGCAGAAGAACGCGCGGCTCGCGGCGGCGCGGGCCGCGCTGCGCCTCGCCGAGGACCGCGTCCGCCGCGAGGTCCGGCAAAGCTACCTCGCGGCCAAGACCGCTCTGCTTCAGACTCGCCTCTTCGAGCACACGCACGTGCCCCAGGCGGAGCAAGCCCTGGAGTCGTCCGAGGCGGCCTATCAGACCGGCAAGGTCGACTTCCTGTCGCTCACCGACAGCGTACGCGCGATCGAGTCGATCCACCTCGAGCACGTGCATGCGGCCGCGGAGTTCCAGCGCACCTTCGCCGATCTCGAGCGCGCGGTCGGTCGCGAGCTCGCCGGTGAACCGGCCGGCCGCAACGAGGGTCCGCGGCAGGACGGTACGCCGGAAGGAGGCCACGAATGATCGCTGACGTGCGTACGACGGTCGCATGCTTGCTCGTCGCCGCGACTGCGGCGTTCGCTCTCGACGAGCCACCGGCGCCCCGCGGGACGATCCGTCTCACCCCCGGGCAGGCGGAGGCAGCCGGTGTCACCTATGGCGTCGCCGAGCGGAAGAACGTCGAGCGCATCATCCGTACGTCGGGCCGCGTCGCATACGACGAGAGGCGGCGCGCCGAGGTCGTCGTCAAGTTCGCCGGCTATGTCGGCGATCTCTTCGCCGACTACACGGGTCGGCCCGTACGCAAGGGCGAGCCACTGTTCACGATCTACAGTCCGGAGCTCGTGAGCGCGCAGCAGGAGTACCTGCTCGCCGTCAGAACCGACCGGCGGCTCGCTTCGAGCGCGCGCGAGGGAGCCGCCGACTCCGCCACGAGCCTCGTCCGCGCGTCGCGGGAGCGCCTCCGTCTGTGGGACCTGAACGATCGGCAGATCCGCGAGCTCGAGGAGCGCGGCAAGGCGAACACGTACGTGACGGTGTACTCCCCGATGGCGGGCATCGTCGTACGGAAGAACGTCATGCGCGGTGGCGCGGTCGAGGCGGGCGCGATGCTCTTCGAGATCGCCGATCTCTCGACCGTCTGGGTGTACGCGGACGTCTACGAGCAGGAGCTCGCCTGGGTGAAGGTCGGTCAGGCCGCGCGCATCACTTTGTCCTACTACCCGGACGCGGCGTTCACCGCGAACGTGACGTACGTGTATCCGGAGCTCGATGCCAAGACGCGTACGGCGCGCGTCCGCTTCGAGCTGGCGAATACCGCCGAGCCGTTGCTCCGTCCCGAGATGTACGCGACGGTCGAGCTCCGGGTGCCACTCGGCGAGCGTCTCGTGGTTCCGGAGAGCGCGCTCCTCGATTCCGGCCGCCGCCAGGTCGTCTTCGTCGCCGGCGCCGACGGCCAGCTCGTGCCCCGCGCGGTCCGAGTGGGCATGCGTACCGCGGAGGACGTGGAGATCCGCGAAGGCGTCGCTGCGGGAGAGCGCGTGGTCACGAGCGCGAGCTTCCTCGTCGACTCGGAGAGCAACCTGCAGGCGTCGGAAAGCATGATGGGCATGATGGGGGCGATCGGCATGGGCGACTGGAAGATGGAGAGCGCGAAGCCGATGGACATGAGCGGCGGCCCTCCCCCGCCGCAATCCGAGCCGCAGCCGATCGCACGCGAACCGGGCGAGGTGAAGCGCGCGGGCGATCTCTCGATCGCGCTGACGCCCGCCCGGGTGCCTGCGACCGTGGGCAGCTCGAAGCTCCGCATCGAGGTGCGCGACAGCAGTGGAAAGCCGGTCAGCGGCGCCGACGTGCGCTTCACCTACACGATGGACATGCCCGGAATGGCGATCGAGCAGTCGCTCGCGAAGCCGGCCGGCGACGGCATCTACGAAGCCGACGCGAGCTTCTCGATGGCGGGACCGTGGGGCGTGGTCGTGGAAGTGAAGCGCCCCGGCCACGATCCGGTCCGAGCGCGATTCACGCTGCGGGTCTCCGGTTGACGCGCCGATGATCGATCGCACGATCGAGTGGAGCGCGCGAAACCGTTTCCTCGTGCTCTTGCTCGTCTTCTTCGGGACGGTCGTCGGCGTGTGGTCGCTTCGCCGGAGCCCGCTCGACGCGATCCCCGATCTCTCCGACGTGCAG
>JAXDLK010000357.1:0-4208 GCA_034666665.1 Candidatus Binatota bacterium
GGGCGAGGGAGCGATGCCCGGCTTCGGCTCCATCTCGCCGATCACCTCGAAGCCGAACCGTGCCGTGAAGTACTCCCAGCTCTTGTGGTAGGTGACAATCTTCGTGCCGCGATAGGGTGCGAGCTCCTTCGTCCAGCCGGCGAGCCGCTGGTCGATCCTCCGGTCGAAGTCGGCGAGGCGTTGCTCGTAGTACGCGCGGTTCTGCAAGTCGATCCGCACCAGCCCATCGGCGATGTTCCGCGCGATGACCTTGGCGTTCACCGGATCCCGCTGGTAGTGCGGATTGCCGAACGGGTGAACGTCACCCAGAGCGCGGCTCAACCCTCCGGGTGGGATCTCGAGCGGCGCGATCCCGGCCGACGCATCGACGTAGCGCGCGCCGCCGTAGAGGATCTCCGGATTCCGGGCGCCCTTTTCGAGCACGGGCGCCCAGCCGACTTCGAGATCGAGGCCGCGCTTCACGTACAGATCGGCGCGATTCAGCTTGAGGATGAAGCTCGGCTTGGCGTCGACGAAGTGGGGGTCCTGCGTGCCGAGCGCCAGCGACTCGGCTTGGACCTGGTCGCCGCCGACCTCGCGCGCGATCGCCGCGAGGTCCGGCGTGGTGGTGACGACGTAGAGCTTGGCATGCGCGGAAGGCGGGGATGCAATCGTGGCGAGGGCGACGAGCACACCGCACAGGAGCTTCGCCCGCAGGCCGGCAGATGTGGTCTGGTTCACGGAATCCTCCTTTCAGAACGCGTGCGCCGCGTGCGGGCCGATCGAGAAGTTGTACTGCAGCCACACCCGGTGGGAGTCGCGGTCGCGGAGCCGATCCGACTGCACGAACTCGTAGCCGAGGCGTGCGTAGCCGAACTCCATCGGCGAGAAGGTCAGGTAGGGAAAGACACCCCACTCGCTGTCGTGCGCGGTGCCGGGAATCTCGGTCCAGTCGACGCGATTGCCGATCCACCAGCTCTGCGCCAAGCGGTACTCGCCGTAGCTGTAGAAGCCGTTGGTATCGAAGTCCGAGGGCGAATCGCCGCCGGCTCCGAGGTGGGTGAAGTACCCCTCCGTCCGCCAGAGGAACTGCCGGTACCCCGCTTGGTCGAGCGGGCGCCAGCGATAGGTGAGGTCGACGCCGTAGACGCGGGTCTCGGGCTCGTTCCGCGGCTCGTTCGCGAGCACCGAGCCGCCGAGCTCGAGATTGTTGTCGGCGTTCAGGTCGAAGAAGCTCTGCAGGTGGCCGACGTAGAGGAAGTCGCCGAGAGCCCGGCCGGGGGCGGGCTCCTCGAGCGCGATTCCCTGTCCTTCCTGGAGCTCCTCGCCGAGACCGTTCACCACCTCGCCGGTGAGGAGCACGTACTGATCCCAAGGGTTGGGCACCAGGTAGCTGGCGCCGACGCCGGTGCCGCCGAGGCCCTCCTCGCCGAAGTTCGCCACCTCGACGAGCGGGCGATCGGTCTGCGACAGCGCGTGGCGGTGCAGCAGGTTGTTCTTGCCGAAGGAGACGCGGAATTTCCCGATCCGCGCCTGCAGGTTGTAGGGCAGCGTGAGGAACGTCGCGTACGCCTCTTCCGCGCTCGGGCTCTCGCCCTCGCCGAAGGTGATGAACGCGTCGGCTCGCGCGTAGGGATCGATCGGTGCCTGAAAACCGATCTCGGCCTCGCGGAAGCTGAAACGGTTCGCCTTGTTCAGCTGGCGGTTGTCGGTGCCGAGAAACGTGAAGTCGCCGTTGAAGCTGATGTCCGGATTCAGGATCGACGAGCTCTTGCCCATGCCGGCTCCGACCGCCGGCTGCATCACCGGTGCCGCGGCGACCGGGGCCTCCGGTGCCGCGGCGCCTCCCGCGGCCGAAGCTCCGGGAGCCGGTGTCGGCATCGCCGCACGGATCTCGGCCTCGAGCGCTTTCTGTTCGGGCGACTCCGACGCCGCCGGCGCCGGCACTTCCTTCAACTGCCGAAGCTGTTGCTGGAGCTCCTGGACGGTACCGCGGAGCTCGCGGAGTTCCTTCCTGAGCTCACGAATCTCTTCGCTGTCACTGGCCACTGCGGCGATCGGCACGAGCGCGATCAGCGCCGCGACCGGCAGAAGTCTCGGATGCCACATGGGACGCTCCTTCCGTTGATCCCGGTTTCGACACGGCAACGCTCGCGCGCGGGAAACCCCGCCGCTCAGCGGATGCCGATGAAAGGAGAGCGGGAGCTAACGGAGAGGCGGCGCCCGGGGAGATGGCAGGCTCTGGAGATCGACCGACCGTTCCGCCGCGGGCCCGCAGACGACGAGCCAGACGAGGAACAGACAGCCGACGAGAGCCGGGAGTGCGGCGTTCGCGTCGAGGGGAGACGACCCGAGCGAGCAGAGGAGACACTCGCTCTGCAGGGCAGCACCGCCTGCCGGGCCGTGCCAGTGTGCAGCCGAGACGAACGCGAAGGAGAGGAAGCACGCTGCGACGACTGCAAGAACGAGCCTGCGGTGGGTCGCGCGATGCTTCACGGCGCTCGGACGCTAATCCCCGACACCGGGGTTGTCAAATCAGGGGACGACGGCGTCGCCACGCGGGGAGCGTTGCGACGCCGCAGCGAATCACTGGAGATGTTTCGCGAAGCGGTCGAGGAGCGGCAGCGCCTCGTCCCGAGTCGCAGGGCCGAGGAAGAAGAGCACGCGCTCGACGCCCGCCTTCTCGTAGGCATCGAGCCGCGCACGATCGTCCTCCGCGCCGAACACGGTGACGGAAATCGAGCGCGGATCACGACCGCTGGTTTCCGCCACCTGGCGGAGGGTTTTCATCTCGGCGATCAAGTCGTGGCCGAGCCACGTGAGTGGAATCCAGCCGTCGCAGAAATCGACGACACGCTGGTACGATTTGGGGCCCCAACCGCCGAGAAGGATCGGCGGGTTCGGCTTCTGCACCGGCTTCGGGTACTGCCAGATCTTGTCGAAGTGGACGAGCTCGCCGTGGTACTCGGCCTCGTCCGTCGACCAGATCGCCTTCATGGCTGCGATCCGCTCGCGCGTGAGCTTCCAGCGCGTGCGGAAATCGGTGCCGTGATTCTCCATCTCCTCGCGGTTCCAGCCGGCGCCGATTCCGAAGAGGACGCGGCCGCCGGACTGGAAGTCGACGGTCGCGACCTGCTTCGCGAGCACGATCGGGTCGTGCTCCACCACCAGACAGACGCCGCTCCCGACCTTGATGTCGCGGGTCACGGCCGCCGCGATCCCCATCGACACCAACAGGTCGTTCGTCCGCCAGTACTGCTCGGGGAGGTCGCCGCCCGCGGGAAACGGCGACTTGCGGCTGACCGGGATGTGCGTGTGCTCGATGAAGAAGATCGATTCGAAGCCGCGCTCCTCCGCCGCCCGCGCCGCATCGGCCGGCGGGATCGCGCGGTCCGTCTGGAAGAGGATCACCCCGTGATGCAATGACTCACCCCTTCATCCCCACCTGCTCGTGCGCCGGGTGCAAGCTCGCCTTTGCGCTCGGCCGCGATTCCACGCGCTTGAACCACTCGCCGACCTGCTTCGCTTCGTCGGGAACCTTCTGACCGACGCCGCCGCCGAAATCGAGCGCGCAGTAGAGGATGATGTCGCCGATCGTGAAGCGGTCGCCGGCGACGAACTTCCGGCCGTCCATGAGGCCGTCGAGCCACACGAGCCCTTCGGACGCGTTCTGCTTCAACCCCTTCGCGGCCTCCGGCATGCAACGCATGCGATCCTTGAAGAGATCGAGACCCTCGGCGAAACGGAAGCCGTTGTAGAGGTTCTCGGTGATCTTCTGCTCGATCCGCCGCGCCCACATGCGGGCTTCGGCGCGCTCCTTGGCGTTCCGGCCGATCAGCGGCGGGTTGGGGTTCTGCTCCTCGAGATACTCGAAGATCGGTACCGTCTCCGCGATGACGGTCCCGTCGTCGAGCTCGAGGGCGGGGATCTGACCGCCGGGGTTCTTCTTCACGTACTCACCCTTGCGGTTCTCGGCGCCCATGATGTCCAGATCGCGGGTATCGAGCTTCAGCCCCTTTTCCGCGAGGAACATCCTGAGCGCGCGTGGGTTCGGTCCGAACGAATTGTAGAAGAACATGCGTGACCTCCTCTTCGTGAGTTGCTTTGCCGTGGACATTTCCGCCGCTGCCGGAGCCGCGACGCGCGACGGCCGCGATCCATCTGGCGATTCGACGACCGCAGGCCAATCCTCCAATCGCCGTACGGCCGGCTATCTTTCGGCTGCCGTC
>JAXDLK010000358.1:0-19591 GCA_034666665.1 Candidatus Binatota bacterium
CGATCGGCCTCACGCTCGACGTCTCGCGGATGACGTTCGACGACGCGTTCGTCGAGCGCATGCGCGCGCCGATGGCAAAGGCGTTCGCGGCCATGGACGAGCTCGAGAAGGGCGCGGTCGCGAACCCGGACGAGAACCGCATGGTCGGCCATTACTGGCTGCGAGATCCCGAGCGCGCGCCGGAAGCGGCGATCGCCTCGGCGATCCGTGACACGCTGGCGCGGATCCACCGCTTCACCGGCGACGTGCACGCCGGCCGCATCCCGCCCGAGAAGGCCGAGCGCTTCCGGAACGTACTGGTGATCGGCATCGGCGGCTCGGCACTCGGACCCCAGTTCGTCGCCGATGCGCTGACGACGGGTGCCGATCGCATGCGGCCCTTCTTCTTCGACAACACCGACCCGGACGGCTTCGACAAGACGCTCGCGCAGATCGGATCCGCGATCGGCGAGACGCTGACGATCGTCATCAGCAAGTCCGGCGGCACCAAGGAGACGCGGAACGGCATGCTCGAGGCGGAGGCGGCCTACCGCCGAGCCGGGATCGCGTTCCCGCGGCATGCCGTCGCCGTCACCGGCGAGGGCAGCGAGCTCGACCGGCACGCGAGCGGTCAGGGCTGGCTCGAGCGCTTCCCGATGTGGGACTGGGTCGGCGGCCGGACGTCCGAGCTCTCCGCGGTCGGCCTGCTGCCGGCGAGCCTCCAGGGATTCGACGTCGACGCCATGCTCGCCGGCGCGCGCGACACCGACGCCGTCACGCGGAGCCGCGACCTCGCGAGCAACCCGGCCGCGCTGCTGGCGCTCGCGTGGCACCACGCCGGCGGCGGGCGCGGCGCGAAGGACATGGTGATCCTGCCATACAAGGACCGGCTCCTCCTCTTCAGCCGGTACCTGCAGCAGCTCGTCATGGAGTCGCTCGGCAAGGAGAAGGACCTCCACGGCAACGTCGTCCATCAGGGGATCGCCGTGTACGGCAACAAGGGCTCGACCGACCAGCACGCCTACGTGCAGCAGCTTCGCGAAGGCGTGCACAACTTCTTCGTCACGTTCGTGCAGGTTCTCGAGGACCGCGCCGGGAAGTCGCTCGCCGTCGAGGAGAACGCGACGAGCGGCGACTACCTGGTCGGCTTCCTGCTCGGCACTCGCCAGGCGCTCTTCGAGAAGAGTCGCGAGTCGGTGACCATCACGCTCCGCGAGATGAGCCCGCGGACCGTCGGCATCCTGATCGCGCTCTACGAGCGGGCGGTCGGTCTGTACGCGAGCCTCGTCGACATCAACGCGTATCATCAGCCGGGCGTCGAGGCCGGGAAGAAGGCCGCCGGCGACGTGCTCGCCCTGCAGTGGAAGCTCCTCGCGAAGCTCCGCTCCGGCGACGGTGGCACTGCCGACGAGCTCGCGGATGCGATCGGTGCCGGCGAAGACGTCGAGACCGTGTTCAAGATCCTCGAGCACCTCGCGGCGAACCCCGATCACGGTGTGACGGCGACGGCGGGGGGTACCGTGTTCGACACGCGGTTCGGCTGGAGCGGTTGATCACGGCGACCGGGACACCCCCTCTCCCTGTCCCTCTCCCCCGGTGGGGGAGAGGGGATTGGAACCATTGATGCCGACTGCACCCTCGACCACCCCGAAGATCGAAGACCTCGCGGTGAATACGATCCGCACGCTCGCGATGGACGCGGTGCAGGCGGCAAACTCCGGGCACCCCGGAACGCCGATGGCGCTCGCTCCGGTCGTCTACACGCTGTGGCAGCGCAACCTGCGGTTCGATCCCGACGATCCGATCTGGCCGAACCGCGACCGCTTCGTGCTCTCCGCCGGGCACGCGTCGATGCTCCTCTACTCGATGCTGCACCTGACCGGCGTCAAGTCCGTCAACGCGAAATACGAGCGCCTCGGCGAGCTGTCGGTGAAGCTCGACGACATCCGGCACTTCCGCCAGCTCGATTCGAAGTGCCCCGGCCATCCCGAGTACCGCTGGACGTCGGGCGTCGAGACCACCACCGGACCGCTCGGCCAGGGCGTCGCGAACTCGGTCGGCATGGCGATCGCCGCCAAGTGGATGGCGAGCCGCTTCAACCAGCCGGGCTTCGAGATGTTCGACTACGACGTCTACGCGCTCTGTGGCGACGGCGATCTGATGGAAGGCATCTCCCACGAAGCCGGCTCGCTCGCCGGGCACCTGAAGCTCGCGAACCTCTGCTGGATCTACGACAACAACCACATCACGATCGAAGGCCACACCGACTGGGCCTGCAGCGACGACGTCGCCACGCGCTTCGTCGGCTACGGCTGGAACGTGACGCGCGTCGGCGACGCCAACGATCTCGAGATGCTCGCGCGCGCGCTCGGCGTGTTTCGCAAGGAGGAGCAGCGGCCGACGCTGATCATCGTCGACAGCCACATCGCCTGGGGCTCGCCGAACAAGCAGGACACTCATGGAGCGCACGGCGAGCCGCTCGGCGAGGAAGAGATCCGTCTGACGAAGCGGAACTACGGCTGGCCGGAAGACGCGAAGTTCCTCGTGCCGGAGGAGGTCATCACCCATTTTCGCGACGGCATCGGCAAGCGCGGGCGCGAGCTTCGCGAAGCGTGGATGTCGACGTTCGAGCGGTACCGGCAGGCCCACCCCGGACTCGCGGACGAGCTCTACCGCATGCAGCACCGCGAGCTGCCCGAAGGCTGGGACCGGGACTGGCCCTCGTTCCCGCCGGACGCGAAAGGCCTCGCGGGTCGGGACGCCTCGGCGAAGGTGCTGAACGTCGCGGCGAAGAACGTGCCGTGGCTGGTCGGCGGCGCCGCCGACCTCGCGCCGTCGACGAAGACACGGCTCACATTCGAGGGAGCCGGCGACTTCACGGCGAAGAGCTACGGCGGCCGCAACTTCCACTTCGGCATCCGCGAGCACGCGATGGGCGCGATCCTGAACGGCATGTCGCTGTCGAAGCTCCGGCCGTTCGGTTCGGGCTTCCTGATCTTCAGCGACTACATGCGGGCGCCGATCCGCTTGTCGTCGATCATGGAGCTCCCGGTCGTCTACGTGTTCACGCACGATTCGATCGGCGTCGGCGAGGATGGTCCGACGCACCAGCCGATCGAGCAGATCGCATCGCTGCGCGCGATCCCGGGCCTGATCACGCTCCGGCCCGGTGACGCGAACGAGGTCGCGGAAGCGTGGAAGCTGATCGTCGCGCTGAAGCACGAGCCGGTGGCGCTGATCCTTTCCCGTCAGGCGATGCCGACGCTCGACCGGTCGCGCTACGCGCCCGCAGCGGGACTGCGGCGCGGCGCGTACGTCCTCGCCGATGCACCCGGCGGAAAGCCCGACGTGCTGCTGCTCGCGACCGGCACCGAGGTGTCGCTCTGCGTCGACGCGCAGGAGCGCCTGACCGGCGAAGGCATCCGCTCGCGGGTCGTCAGCATGCCTTCGTGGGAGCTCTTCGAGCACCAGAGCGAAAAGTACCGGCACGAGGTACTACCGCCGGAGGTGACGGCCCGCGTATCGGTGGAGCAGGCGGCGACCTTCGGCTGGCACCGGTACGTCGGCCCGAAGGGCCGGACGATCGGCATGCGCACGTTCGGCGCGTCGGCGCCGCTCAAGGAGCTACAGAAGAAGTTCGGCTTCTCGGTCGATCGCGTGGTCGAGGCGGCGAAGGCGACGCTGGCCTGAGTGAGAAAAGGGGTCGGGAGTCTTTTCGCGGTAGAGCTCGAGCTCCGGCGAACCGTACCTGACCGACGAAAAAAGACTCCCGACCCCTTTTCAGGCGAGGCCGGGCTGGCGCTGAAAGAGCACCGCGGCCGCCCAGGCGATGCCGACGATCTCGGTGACGAGCGCGCCGAGCATCATCCCGTCGGCGCCGCCGCCGACGAGGATGCCGATCGCACGGGCTCCGCCGAACCCCGCGAGCGTCAGCAGCACCGCCCAGACGCCGGGCTGCATCCACCCGTCGCGCGACGCGCATGCGAGCAGGAAGATCGCGGTGCCGATCTCGAATCCTCCGTACGTCGCACGGAAGTCGACGCGAGCGGTCGGTGTCGCGAGCTCGATGCCGACCGCTCGCGCCATCGCGTCGGGTGCAACCAGGGACGCGAGTCCCAGCCCCGCGTAGACCACGGCCGAGAGGATCAGCAGTACGCGCGGGCGCAGCATGTCGATCCTTACCGGTTGAGCTTCATGTCCCCCGGCAGGTGGATGTCGGGGAACGGGGGCGGCGGGAACTTGTCTGCGAGCAGCCCGAGGGCGAGGCACTGACCCATGTTGGACTCGCGGCTCAAGTATACCTTCTGCACGTCCCCTTTGGCGTCGATGACGGCGACGAAGCTGAACGGGGAGAAGTCCGGGTTCTGCACCGTCTCGGTGCAGCGCGTGAGCGTATCGGCGTGGCGTTCCTGGAACTGGGGCCGGAAGATCTCCATGAAGTACTTCGTCCCGTTGGGGTCGGCGGTGTGGCGATCCGCCGTGACTCGGGCCTCGACGTAGGCTTTGTCGGGCTCGGCGGGCACGGCCTCGTTCTTCGGCGCAGCAGCTTGCTCCTCTTGCTTCGGCTCGGACGCTCTCACCGGCGTCGACAGCAGCGCCGCGGCGAGCGCGGCGATCAGCAGCAGGATCCTGTAGGACATGAGCCCACAGTATCGGAAAGCCAGGCCGTTTCACACGTTCGCACTCGTCGCGAAGATGCTCGAAGTGTGAACGTCCTCTCCGCCAATCCCCACCGCTCCGAACGCGCTCGCTGAAGAGCTCGCGGGCGCACGATCGCGCCACTCCAAGCTGGCGAGGAGTATCTTGGCGCCGCCAGCTCGGACCGCGCTCCGCCAACCCCCCAACCCCTCCAAACGCGCTCGCTGAAGAGCTCGCGGACGCAAGATCGCGCCACTCCGAGCTGGCGAGGAGTATCTTGGCGCCGCTAGCTCGGACCGCGCTCCGCCAACCCCCCAACCCCTCCAAACGCGCTCGCTGAAGAGCTCGCGGGCGCAAGATGGTCCTCGCCAGCTCGGACCGCGCCCTAGCAACCCCGGGAAGATCGTGACAACTGACGCGCGAGGAGGTGGGATCATGCCGGACAAGACCTACAAGGTAGTCGAGATCGTCGGAGTGGCGGAGGAGAGCTACGCGCAGGCGACGCGGAACGCGATCGAGAAGGCCTCGAAGACGCTGCGCAACCTCGACTGGTTCCAGGTCGTGGAGCAGCGCGGCTTCATCAAGGGCGGGAAGGTCCTCGAGTTCCAGGTGACGCTGAAGGTCGGCTTCCGCCTCGAAGACACGCCCGCAGGCTGATTCACTCCGCGACGACTCCGCCGGTCGCGTCGACCCACAGGAACTGGAAGGGCGCGGCCTGTGCGAGCCAGCGGAGCCGCGTCGACAAGCCGCGGTAGGCGGCGAAGCCACGCGGCAGCGCGATCGCGAGATCGACACCCGGCGCGGCGGTGCGGCTGACGAGGACGTCGAGCAGCACCTCGGCAAAGTCGCGCCGGGCGCTCTCCTCGCCGCCGTGGCCGCGGACGAAGACACGGAGCCTCCGGCCGTCCGAATCGCGCGCGTCGATCCGTCGCGGTGACGGCCCGTCCCGCGCGACGACATAGCTGTGCGCCTCGAGGTGCTCGACGAGGCGCTGCCGCAATCCTTCGTCGGAGAACCAGTCACCGGCCCCTCGAACGCTCCCGCGGCCGAGCGGCAGGCGCGCCGTCGTCCGACGGGCGAGCGAGCTCACGATGCGGACGACGTGACACCGCGGACAGACCCGCCGCTCGCGCCAGAGAACGCCGCGCGGGACGAGCGCCCGCGCGCGTTTGTTCGCCTGCTGGCGCGGCCTCACGCGAGCGACGTCGGCGAGACAGTCGTCGCAGAGTGGTCCCGTCTCGGCGAGCGCTCTCGAGATGCGATCGTCGGCGGTCGTGCGTCGCGCCTCGCGTTGCTCCGGCTCCACCGCTGTGAGAGTCCCCATACCTCAATGCAGCGCGGGAATCACACGCGTGGGGCGCTCCTCGCCGTAGGTTCCGCGCTGCTCTTCGCGGCCGCCGGCGCAGGTGTGAAGCAGGTATCAGCCACCTTGCCGAACACGATGATCGTCTTCTTCCGGAACGCCTTCGCGCTGGTCGTGCTGGCGCCGTGGCTGGTGCGGAGCGGTGTCTCCAACCTGGCGACGCCGTGCCCTCGCCTCCACCTGACGCGCACCCTCTCCGGCTTGGCCGCGATGTACTGCTTCTTCTACGCGATCTCGCGCCTCCACCTGGCCGAGGCGGTTCTGCTCAACTACACCGCGCCGCTCTTCATTCCGTTCCTGGCGGCACTCTGGCTCGACGAGCCGATCCCCGACCGCGCCGCGTGGCCGATCCTGGTCGGGTTCGCGGGCATCGCCCTGATCTTGAAGCCGACCTTCGGCTTCTTCTCCGCCGCCGGCCTCATCGGCCTCGCCGGCGGTGTCCTCTCCGCCTCGGCGTTCGTCGGCATCCGTGGGCTGACGCGCGTAGAGCCGACCCGCCGCATCGTCTTCTACTTCACGACGATCTCCACCGTGCTCTCGTCGCTCCCGCTCCTCTGGGGCTGGAGCACTCCGGACGCGGGCACCTGGGTCATCCTGGGCACGATCGGAGCGCTCGCGGCCGGCGGCCAGCTGCTGATGACCAGCGCGTATTCGCGGGCGCCGGCCGCGTGGATCGGCCCCTTCTCCTACTCGACGGTGGTGTTCGCCGCGCTCTTCGGGTGGATTCTCTGGGGGGAGATGCCGGACGCGCTCTCCGTCGCCGGAGGCGGTCTCGTCTGTGCCGCCGGCATCCTGTCGGTGCGCGCGACCGGCGGCAGAACCGCCGCCGCCGCCGACGAGCCGCTGACGGAGCCTTCCCCGGCGCTCGACGCAACCGCCGGCTGAAGCGGCGGGCCGTTTCGTTCCGGCCGGGGGCCGCTGCTAGAGTGACCGGAGGAGCCGTGGCCGCCCCCGGGGAAGTCTTGAACGTCCTCCACATCGAGTCGAGCCCGCTCACGGCATTGACCGAGATCGGCCAGCTCGCGCTCGCGAGCGCGGACCTGCGTGCGCTCTTCGACGAGGTCACGGCGCGACTGTCCCGCCGCTTCGGAGCGGATGTGTCGATCGCGGTCGACGTGCCGGAGCTCGGCATCGAGCGAGAGGCGCCGTCCTCGACCGAGCGCTCGCCCGGCGACGTGCGGGTGCCGATCGAAGCTCGCGAGCGGCCGCTCGGCGTTATCGGCGTCGCCCGCCCTTCGCTCCGCGCGGACGAGCTGCAGCTCCTCGAGAGCGTGGCCGCCATCCTCGCCGGCGCGATCGAGCGGCACGAACGCGAAGCGGCGCTCCGGCGGAACGAGCAGAAGTTCCGCGGGATCTTCGAGTCGAGCCTCGACGCGATCGCGATCCACCGTCATCCCCGCGGCCCGTTCCTCGAGGTGAACGAGGAGTTCGAGCGCCTCTCGGGATTCCGCCGGGCGGAAGTCGTCGGGGTGACCGCGGAGGAGCTCGGCATCTGGGAAAATGATCGCGAGACGTACGACGACGTCCGCGACGTCCTTCTCGACGGCGGCATCGTGCAGAATCGAGAGGTCCGCTTTCGCCTGCAGAACGGCACCGTCGCCTGGATGCTCTACTCCGCCGCGCGCGTCGACCTCGGCGGCGAGCCTTGCGTGCTGTCCTTCATGCGCGACATCGGCTCGCTCAAGCGGGCGGAGGAGGACCTCTCGCAGGCGCGCGACGAAGCCCTCGAGGGATCGCGGCTCAAGTCCGCGTTCCTCGCGAACATGAGCCACGAGATCCGCACGCCGCTGAACATCATCCTCGGCTACAACTCGCTCGTGTCCGATCACCTCGAGGAGGTCGGCGACCACAGCCAGGAATCGCTGTTCGACGTCATCACGCGCGCGAGCAAGCGGCTGATCCAGACGATCGACGGGATCCTCGACCTCTCGACGCTCGAAGCCGGCGGCTTCGAGATCAAGCCGCAACCGATTTCGGTTCGCGCGGTCACCGAGCGCGTGTTCGAGGAGCTCTCGCCGGTCGGGCGGCGAAAGGGGCTTTCGCTCTCGCTTTCGGCCGAGGCGGGAAGTCCCGTCGTCCTCTTCGACGAGTACTGCCTGACGCAGGCGATCGCGGCGCTCCTCGGCAACGCGATCAAGTTCACCGAGAGCGGCGGCGTCGCCGCGCGTCTTCATCGCGACGACGGCGGCGCCCTCTGTCTCGAGGTCTCCGACACCGGTGTCGGCATCGACAAGCCGTACCTGCAGAAGCTCTTCGAGCCGTTCTCTCAGGAGGACAGCGGCTACGCGCGCCGCTACGAGGGCACCGGCCTCGGCCTCGCGCTCACGCGAAAGTACCTCGACCTGAACGGCGCGCGGGTGTCCGTCGAGAGCGAGAAGGGAAGCGGATCGACGTTCCGCATCCATTTCGCGAAGTCGTCGGAGCTCGGCGTCGCCGCGGCGCCGCGCGAGAAGGAAGTGCGGCGCTCGGCACAGACGGACTTCCTCGCCGACCGGCCGCGCGTGCTGATCGTCGAGGACGACTTCGACACCCAGGCGTACATGAAGGTCCTGCTCCGCGACCGGTACGAGGTTTCCGCCGCGTCGAGTGCCGAGGAGGCGCGTCGAGAGCTCGAGGAGTTCAAGTCGGAGATCCGCATCATCCTGATGGACCTGTCGCTCAAGGGCAGCGAGGACGGCCTCCAGCTGACGAGCTGGATTCGCGAGCAGCCGGAGTGGCGGGGAGTTCCGATCGTCGCCACCACCGCGCACGCGTTCTCCAGCGATCGCGCGCACGCCCTCGAGGCGGGCTGCAACGCGTACCTCGCGAAACCGTTCGACTACGAGGAGCTCTTCTCCGTGATGGCGGACCTGCTCGCCTCGCCGGCGCTCCTCGGCGTCGCCCATTGACCGGAGCGCCCGGGCCGGGCGACACGTGGCCGCATGGAGGGAGTCGGAACCCTGCGGCCGCTCGCGGAAGCCGCGGCGGATCTCGTCACGAACGGGGCCCGCGTCGGGCTCGGCACCGGTCGGGCGGCGAGCGCGGTCGTACGCGTCCTCGGTGAGCGAGTCGCGGCCGGGCTTCGTTTCGCCGGCGTTCCCACTTCGGAAGCGACGCGCGCTCTCGCCGAGTCGCTCGGCATCCCGCTCCTCACGCTGGCCGACGCCGGCACGCTCGATCTGACGATCGACGGCGCGGACGAGATCGATCCGCGGCTCGATCTCATCAAGGGGCTCGGCGGAGCGCTCCTCCGGGAGAAGGTCGTCGCCGCCTCCTCGGCGCGGCTGGTGATCGTCGCCGGCGAGGACAAGCTCGTCGAGCGTCTCGGTGTGCGCACCCCGCTGCCGGTCGAGGTGATCCCGTTCGCGCTGCCGCTGTGTGTCCGGAGGATCGCCGAGCTCGGTGCGCGCCCGGTGCTTCGCGGCGGCGCGGACGGCGCCTACCTGACGGACAACCGGAACCACGTGCTCGACTGCAAGTTCCCCGAGATCGCCGATCCGGCGGGCCTCGACCGAGCGCTGCGGGCAATCCCGGGCGTCGCCGGCACCGGCCTCTTCGTCGGTATGGTGGAGCGCGCGCTGGTGCTCTCGGGTGCGAGCGTCAAGACACTGGTTTTGTGATAGGCAGCGGGCATGTCGGCCCGCGATCTGGACCAGCTCTCGATCGATGCGATCCGCTTCCTTTCCGTGGACGCGGTGCAGAACGCGAACTCGGGGCACCCGGGGCTGCCGATGGGCGCGGCGGCGATGGCGTACGTGCTCTGGACGCGGTTTCTCGAGCACGACCCCGCGGAGCCGAAGTGGCCGGATCGCGATCGCTTCGTGCTCTCGGCCGGACACGGATCGGCGCTCCTCTACACGCTCCTCCACCTGACCGGCTACGACCTCTCGCTCGACGACCTGAAGAGCTTCCGCCAATGGGGGAGCCGCACCCCCGGCCACCCCGAGAGCGATCTCACGCCGGGCGTCGAGGCAACCACGGGCCCGCTCGGCCAGGGCATCTCCAACGCCGTCGGCATGGCGATCGTCGAGGCGCACCTCGCCGCCCGCTTCAATCGCGACGGGCACGAGGTCGTCGATCACTACACGTACGTGCTCGCGAGCGACGGCGATCTCATGGAGGGCGTCGCTTCGGAAGCATGCTCCCTCGCCGGGCACCTGCGTCTGGGAAAGCTCGTCGTGCTCTACGACGACAACCGCGTCACGCTCGCCGGCACGACGTCGCTCTCCTTCACCGAGGACGTCTGCGGCCGTTTCCGCGCCTACGGCTGGCACGTGCAGCACCTCGACGACGGCAACGATCTCGCCGCCGTCGAGCACGCGATCCGTGCCGCCAGACGCGTCACCGCACAGCCCTCGATCATCGTCGCCAGGACGACGATCGGATACGGCGCCCCGAAGAAGCAGGGAACGTTCGAGGCTCACGGCTCACCGCTCGGTCCTGACGAGGTGCGCGCCGCGAAGGAGCAGGCCGGGTGGCCGGTCGAGCCCGCCTTTCACGTGCCCGCGGAGGCGCTGGAAAACTTCCGCCAGGCGCTCTCGCGCGGCGCAGCGCTCCGCAAGGAATGGGACGGCCTACTGGTCGCGTACGCGCGCGCCTTTCCGGACCTCGCCGCCGAGCTCCGGCGGCGGATCGCCGGCGAGCTCCGCAAGGAGTGGTGGAAAGGCCTTCCGGAGTTCCCGGCCGACGAGAAGGGACTGGCAACGCGGAAGGCCTCGGAGGCCGCGATGCAGTCGCTCGCCCGCACGGTCCCGGAGCTCGTCGGCGGCTCGGCCGATCTCAACAACTCGACGTTCACCTGGCTGAAGGGCGAGGGTGACTTCGAAAGCCCGGACACCTCGCCGGCGGACGTGCAAGGCGCGGTCGGCGGTGCATGGGGCTACGAAGGCAGGAACGTTCACTTCGGCGTCCGCGAGCACGCCATGGGCGCCGCCGTGAACGGCATGGCGCTCCACGGCGGCATCATCCCGTACGGCGCGACGTTCCTGATCTTCTCCGATTACATGCGTCCGGCGGTCCGCCTGTCGGCGCTCTCCCATCTCGGTTCGATCTGGGTGTACACGCACGACTCGATCGCGCTCGGCGAGGACGGCCCGACGCACCAGGCCGTCGAGCACTACGCCGCGCTGCGCGCGATCCCGGACCTCCTCTTCGTCCGGCCCGCGGACGCCAACGAGACCGTGTGGGCGTGGCGCGTGGCGCTCGAGAACCGTCACCGCCCGACGGCGCTCGCGCTCACGCGGCAGAACGTGCCGACGCTCGATCGCGGCCGCTACGCGCCGGCGGAGGGCCTGCGCCGCGGCGCGTACGTGCTGAACCCCGACGTCGACGACCCGACCCTGATCCTCATGGCCACCGGCTCCGAGGTGCAGCACGTGGTCGCCGCCGAGCAGGATCTCTCCGCCCGCGGGCTCCGCGTCCGTCTGGTCTCGATGCCCAGCTGGGAGCTGTTCGCGGAGCAGCCGCCGGAGTACCGTGACGCCGTGCTTCCCCGCTCGGTCGTCCGGCGGCTCGCCGTCGAGGCGGGCGTGACCCTCGGCTGGGAGCGGTGGGTCGGCGATCGCGGTGTGATCATCGGGCTCGACCGCTTCGGGGCTTCCGCGCCCGGGGGCCGCGTGATGAAGGAGCTCGGCTTCACCAAGGAGAACGTGATCGCGCGCGCCCTCGAGCTCGCCGGCTGAGGCGCGTCGTAGCGAAGGAGAGCAGCATGGCGAACCCTCTCGTCGAGCTCCGCAAGCTCGGCCAGTCCCCCTGGCACGACAACATCAAGCGCGAGCAGCTGACGTCGGGAAGCCTGAAGCGGCTCGTCGATGCCGGTGAGATCACGGGTCTCACGTCGAATCCGACGATCTTCGAGCAGGCGATCTCGGGCGGCGGCGAGTACGACGCAGACCTGCGGCGCCTGACCGCGGAAGGCAAGGGCGCCGAGGAGATCTTCTACGCGCTCGCGATCGACGACATCCGCGCGGCTGCCGACCTCTTCCGTGGAGTCTACGAGGAGACCGGCACCAAGGACGGCTACGTATCCATCGAGGTTGCGCCCCGGCTGGCCCACGACACCGCGCGCACGATCGAGGAGGCACAGCGCCTCTGGCGCACGGTCGACCGGCCGAACTTGATGGTGAAGATCCCCGCGACGATGGAGGGGCTGCCCGCGATCGAGCAGTCGATCGCCGACGGCATCAACATCAACATCACGCTGATCTTCTCGCGCGAGCGCTACGCGGCGGTGATGGACGCCTATCTCCGCGGCCTCATCCGCCGCGTCGAAGCCAACGGCAAGATCGATCGCGTGCACTCGGTGGCGAGCTTCTTCGTCTCGCGCGTCGATTCGCTGGTGGACAAGCTCCTCGACGAGCGAATCGCGGAAAAGCCCGCGGGGCGTGAACGACTGGAGGCGGTGAAGGGCAAAGCGGCGATCGCGAACGCCAAGCTCGCCTACCAGGACTTCCGCAAGAAGTTCGCGACCGAGGCGTACGCGGGTCTTCGCGGCCACGGCGCGAACCTGCAGCGCCCGCTCTGGGCGAGCACGTCGACGAAGAACCCGGCGTACCCGGACGTCTACTACGTCGAGGAGCTGATCGGACCCGACACGGTCGACACCATGCCCCCGGCGACGATCGACGCGTACCGCGACCACGGAAAACCCGAGGTGCGCCTCGACAAGGACGTCGATCAGGCGGAGCGGGCAATGGCGGACCTGGCCGCCGCGGGCATCGACATGGAGGCCGTCACCCGCAAGCTGGAGGACGACGGCGTCGCCGCGTTCGCGAAGTCGTTCGACTCGCTGATCTCGACCGTGGAGGAGCGGCGCCAGGCGGCGATCGGCGGAGCGAACCCCGGCGGCGGCAGCGCGAAAACCGACGGCGCCGCCAAGCCCGAAACCGCGGCCGCGAAGGATGCTGCGGATGCGGCGAACCCGCGGTCCTCGTCGCAGCGCTGATGCCGGCGACGCGCGTTTTCCTGGTCCGTCACGGGGCGACCGTCCTCTCCGCGGAGGACCGCTTCGCCGGATCGACGGACGTCGAGCTCTCCGACGAGGGACGCGCGCAGGCGCGGCGTCTCGGCGAGCGCATCGCGGGCGAGCCGCTCGCGGCGGTGTACGCGAGCCCGATGCGGCGCGCGCGCGACACGGCGAGGCTGATCGCCGGCGAGAAGCCGCTCGAGGTGGTGGTCCGCGAGGGTCTTCGCGAGATCGACCACGGCCGCTGGGAGCAGCTCACGAGGAAGGAGGTCGAGGCCTCCTTCCCGGACGAGTACGCGGCCTGGGAGACCGACCCGTTCACCTCGGCGCCGCTCCGCGGAGAGACGGGGCTCGCCGTGGTGGCGCGGGCGTTGCCGGTCCTGCGCGAGATCGTCGCGGCGCACGGCGGCCAGAAGGTGCTCGTGGTGTCGCACAAGGCGACGATTCGCCTCCTGCTCGCGGTGTTTCTCGGCTTCGATGCGCGTACGTACCGCGACCGCCTCGATCAGCTCCCCTGCTCGCTCAACATCCTCGACTTCAAGGATCCGGGACGCGCGCGGCTGATGCTCTTCAACGACGTCGCGCACTACGCGGGGTATCCGGGAGAGCCCGGCGCGCGACTGTCCAAGTGGTGGGACGAGAAGGAATAGCCAGGTGCGCTTCCTGCTCTTCACCTCTCCCGCGAGGGGAGAGGTCGGCGCGCAGGCGCCGGGTGAGGGGTGCGAAGTCGCGTCGAACGACGCCTCTACGTAGGAGCAACTGAATGCAAATCGGCTTCGTCGGTCTCGGCAAGATGGGCATGAACATGGTGACGCGGCTCCGCCGCGATCGCCATGACGTCGTCGTCCACGACCTCTCGACCGACAAGGTGCGCGAGGCGGAGGCGACGGGCGCGGTCGGCACCGGCTCGCTCGCCGATCTCGTCGGCAAGCTCGCGAAGCCGCGCGCCGTGTGGGTGATGGTGCCGGCCGGGAAGCCGACCGAGGAGACGGTGCGGCAGCTCGCGGCAGCGCTCGAGGCCGACGACGTCGTGATCGACGGCGGCAACACCTACTACAAGGACGACGTCCGCCGCGCGGGCGAGCTCTCGGCGCGCGGCATCCATTACCTGGACGCCGGCACCAGCGGCGGCATCTGGGGCCTGGAGCTCGGCTACTGCCTGATGATCGGCGGCCCGGAGCCGGTGTTTCGCCGCGTCGAGCCGGTCTTCCGCACCCTCGCGCCCGAGAACGGCTATCTCCACGTGGGCGGCTCGGGCTCCGGGCACTACGTGAAGATGATTCACAACGGCATCGAGTACGCGCTGATGCAATCGTACGCCGAGGGCTTCGAGCTGCTCGCGAAGAGCGATTACGGGCTCGATCTCGCGGGCATCGCCGAGCTCTGGATGCACGGAAGCGTCGTGCGATCCTGGCTCCTCGAGCTCGCGGGTACGGCGCTGCGGGCGGACCCGAAGCTCGAATCGATCCGCGGCTGGGTCGCCGACTCCGGCGAGGGGCGCTGGACGGTGCTCGACGCGATCGAGAAGGACGTGCCGGCGGCGCTGATCACGCAGTCGCTGTTCGTCCGCTTCCGCTCGCGCCAGGAGGATTCCTTCGGCGAGAAGATGCTGGCGGCGCTGAGGAACCAGTTCGGCGGCCACGCGGTGAAGAGGAAGTCCTGATGGACCGCAAATCGTGATGGACAGATTGATCGGTCCGACGTCGCACTACTTCTATTCGCAGCGGCTGAAGCTGCACTACGTCGACTGGGGGAACGCGGACAAGCCGCCGCTGCTGCTGATCCACGGCGGCCGCGATCACGCGCGCAACTGGGACTGGGTGGCGCAGGCGTTCCGCGGAGACTACCACGTGATCGCGCCCGATCTCCGCGGTCACGGCGATTCGCAGTGGTCCGTCGGCGGCAACTACTCGATGATCGATTACACGCTCGACGTCGCGCAGCTCCTCGGCGCGATGGACGTGTTCCCGATCACGATCATCGGCCACTCGCTCGGCGGCGCGATCACCTTGCAGTACGCCGGCACGTTCCCCGACCGCGTGAAGAAGCTGGTCGCGATCGAGGGGCTCGGGCCGCCGCCCGAGATGATCCGCGACCGCCCGGCTCCCGAGCGCATGCGCGACTGGATCGGCGAGATGCAGGCGCTCGCGCGGCGTCATCCGCGCCGTTACCCGAGCCTCGAAGAGGCGACGAAGCGGATGCGCGACGCGAACCCGCACCTCTCGTGGGAGCAGGCCTGGCACCTCACGGTCCACGGCTGCTACCGCGACGAGGACGGCACCTACGTGTGGAAGTTCGACAACTACGTGCGCGCGATGTCGCCGTACCTCTTCAACATGCGAGAGGCGCGCCAGTTCTGGGGCGAGATCACCTGCCCCGTGCTGCTCGTCCGCGGCATGGATTCCTGGGCCAGCGACCCGGAGAAGGACGGCCGCGCGGACGCGTTCCGGAACCACCGGCTGGTGAACGTTCCCAAGGCCGGGCACTGGGTGCATCACGACCAGCTCGACGTGTTCCTCACCGCGGTGCGCGAGTTCCTCGCGGAGTAGGCGCCGTTCCCTCGCCCGGCGGGAACCCTCCCCCGGCCTTCGGCCACCCTCTCCCTGGAAGGGAGAGGGACCCGCCCGAACGCCGGAGCGGAAACCGTGTGTCTCGTGCAGTTCCTCACCTGTCCCCGCAGAATCTGGAGGCGCGCTGCGAGCTGGCGGCGCCGGGATACTCCTCGCCAGCTCGGAGTGACGCCATCTTGCGCCCGCGAGGCTCTTTTGCGAGCGCTGAGGGGGGCGCGTGCGCCGGGTGAGGGAACGCGCGCGGGTGAGGGGGCTCCACATCGGCAGCCGCTTGACTCGGATTCGCGCGCGGAACTATTAACCAGCAGGTTAACAATTCGCGGGCGCCACCGGGGCCGGCCCGCCTCACCCAAAGGAGAACCCGCAAATGCCGAAGGTCTACGGAATCGGTCTCTCGCCGTTCGTGCGCAAGGTCCGCGTCGCTCTCGCCGAGAAGGGCGTCGCGTACGACTTCGATCCGGTGATCCCCGTGAACGTCAGCGCCGAGTACCGGAAGAAGAGCCCGCTCGGGAAGATCCCCGCCTACGAGGACGGCGACAAGACGCTCGCCGACTCCTCGGTGATCCTCGCCTACATCGAGCGCACGCATCCGACGCCGGCCCTCTACCCCTCCGATCCGTACGACTACGCGCGCGCCCTCTGGTTCGAGGAGTACGCCGATGGCGGTCTCGTGCCGATCGCCGGCCCGAAGGTCTTCTTCCAGAAGATCGTCGGACCCAAGTTCTTCAACCAGAAGACGGACGAGGCGATGGTCGAGAAGGCGATCAACGAGGAGCTGCCGCCGATGTTCGATTACCTGAATGGCGAGCTGAAAGAGGGCGCGACGAACTTCGTCGGCAAGCAGATCACCGTCGGCGACATCGGCGTCGCCTCGATCTTCGTGAACCTGCAGCACGCGGGCGTCACCGTCGACACGAAGCGCTGGCCGAAGCTCGCGCGGTTCCTGGCCGCGACGCTCGAGCGTCCGTCCTTCCGCGACCTGATCCAGGAAGAGAAAGCGATGCTCCAGGGCTGATCGGACGGCCGATCGCCGAATGCAGGAAGGGAGGAAGGTCTCACGGGAGACGTTCCTCCCGCGGCGACCGGAGCCGCAGTGACCATCGTGCCGCTCGCCTCACCCGATACTCGATTGGACGCGGTCTTCTCCGCGCTGGCCGATCCGACCCGTCGCGCGATTCTCGCCCGGTTGTCGCGTGGCGAAGCGTCGGTGACCGAGCTCGCCTCCCCATTCGAGATGTCGCTGCCGGCGATCTCGAAGCATCTGCGGATCCTCGAAACGACCGGGCTCGTTCGTCGCGCACGAGATGGTCGAAGGCATCACATCCGGCTGGCCGCCGGGCCGATGAAGACGGCGGCGGAATGGCTGGATCATTACCGCGATTTCTGGGAGCGCCGGCTGGACGCTCTCGAGGCCTACCTCGGCGAGAAGAAGCGAAAGGAGAAGCCCAAATGGCAGAGGCCGAGCGCAAGTCCGAAAACGTCGTCCTCGAGCTCCGGCGGAAGCTCGCGGTCCCGCGCGAGCGCGTCTTCCAGGCACTCACGACGCCCGAAGAACTGATGCGATGGTTCGGGCCGAGTGACGACTACCGGGTACCGAGCGCCGAGGTCGATCTCCGAGTCGGGGGCCGCTATCGCATCGCGATCCTCGCTCCGAGCGGGAACCAGCTCGCCGTCGGCGGCACGTACCGCGAGATCCGGCCGCCGGAGAGGCTGCAGTACACCTGGCGCTGGGAGGACGGCGGCGACGAGACGCTGGTGACGTTCGAGCTTCGCGATCTCGGCGGCGAGACGGAGCTCACGCTGAAGCACGAGCGCTTCACCAACCCCGAGGCTCGTGATCGTCACCGGGCGGGCTGGACCGGCTCGCTCGACCGTCTCGAACGCGCGCTTCGCTGAAGGCCGTGAGCGATCGCGCCGAGTATGCTCCGCCGCTTGGTGAACGACCAGACTCAGCAGGACGCTCACCGCGCGATCGAAGCGGTCGCCCGTGAGTCGTACGGCCGGCTGGTTGCGTTCCTGTCCGCCCGCACGCGCGACGTCGCCGCCGCCGAAGACGCGCTCGGCGAAGCGCTGATCGCGGCCCTCTGCACTTGGCCGCGAGACGGCCTGCCGCGGTCCCCCGAAGCCTGGCTGCTGACCGCGGCGCGGCGACGGCTGATCGACGCCTCGCGGCACCACCGCGTGCAGGCGGACGGCGCGCCGACACTCGAGCTGATCGCCTGCGAGCTCGCCGAGGGAACGGCCGGCCAGCCGTTTCCCGACGAGCGCCTCGAGCTCCTCTTCGTGTGCGCCCACCCGGCCATCGATCCGGGCATGCACACGCCGCTCATGCTGCAAACCGTGCTCGGGCTCGACGCCGCGGAGATCGCGCGTGCGTTCCTGGTCTCACCGGCGGCGATGGGACAGCGCCTCGTCCGCGCGAAGGCGAAGATCCGCGACACCGGCATCGCGTTCGAGCTGCCGCAACCACGCGACCTGCGGGAACGGCTGGACGCGGTCTTGAACGCGATCTACGCGGCGTTCGGAAGCGGTTGGGAGGATGCCGCCGGCGTCGATCCGCGCGCGCGCGGCCTCACCGACGAGGCGATCTGGCTGGCGCGCGTTCTGAAGCAGCGGTTGCCGGCCGAGCCCGAGGTGCGAGGACTGCTTTCTCTGATGCTGCATTGCGAGGCGCGCCGCCCGGCTCGACGCACCGCCGACGGCCGGTTCATCCCGCTCTCGGACCAGGATGCGCGCCTCTGGGACGCTCCGATGATCGCGGAAGCGGAGCGTGAGCTCGCGGCGGCTTCCGCGAAGGCGCGTCCCGGACGGTTTCAGCTCGAAGCCGCGATCCAGTCGGTGCACGCGGAGCGGGCGCATTCCGGCACGACCGACTGGAGCGCGATCGCGAGGTTCTACGGGTCCCTCGTGGAAGTCGCCCCGACGCTCGGAGCCTGCGTCGGCCGCGCCGCCGCGGCAGGGGAATCCGAGGGAGCCGCTTCGGGCTTGTCGTTGCTCGACGAGATCGACGGCCGATCGATCATCACCTACCAGCCGTACTGGGCCGTTCGCGCCCATCTCTTGCGGAAGCTCGGCCGCGCCGACGACGCCGCGGCAGCCTTCGATCGCGCGATCGGCCTGGCCGAGGACGACGCGGTCAGACGCTTTCTGCTCGACCGCCGCGGATGAGGTCGCTTTTCTGCATCCGCCGTGTCGAAATGCCGCCCCGCGAACCGTCATCGCAGTGAAGCCTGGACTCGCCGGGGGTACGCGAGTGTCGCCCGGCTCGAGATCCAGCTGCCCGACAGGAGAACGGCCATGCAATACGCGATGCTCATCTACGAAACGCCAGAGGCCTTCGCGAGGCGTACGAACGGCGACGACGACCCGTACCTCGGCGCCTGGCGCGCCTACCACAGCGCCCTGGTCGAGGCGGGCGTCTACGTCGGCGGAAATCCGCTGCGCCTGCCGGACACGGGAACGACCGTCCGGCTGAAGGACGGCGCGCGCCACGTGCAGGACGGCCCCTACGCCGATACCAAGGAGCAGCTCGCAGGGTTCGCCATCCTCGAGGCCCCCTCGCTCGACGCAGCGCTCGAATGGGCAGCCCGTTGCCCCGCGGCGTCGGCCGGAGCGGTCGAGGTCCGGCCGCTCGACCTGGAGGTGAAGCAGCGGATCACGTGCTGAGGCTCGGCATCCTCGGAACCTCGGGATGCCGATCCATCTGCGAAAGGAGTGGACGATGCAATTGACCCCGTATCTCACCTTCGACGGACGCTGCGCGGCGGCGTTCGAGTTCTACGAGCAATGTCTCGGCGGAAAGCTGGAGGCGATGTTCACGCACGAGGAGTCGCCGATCGCGGACCAGGTGCCTGCGGAATGGCGCAAGAAGATCCTTCACGCGCGCCTCGTCGTCGGCGATCAGGTCCTGATGGGTTCCGACGCGCCGCCGGACCGGTACGAACCTGCCAAAGGCTTCTCCGTCTCGATCGGAGTGAACGACCCGGCCGAGGCGGAACGCATCTTTCAGGCATTGAGCGAGAACGGCACGGTGCAGATGCCGCTGCAGCAGACCTTCTGGGCCGTCCGCTTCGGGATGTGCGTCGATCGCTTCGGAAT
>JAXDLK010000359.1:0-5125 GCA_034666665.1 Candidatus Binatota bacterium
CCAGCTCCACCCGGTCGACGGCGGGATCGAACCGTACCTCCACCTCCAATCCCTTCTTCTGAGCGACCGGCTGGATGACGCTGACGGCCGTCTCGATCACGTGGCGGAGCGAGAAGACTTCCCAGCGAACGTCCACACGTCCCGCCTCGATCTTCGCGAGGTCGAGGATGTCGTTGATCAACTGCAGCAAATGGCGGCCGCTCGAGAGGATGTTGTCGACGTAGCGCTTCTGTCGCACCGTCAGCTCGCCGTGCTTCTGCTCGAGCAGCAGCTCCGAGAATCCATTCACCGCATTCAGCGGCGTACGCAGCTCGTGCGACATGTTCGCCAGGAACTCCGACTTCAACCGGCTCGCGCGCTCGAGCTCGACGTTCGCCGCGAGGATCGACTGCTGCTTCACCTCGAGGTCCATGGTGCGCTCGCGGACCTTCTGCTCGAGGCCGACGTTCATGCGCCGCAGCTCGTCCTCCTGCGAACGGAGCGTCGCCGTCATCGTGTTGAAGGCGTCGGCCAGCTCTCCGAGCTCATCGGTCCTTTCGACTTCGGCGACGCAGGTGCGGTCGCCCTCGGCGATGCAGCGCGCCAGGAACGCGATGCGCTCGATCGGCGTGATGAACACCCGAGACAAGAGGACGATGAGGACGATTCCCATCGCGACGATCACCGCGGTCACGATCGTGGTGGTGCGCTGGACTTCCCCGATCTGCCGCTCGACTCCGGCAAGCCCGAAGACGACCTCGGCGCTTCCGAGAACGTCGGTCGGCTTCGGGCCGGTAGCGGGCTCGAGCAGCGCGAACGGGTCCGCCGCGCCCGCCGCCGCACCGCCGGGCTCCGCACTCGCCTGCAGCCGGATCGGCGCGACGAAGGCGAGGATGGGCCCGGTGGCGATCGTGCGGGAATGAACCTCGATGGCCTTCGGCGCCACCGAAGCCGCGGGAAGCAGCGCTCCCGCGATTCGTTCGGCCCGAGCATCCACCTTCTTGCCGGCGTCGTGGATGGCGACGGCGATGACGTCCGGCTCCTCGAGGGCCCCCGCGACCAGCCGGACGAGCCGTGCCTTGTCGCCGGAATAGAGATCGAGCCAGCTGTTCGCCGCGAGCCCCCGTACCAACGTCTCGCCGCGTTTCTGAAACTCGCGACGGAGGGTGAGATCGAGCTGTCGCGAGAATGCCCACCCGAAGACCAGACCGATCGCTACCAAGGCGATGCTGACGAAGAGCAGGAACTTGAGACGGAGGCCGAAACGAAAGCGGCGAATCTTCGCCGCGGGCGTCTCGGCCCCTGCGTACGCCGGAGGCGCTTCCGTGGGTCGGGGGTGGGCCGTGACTGTCAATGCAGGGAGTCCCCGACCGAGGTTAGCCCCCGAGCCTCGGTCCGTGCAATTCCATTGCCACCTTTCCGGACGATCACCTCACCTCGACGTCGGGTCGCACGGACCGCGAGATCGGCACGCCCAGGATGTCCTCGACCCTCCGGTTCACCACCACCCGCACTTCCTCGGGCGCGCGGACCCCCACGTCCGAGAGATGGAGATCGCCTCGGAGAATGCGTTCGGCAAGACGCGCGCATTGTTCGCCCACGGATTCGGCTTTCGGCTGGAACGCGAGGAGCGCCCCCTGCCGGGCGAACGCCTCGGAGAACGCGATCAGCGGCGTCCTCGTCTCCGCCGCAACCGTACGGATGACCTCGAAGCTCTCGCGCGTGAGAACCGTCGAATCCGGCACGAGAAGCAGGACGTCGATATCCTTGCGGAGGCTCCGGAGCACGAAGCCGACATCACGCGGATCCCGCACCACCGCGGGCACGATTCGAAGACCGAATCGCGACGCTGCATGGTTCGCCTCGTCGAGGAACGCGGCGGATTTCTGCGGATCGTAGAGGACGCCGACCCGCGTCACGTTCGGCAGAGCGCGACGAAGCTCTTGCAGCTGGCGCTCGGCCGAGACTTCGAAGCTGACGCCGCCCGCGCTTCGGCTCGCCAGGTCATGACGCCGCGGATTCAGCACCGCGCAGAAGAGAACCGGACGATCGGCAGCTTCCCGCCGCGCCGTGGTCGCCGCCAAGGCGCCGACCGCGACCACCAGATCCGCACGGCCCGCGGCTTCGCGGACGGTCTGTGCTCCGCGCTCGGCGTCGCCAGCGAGGTCCTGCAGTTCGACGGTTCCCGGAACCGAGCGCATCAGCGCACGCGCCGTGGCGGCGTAGGTCTCGACACGGCCGTCACTTTGAAGCAGGAGCACGCGCCGCGCCGCCAGGTTGGGAGTCTCCGTAGCAGTCGGGGTTGCCGTCGGCGACGGGGAGCGGGTCGCGGTGGTGGTCGGCCGGGGAGTCGGTGAGCGCACGAGTCCCGTCGCCGCCGGAGTGCGCGTCGCGCCGGGGATCGGAGTCTCATCGATCCCTCCCGTCGGTACGGCACGCGCGCGTGTCCGCATCGCGGGTGGCGTCGCGAAAGCGGAAGGTAACGCCGGCTCCGCCCGCGACGGCCGAACGGGCAAGATCGCCTGTCGAGCCATGACCGTCGCAGTCGCCTCAGGCTCGGCGGCGGGCGTCTCCGCGGCGGCGGACGGCGGCAAGGGCATCGCTTCGGCCAGCTTGCGTGCTCGATCCGCTGCTTCCGAAGCCCGTCGGGCTTCCTCGACGATGGTGTCGCGCGTGGCGCGCCGACCCTGAAGGGCGTTGGCTTCCGCGAGATGCTGCTCCGCCTCGCGAAGGTCTGCCGGGGCGGCACGATTTCCTCCGGCGGCGCGGGCACGCTCGACGGCGGCGCGCGCCTCGCCGAGCTCCGGCGGTTCGACGAGCTCGGCGGGCGCCGCCGGCAACGAAGGACCCGGCGACCATTCCCACCGTAGTGAGGCGAGCACCGTCACCGGCTCGCGCACCATGTCCGCCGCATCGCGCGCGTCGCTGTCGCTCACGTTGTAGACGCCGAGCCCACCCTGGAACGAACGGGTCAGCTGGTAGATGAAGTACAGATCGTGATCGAAGTGATTGGCGATCGATTCGCGCTCTCGGCCATCGGCGAATTGCCTATCCTCCCAGCGCGTGTGCCAGAAGATCGACAGATCACGAATCGGCCGATAGTCGAGCAGCAGGTTCATCTTGTGAGGCGGCGCGAGCGGAAGGTCCGAATCGCCGAGACGTCGATTGCGCGTGTCCTGCAGGGTGTAGTTCAGGCCGTAGGCGAGCTCGCCGATGGGTATCGCGACGGCTCCGCCGATCGCGGCCTCCAACCCGCGGGCGTCGACCCGGGCCGCATTGACGAAACGGAAGCGTGAACGCCGCAGACCCGGCGGCAACGCGTCGTCCGGCAGGAGGCCGAGCAGATCGCCGATGATCGGCGGCACCGCGACGGGGAACGGAAGCGGGTCGAGGATCGGAAACTCGTCGCTCCGCTCCTGAACGATCAGATCCTTGCCCCGCGTATAAAAGGCACTCAGCCGCAGATTCAGCGCCCGCGAGAAGCGGTGCGACAGCTCGCCGTCGACAGTACGCACCACCTCGGGGTCGAGATCCGGGTTGCCGACGACGAGCTGCTCGGCGCCGAATCGCTGCGCTCCCTGGAGCTCGAAGAAGCTCGGCGCCCGGAACGCTTCCCCGTATCCCACCTTCAGCGCGGTGGCGGGCGCCGCACGCCAGACGAGATTCGCGCGCGGGCTCAGACGACTCGCATCGACGTCGGACACACGGTCGTAACGAAATCCGGTGGTCAGCGCGAGTGAAGGAAGGAGCTCGATCTGGTCCTCGAGAAAGCCGGCGAGCACATCCCGGCCGAGATCGCAGCCACGCGGGCTCGCCTCGACGTTCTCGCCGGCGCGGCGGATGCAACGGAGCGGTCCGACCTCTCCCGATTCCTGACGCGCCTCGCCGCCGAACGTCACCGACAGCCAGTCGAAGGCGCGGTAGCGGAGTGACAGCTCCTCGCCGATCCGTCGCTCGTCGTAGGTGCTGCGATCCGGATTGCTCGCCGTCACCAACAACCGCGTCTGGTACACGTTCGCGTAGACGCGACCGTCGACCTGGAAGCGCTCCGCGAGGTCATGGGCGAGGTGAGCCCCGATCGAATAGCGCTCGCGATCGATCCGGTCGCTGCCCGTGCCCGCCACTTCCTCCCTGAACTGCAGGGCCTCTCCCTCCAACCTCAACGGACCCAGCGCGCTCCGCGCGAATCCGAAGAATTCGCGTTGATTGTCGTGACGGTTCGGTTCGTCCGCTCCTCCGGTCCCGTAGTACCTCAAGAAGAAGTTGCCATTCGCTTGCGGTCGCCCACCGCCTCCGTAAAGATCCCCCCGCCGCGTCGACTGGGTGCCGAGCTCCCCGATCACGCCCACCGGCGGAACGTCGGCGGCATCCTTGGTGACGACGTTGATGACCCCGGCCATCGCGTTCGTCCCGTAGAGCGCGGAGCCCGGTCCGCGAATGATCTCGACGCGCGCGATGTGCTCGAGGGGCAGCTCACGACCGGCGAGAAACTCGCCGAAGAAGACACCGTTGGACGGACGTCCGTCGATCAGCAGGAGCGAACGGTTGTTGAACAGCGGAGTGCCGACGGACGGCGTCGTATTGAGGCCGCGCGGCACGACCCGATCGCTCGACACGTCGATCCCGACACGCTGCGAGAGGAGCTCGGCGAGCGTCCGTGCACCGCTCGCGCGGATCTCGTCCTCGGTGACGACGTCGACCACCGCCGGCGCCATGCCGAACGGCACCTTCTCGCCGCGCGTGGCGACGGCGACGGGAATCTTCTCGATCTCTTCGGCTTCGAGGAATCCGAACTCACGCTCGAGCTCGTCGTCGGGCTCGGCGGCCCGTGGTGGTTCCGGCAGGAGGAGGAGGAACGCCACCAAGACCGCGAGTCCGCGCCTCTGAACGCTCACACCGCTCCCCCGGCGCCGTTGCGCGCGCCGCCGCGGTGAACATAGGGAAACGATTCATCGAAGACAATTCGCGCATCACGTCGGGAGGCTCGCTCCGCCTGAGGTCGCGTTGACTTGAACCGTCCGCGCGCGTAAGCCCGATGCTTCTGAGCCTCGCCGGTCGGGATACGATTCTCATCCGAAGGTTGGCCTCGGCGCTGCTCGCCGCGCTGCTCTCGGTCCCGTTCGCCGCCGCGACCGCGTACGCCGAG
>JAXDLK010000360.1:0-5804 GCA_034666665.1 Candidatus Binatota bacterium
TTGTATAGGGCGCGGTCCGAGCCGGCGAGGACCATCCGCGCCCGCGAGCTCTTCTGCGAGCGCGTTTGGAGGGGAGGGCGGGTTGACTGGGCGCGGTCCGAGCCGTGCAGGCCCGCTCCGAGCTGGCGGCGCCAGGAAGCTCCTCGCCAGCTCGGAGCGGCGCCATCTTGGGCCCCCGAGCTCTTCTGCGAGGGCTGGACCATCTGCGCCCGCGAGCTCTCTTGCGAGCGCGTTCGGAGGGGTGGGGTTGGAAGAGCGCATCACGTTCGCTGCACGGACTTCGTCGCTCGTCCGAGTTGCCGCGGACCGTCCGACGCCATCGATTGCGACTGGCTCTGTCGAGCCGGTGGCACCGCGGGGCCGCCGAAGTAGCTCGCGGCGATCTGCTGATGGAGGTCCCCGAGCGCGAGCTGGAAGTCGTCGATCAGACGCTGGAGCGCCTGCTGATCCAGGTTTCCCGGGTCGGCCGATTCGAGCGAGCGGAGGATGCGCGCGCAGACCCTGAGCGGCGGATCGCTGCGCGGCAGGTTCCGCAGGCACTCCTCGGCCCGCAACAGGCAGTGCCGGAACGAGCGAGGAAACAATCGGTCCTGGAACAAGAAGACCAGCACGTGACTGCGGGTCACGCGCCCCTGCATGTGGCGCCGGTACATCTGGTAGGCGGAGAGCGAGCGCAGCACGCTCATCCACTGAGTGCTCTCGAACGGAGCGAGCGTGGTCGAGGCCGGCAGCGAAGCGGAACGGATGTCGATGATGCGGGTGGTCATGTCCGCGCGTTCGAGATGTCGGCCCAGCCGCAAGAAGTCGTAGCCATGGTCGTGGCTCATCGCGCCGGCGATCAGGCCCGTCACCTGGTGGGAGCCGACGACGATGCGGTGCAGGAACTCGTGCCGCCCCTTCTTCGTGAGCCCCGCGGCGACGCCGGCGCGCGCCGTCAGCGTCACGTGGTTGATCTGCTCCCAGGCCTCGCGCGGCAGGATGTCGCGGACCGAGCGCGCGTTCTCTCGCGCGAGCGCCAGACAAGACAGGATCGATCCCGAGTTTTCCGGGTCGTCGACGAGAAGCTTCACCACGCTCCTCTCGTCGGGCTCCTGGTTGCGGATCGCCAGCAGCGCCTCGCTGCCGAGGATCGCGACCAGGGACTTCCATCCCGGCGCGACCGTCCTCGGCAGGTCGAGCAGCAGATCGGCGTGCGCGTCGATCAGCCGTGCGGTGTTCTCCGCGCGCTCGATGTGGCGCGCCATCCAGTAGACGCTCTCCGCGACGCGCGACAGCATCAGAGGCCCCCCGTATCGACGATCCAGGTGTCCTTGCTGCCGCCCCCCTGGGAGGAGTTCACGACCAGCGATCCCTTGCGCAGCGCCACGCGCGTGAGGCCGCCCGTGGTCGCCGTCACGTGCTCTCCAGAGAGGATGAACGGGCGCATGTCCAGGTGCCGTGCCTCGACGTGCTGCTCGACCAGCGTCGGGCACGTGGACAGCGCGAGCGTCGGCTGTGCCACGTAGTTCCGCGGGTCTTTGCGGACGAGGCGCCCGAACTTCTCCCGCTCTTCCTTCGATGCGTGCGGTCCGACGAGCATGCCGTATCCGCCGGACTCGTTCGCCGGCTTGACCACCAGCTCGGCCAGATGTCCGAGGACATACGCCAGATCCTCGGAACGCGAGCACAGGTACGTCGGAACGTTCGGCAGGATCGGGTCCGCATCGAGGTAATAGCGGATCATGTCCGGAACGAACGCGTAGACGACCTTGTCGTCGGCGACGCCGGCGCCGGGTGCGTTCGCCAGCGCCACGTTGCCTTGCTTCCAGGCGCGCATCAGGCCGGACACGCCGAGTGACGAATCGGGAAGGAACACCTCGGGATCGAGGAACAGATCGTCGATCCTGCGGTAGATCACGTCCACGCGCGCCGGCCCATCGACGGTCCGCATGTAGACGCAGTCGTCCTCGGCGACGAAGAGATCGCGGCCCTCGACGAGCTCCGCGCCCATCTGCTGCGCCAGGTAGGCGTGCTCGAAGTAGGCCGAGTTGTAGATTCCCGGAGTGAGCACGACCACCTCCGGATAGGCCGCGGGTCGCGGCGACAGCGACGCCAGCATGTCGAAGAGCTGGGACGGATAATCGTCGATCGGTAGGATGTTGTATTGATCGAAGAGCTCCGGGAATACCCGCTTCATCACCAGGCGGTTCTCGAGCATGTAGGAAACGCCCGAGGGCACGCGCAAGTTGTCCTCGAGCACGTACATCGTCCCGTCCTGATCGCGCACCAGATCCGAGCCGCAGACGTGCGCCCAGATGCCGAGCGGCGGGCGCACGCCGACGCACTGCGCACGGAAGTTCTTCGAGGTGGCGAGCACCTCCGCGGGAACGACGCCGTCCTTGACGATCCGCTGCTCGTGGTAGACGTCGTCGATGAAGAGGTTCAGCGCCGTCACCCGCTGTACGAGCCCGGCTTCGGTGGGTAGCCAGTCGCGGCGCGGCAGGATTCGCGGGATCAGATCGAACGGCCAGCTGCGGTCGATCGAGCCGCCCTCCTCGTCGTACACCGTGAAGGTGATCCCCATGGTGCGGATCGCCAGCTCCGCGGCCGATTTCCGTTCCCGGATCTCCTCGTCGGTGAATGCCTCGAGCCGCTCGCAGAGCGGTCTCGCCGCGAAGCGCGGCTCTCCGGTGGCGCCGATCAGCTCGTCGTAGAACCCGGCTATCTTGTAATCCTTCCAGTGGATCGGCATGGGGAGGACCTCAGCGAGTCGAGGGCATCATCGATGACTTACTGCCTGGCCATCCAGCTGCATGATGGCATCGTCTTCGCGTCCGACTCGCGCACCAGCGCGGGTGTCGACCACGTGACCACGTACCGCAAGATGCACGTGTTCGATCGCTTCGAGGACCGGATCTTCGTGCTGCTCTCGGCCGGCAACCTCGCGACCACGCAGGAGGTGTTGTCGCGAATCCAGCGCGACCTGGAGACCGATCGCGGCGCGCAGAGCCTGGGATCGGTCCCCCATCTCTCCGACGCCGCCCGTTACGTCGGCGAGCTCAGCCACGCCGTCCAATCGCGGTACGCCGCCGCGCTCGAGAAGGTGGGGCAGACCGGAGAAGTCACGTTCATCGTCGGCGGCCAGATCCGCGACCAGCCGCAGGACATCCACCTGGTCTACCCGCAGGGCAACTTCATCTCCGCCTCGCCGGACGCGCCCTATCTGCAGATCGGCGAGACCAAGTACGGGAAGCCGATCCTCGACCGGGTGATCGTCCCCGGGTTGAACCTCGAGGACGCCGCGCGCTGCGCGCTCGTGTCGATCGACTCGACGATTCGCAGCAACCTGAGCGTCGGACCGCCGATCGAGCTTGCGATTTACGAGAAGGGAGAGCTCGCGCTGTCGCATCATCTGACTCTCAAGCGGAACTCGCCGTATTACGTCTCGCTGCAGAAGCACTGGAATCAGGGGATCCGGCGGGCGTTCGAAACTCTCCCGCGCTTCGATTGGGAGTGACGTTGACCAAGATCCGCGACGCCTTTCCCCTCTCCCATCCTGGGAGAGGGTGGCCGAAGGCCGGGTGAGGGCATGGCCGGGTGAGGGTCCTCACCCGGCACGCTCCCCCGTCCGCCGGATCAGCTCGCCGACGAACCTGAGCTTCTCGATCGCCGCCGCCGGGACCACGAAGGGGTAGGCGTCGCGGAGCCCCATGCTGCGGTTGAAGTCGTTCATCGCCAAGGTCAGGCTCACCCAGTCTGCGAAGAGGTCGTCGAAACGCCACCCGCTTCGCTCGGCACCCACCGCCGGCCCTCGCAGCCGACGCCCGTGAACCGCGAAGCCCAAGTGCTCCGCGGTTTCGAGCGTGTCCACCATGTGCAGGTAGTGCGCCCAGGTCTCCGCCCAGTCCTCCCACGGATGCATCATCGCGTAGGCGCTGACGTGGGCCACCTGTCTCCGCGCCGGCCCGTTCGCATAGTATTCGCGGACCGCCTCGGCGTAGTCCTTGCGCTCGTCGCCGAAGAGCTCGCGGAAGGTCGGCAGCGCGTCGGAGTCGCGGACCAACACTTCCCAGTAGTAGTGGCCGATCTCGTGCCGGAAATGGCCGAGCAGCGTGCGGTAGGGCTCGTTCATCCTGTGGCGCATCTCCTCGCGGGCGACGTCGTCCGCCTCGGCGACGTTCAGCGTGATGAGACCGTTGTCGTGCCCGGTCATCACGCGGTTCCAGTCGCCGAGGGGGTCCGCGGAATCCGCGGAGATGGGATCGGCGAGGAAGCGGAAGGCGAGGCCGCGCGGATCTTGACGACGGCTCACCACCGGAAGGCGGAGGAAGAACAGCGTGTAGAGCATGCGCCGCTTCGCCGCTTCGATCCTCGCCCAGAGCGGCCGGTTCTCCGGAAGAGAGAGGTCGGGGATGATCTCGTTCAAGCGGCAGGAGCGGCAGTACCTCTCGGTATCTTCCGCAGGCAGCATCCAATTACAGACCTGGTCGACGATGTAGTTCGGGCACATGCGGTAAAGACCGCCGCCGCCGACGCGGAGCGCGCGCCACAGGCCATCGCCCGCGGGCTCGAGCGCGCTCAGCGTCGAGGCGTCCGGCACGTAGCCGAGCGCGCGGCCGCACGCGAGGCACTCCGTGTTCTCGAAGTAGACCGTGTTTCCACAAGCGCACTCGAACGTTCGCACGGCACCGACTGTAGCCGACGCCCCGAGCCCGAGCTACGCTCGCCGAGTGCGCAATCGTTCGAGGAGGAGCCCATGAGCGAAGAGCCGTCGACGTGGAAGCGTTGCTCGAGCTGCAAGCGCGAGATCGGTTTCGAACGCGTCTACTGGGTCTGCAGCGTCTCCACGTGCAACCGCAAGGGCACGGACTTCGCCTTCTGCTCCGTGGAATGCTGGGACGCCCATCTGCCGGTGATGCGTCACCGCGAGGCGTGGGCGGAGGAGGTGCGGGCGCCTTCGCGCACGGCGTTCCTGCGCGAGCAGGCGTCTGCCGCCGCCGCGGCAGCCACGCCGCCCTTGCCTGCGAAGACGGGACCGGGTGCGAAGGAGGGCGACGCGGTGCGCGAGATGCTGGTCATCGCCTCGCGCCTGAAGCAGTACGTACGCGCGCGCTCCGGTATGAACACCTCGGACGGCGTGCTCGACGTCCTCTCCGACCGGCTGCGCGAGCTCTGCGATCGCGCGATCGTGAACGCCGAGCGTGCCGGGCGGAGGACCGTTCTGGAGCGCGACCTCGAGTGATTCCCCACTTAGCGCGGCCCGGAGGGCCGCAAACCGAATTGCCTCTCCCCCCGCATGGATTCGAACGCACAGTCGTGCGTTCGAATGTGAGCCGGACCGACCGGATGGGAGGTCCGTTTGGCGAGCCGGCCAGGAGAGGATCCGAACGCACGTTGTGCGTTCGGATGCCGACCAACGGGAGGCGGGGTCGAAGGCGGCCGGAGGCCGACGAGACACGGCGCAGCCGTCGGGTGAGGGGGAGCCGGTCGTGGAATCTTCGGGTCACATCGGCAATGCGGTGGTGATCACTCACCGCGCGCGTTCCGTCGAGAGCCGCTGCTTCTCCGCGAGCAGCGCCTCGACCGCCGCGGTGTCGCCGCGGCTCTCGGCCGCGCGGATCTCGTCGCCGAGGCTGCGGAGGCGCTCGTCCGCGCGGCGGCCGCGGAGCCGTGCGAAGCATTCCGCGAGCATCCGTTCCGGCTCCGGATAGAGCTCGCTCCGGCGCTCGTCGTCAGAGAGCGCGCGGGCGATCCGCGCGCGGGAGTCCTCCGGCAGCTCGTCTACGACGTCTGCGGGGTGGAGCATGCTTCCGAGCTCCCGAATC
>JAXDLK010000361.1:0-8111 GCA_034666665.1 Candidatus Binatota bacterium
GCTGCTCGCTCGAGGAGACCGAAAGGAGAAAAGTCGAAATGAAGATCAGGCCACTGGGGGATCGGGTTTTGGTGAAGCGCGTCGCCGAGGAAGAGAAGACCAAAGGGGGGATCATCATCCCGGATACGGCGAAGGAAAAGCCGCAGGAGGGCAAGGTCGTAGCCGCCGGCAGGGGCAAGACCAACGACGACGGCAAGGTCATCCCGCTCGACGTCAAGGCTGGAGACCGCATCCTCTTCGGCAAGTACTCGGGATCGGAGATCAAGTTGAACGGCGAAGAGCATCTGATCCTCCGCGAGGAGGACATACTCGGCATCGTCGAGGGCTGACCGAACCCCGGACCTTTCCACCATTTCACAGCAGCGCCGGTGCCCGAGCTCGCGACCTGAGCGACGCTCCAGCCGGCGGGAGGAGGCTTTTGCAACATGGCAGCTAAGGAAGTGAGATTCGCGCAGGATGCGCGAGACAAGATCCTGCGGGGCGTCAACGTGCTCGCCGACGCGGTCACCGTGACGCTCGGTCCGAAGGGGCGGAACGTCGTCATCGAGAAGTCCTTCGGCGCGCCCGTCGTCACCAAGGACGGCGTCACCGTGGCCAAGGAAGTCGAGCTCGAGGACAAGTTCGAGAACATGGGCGCGCAAATGGTGAAGGAGGTCGCCTCGAAGACCTCCGACGTCGCCGGCGACGGCACCACCACCGCGACGGTCCTGGCGCGAGCGATCTTCACCGAGGGACTGAAGATGGTCGCCGCCGGTCACGATCCCATGAACATCAAGCGCGGCATCGATCGCGCGGTGGCGGCGGTCACCGAGGAGCTCCGGCGGCTCTCGAAGTCGACCAAGGACCCGAAGGAGATCGCCCAGGTCGGAACGATCTCGGCGAACAATGACAAGACGATCGGCGACATCATCGCCGAGGCGATGGAGAAGGTCGGCAAGGAAGGCGTGATCACGGTCGAGGAGGCGAAGGGCCTCGAGACCCAGCTGGAAGTCGTCGAGGGCATGCAGTTCGACCGCGGCTACCTGTCGCCCTACTTCGTGACCGACCCCGATCGCATGGAGGTCGTCCTCGAGGATCCGGTCATCCTCATCAACGAGAAGAAGCTCTCGTCGCTGAAGGACATCCTTCCCGTGCTCGAGCAGGTGGCCCGGGCGGGACGGCCGCTGCTGATCATCGCCGAGGACATCGAAGGCGAGGCGCTGGCGACGCTGGTGGTGAACAAGATCCGCGGCACCTTGTCGGCCTGTGCGGTCAAGGCGCCCGGCTTCGGCGACCGCCGCAAGGCGATGCTGCAGGACATCGCGGTCCTCACCGGCGGGAAGATGATCGCCGAGGAGCTCGGCGTGAAGCTCGAGAACATCACGCTCCAGGACCTCGGGCATGCGAAGCGAGTGTCGGTCGACAAGGACAACACCACGATCATCGACGGCGCCGGCAAGAAGTCGGACATCGAGGGCCGGATCAAGCAGATCCGCGCCCAGATCGAGGAGACCACCTCGGACTACGATCGCGAGAAGCTCCAGGAGCGGCTCGCGAAGCTCGTCGGCGGAGTCGCGGTGATCCGCGTCGGCGCCGCGACCGAGGTCGAGATGAAGGAGAAGAAGGCGCGCGTCGAGGACGCTCTCCACGCCACGCGTGCGGCGGTCGAGGAAGGGATCGTTCCCGGAGGCGGCGTCGCGCTGATCCGTGCGGGGATGGTGCTCGACAAGCTGGAGGTCGACGAGGAGCAGAAGGTCGGCCTGACGATCGTCCGCAAGGCGCTGCTCGAGCCGGCGCGCTGGATCGCGGCGAACGCGGGCGCCGAGGGGTCGATCGTGATCGACCGGATCAAGACGAACAAGGGCGCTTACGGCTTCAACGCGCTCACCGAGGAGTACGAGGACCTGGTCCGCGCCGGCGTCATCGATCCCACCAAGGTGGTTCGCACCGCGCTGCAGAACGCCGGGTCGATTGCCGGCATGATGCTCACGACCGAGGCGATGGTCGCCGAGAAGCCCGAGGACAAGTCGGCTGCGCCGGCGATGCCCGGTGGAGGCGGCATGGGTGGAATGGGCGGAATGGGTGGCATGGGCGGCATGATGTAAGGCGCCACGAAGGTTGCGCATTTCGAGGGGCTCCCCGCGTCCGGGGGGCCCCTCGCGCTTTCTTGACAAGGTGTAAGCCCGCCGATAGCCTTTCCTTTTTTCGGCACCCGCCCCCCCCGCATGTTCGAGTCCCTCAGCGATCGCTTCGAAACGATCTTCCGGAAGCTTCGCGGACAGGGGCGGATCAGCGACAAGCACGTCGAGGAAACCCTCCGCGAGGTGCGCCTCGCGCTCCTCGAGGCGGACGTCAATTTCCAGGTCGTCAAGGACTTCGTCGAGGGCGTCCGTGTCCGTGCCCTCGGTCAGGAAGTCCTGCGCTCGCTCACCCCCGAGCAGCACCTGATCAAGATCGTGCACGAGGAGCTCGTGCGGCTGATGGGCGACTCGTCCGCCGGTCTCGATCTCCACGCCGCACCGCCCGTCGCCGTCATGCTGGTCGGCCTCCAGGGCTCCGGAAAGACGACGACCACCGCGAAGCTCGCGCGCTGGCTGAAGGCCGAGCGGAAGCGGAGCCCCTACCTCGTACCGGCGGACGTGCGCCGGCCCGCGGCGATCGAGCAGCTGCGCGTGCTCGGCGAGCAGATCGGCTGTCCCGTCCATCCTTCCGTCGCATCGAAGGGCGCGGTCGAGATCTGCCGCGAGGCGTTGGAAGCGGCGCGGCGCGGCGGTTACGACACCTGCCTCTTCGACACCGCGGGCCGTCTGCACGTCGACGAGGAGCTGATGGCCGAGCTCGACGAGGTGAAGCGTGCGGTGACGCCGCATCACCTGCTGCTCGTCGCCGACGCGATGACCGGACAGGACGCGGTCAACGTCGCGCGGGGCTTCCACGATCGTCTGACGCTGACCGGCACGATCCTCACGAAGATCGAAGGCGATGCGCGCGGCGGTGCCGCGCTGTCGATCCGCGCCGTCACCGGCACGCCGATCGTCTTCCTCGGCGTCGGCGAGAAGCTCGACGCGCTCGAGCCGTTCCACGCCGATCGATTGTCGTCGCGAATCCTCGGGATGGGCGACGTGCTGTCGCTGATCGAGCGTGCGGAGCGCGCGTTCGATCATGCGGAGGCCGAGAAGCTCGAGAAGAAGCTCCGCCGCGCGGAGTTCACGCTCGAGGACTTTCGCGATCAGCTCCGCGCGGTCAAGCGCATGGGATCGATCGGCGAGCTGATCGGCATGATCCCCGGGATGAAGAAGGTCGCGGCCGCGGTCGACGGCGGCAAGGCGGAGAAGGAGCTCGGCCGCATCGAGGCGATCATCGACTCGATGACGCTCCAGGAGCGCCGTCAGCCGGAGGTGCTGAACGCGAGCCGGCGCCGCAGGATCGCGCTCGGGAGCGGCACGTCCGTCGCGGAGATCAACCGCTTTCTCAAGCAGTACACGCAGATGAAGAAGATGATGAAGAAGCTCACGCGCGGCGGAGGCCGCGGCTTGCCGCTCGGGCTCCCCACCTGACACCGACCGCCCCGGCGCGAATCCAAGACGTTCGAGGAGAACCCCAATGTCCGTGACGATCCGACTCTCGCGCCATGGCGCCAAGAAGAGACCCTTTTACCGCATCGTGGTCGCCGACAGCCGCTACCCGACCGACGGTCGATACGTCGAGCTCGTAGGCACGTACGATCCCAAGACGAATCCGCCGCAGGTGAAGCTGCAGCACGACAAGGTCGCGCACTGGCTGGCGCGCGGCGCGAGGCCCACGAGCACGGTGGCGTCGCTCTTGAAGCGTACGCCCGCCCCGCCCGTGGAGGTCGCCGCCACGACCTTGACCTGAGGGCAATCGCCGCCGAGGGGAGCCCTGCGAGTACCCACCGCATTGCTGGTACGACGCGACGATTCCACGACCGGCTCCCCCTCACCCGACGGCTGCGCCGTCGGCCTCTTCCCCCATGCGGGGGGAGAGGCGATTCGGTTGCAGCCCTACGGGCCGCGCTGAGATGAAGGACCTCGTCGAGTACGTCGCGCGCTCCCTGGTGAATCAGCCCGATCAGGTGAGGGTGACGGAACAGAACGAGGAAGGGACCCAGGTGATCGAGCTCCGCGTGGCGCCGGAGGATCTCGGCCGAGTGATCGGCAAGGAAGGACGTACGGCGAAGGCGCTGCGCTCGATCCTGAATGCCGCCGCGGCGCGGAAGAACCAGCGGGTCGCGCTGGAGATCGTTGAAGAGGACGCCTCGTAACGCCGCGGGCGAAGGCGCCGAGCTCGCCTGGCAGGGCGAGCGGCTGTTGCGCGTCGGCCGCGTGGGGGGCCCGCACGGCGTGCGCGGCGAGCTCAGGGTCAGGCTCTTCAACCCCGAATCCGACGTGCTGGGATCGGTTGCCGACGTCTTCCTCGTCGCCGGGGATTCGGCGGACGTGCGGCGGTTTTCCGTGCGGCGCGCCCGCCCGGCCACGTCGATCTGGCTGCTCGAGCTCGAATCGATCGACAGCCGCGAGCTCGCCGCGGCGCTCGCGGGGCGAGACCTCGCCGTGCCGGAGACGGCTCTCGCGCCGCTCGCCCCACGTGAATACTACGGCTTCCAGCTGATCGGTCTTGCAGTCGTCGACGAGTCGGGTGCGTGCGTCGGTACCGTTCGCGACGTGCTCTCCTCGGCCGGACACGACGTCCTCACGCTCGACGACGCCGCCGGCACCGAGCGGATGATCCCGCTCGTCGAGGAGTTCGTCCGTGAGGTCGACCTCGGCGCCCGGCGAATCGTCGTCCGGCCGATCGCCGGCCTCCTCGACGGCTGACGCGCCATGCGCTTCCACGTGCTCACGCTCTTCCCGGAGTTCTTCTCGTCGCCGCTGGCGGCGAGCCTCCTCGGCAAGGCGATCACGCGCGGCCTGGTCGAGGCGCGCGTCCGCGACATCCGCGACTTCGCCGCCGGAAAGCACCGCGTCGCCGACGATGCGCCCTACGGCGGCGGCAGCGGGATGGTGATGAAGGTCGAGCCGGTCGTCGCCGCGCTCGAGGCCGTCGCCGCCGAGGACCCCGGCGTCCGGCGGCTCCTGCTGTCGCCCCGGGGAGAGCGTCTCACGCAGGCGAAGGCGCGCGCGCTCGCGGGCGCCAGCGCGATCGCGCTCGTCTGCGGCCACTACGAGGGCATCGACGAGCGCGTCCGCGATCACGTCGATGAGGAGCTCTCCGTCGGGGACTACGTGCTCGCCGGCGGCGAGACCGCGGCGCTGGTCGTTCTCGAAGCCGTCTCCCGGCTGGTGCCCGGATTCGTCGGCAACGAGCGCTCGATCGACGACGAGTCGTTCGAGAAGAGCCTCCTCGAGTTCCCGCAGTACACGCGTCCGGAGTCGTTCCGAGGGGCTCGCGTGCCTGCCGCGCTTCTCTCCGGCGATCACGCGGCCATCGCTCGCTGGCGGCGCCGGGAATCGCTCCGGCTGACGCGCGATCGGCGCCCCGACCTGCTCGCGGCGGCCTCGCTCGACGACGACGACCGGCGGCTCCTCGACGATCTCGAGCGGGAGCGCTGACGGCCGCGTGGCGCCCGTCTATCTCGTCCTCCTCCACCACCCCGTCTTCAACAAGCGGGGCGACGTCGTCGTCACCGCGATCACCAACATGGACATTCACGATCTCGCCCGGATCGCACGCACGTACGGCGCCGCCGGCGTGTTCATCGCGCATCCGGTGCGGGCCCTGCGGCTGCTTTCCGAGAAGATCGTCGAGCACTGGAGCCGTGGCTACGGTGCCGCCTACAACGAGACCCGCCGCGAAGCGCTCGCGCTGGTGCGGACGGTCCCCGATCTGGACTCGGTTCTACTCGAGATCGAGCGCGAGACCGGAACGGCGCCGGTGCTGATCGCCACCAGCGCGCGCGCCGGTGACCGGGCCACGGGGTTCGCCGAGCTCCGCGAGCGCCTCAGGGCGAGCACGACGCCGCACCTGCTGATGCTCGGCACCGGCTGGGGGCTCGTGCCGGAGGTTCTCGGCCGTGCCGAGATCGTGCTCGAGCCGATTCGCGGCGCCGGCGACTACAATCACCTGCCCGTACGCGCGGCCGCTGCGATCATGCTCGACCGGCTGCTCGCCCCGCCGCGGTCCTGACGCCCGCGGCGGCGTCGGCGACGTTGCGGCTCGAACAGTGGGCTGACGTCCCTTCGTCGGCTTCCGCTCCGGTCGCGATTCGGATAAGGGAACTGGTTCGGCGACTTCGCGCAGAAAGGGCGGACCTCCCATGGCCAATCGCATCGAACGCATCGAGGCAGAGCAGTTGAAAACGGGCGTTCCGGAGATCCGGTCCGGGGACAACGTGCGCGTGCATGTGAAGGTCGTCGAGGGGGAGAAGGAGCGCATCCAGGTCTTCGAGGGCATGGTCATTCGCCGCACGAAGGGTGGGAACCGCGCAGCGTTCACCGTGCGAAAGGTGTCGTACGGCGTTGGCGTCGAGCGGACGTTCCCGCTGCACTCGCCGCGGATCGATCGCATCGAGGTGCTGACGCACGGCCAGGTGCGGCGCGCGCGCCTCTACTATCTGCGCGAGCTCTCCGGCAAGGCCGCCCGCATCGAAGAGCGCACGCGGTAAGCCGGGAAACCGTTCGATTCCCTCTCACATCCCCTGAGGGGGCGGCGCGCGAAGACTGCTTCCGATCGCCGATTCCTTCCGGCGACAGGTTGCCCGACGATGCCGCTTCCGATTCCGCGCGCAGCGACGGGTGAGGGTCTTGCTCGCCTGAACCGCTACGCCGGAACCGTGGCGGCGATCGCCGGTTCCGACTCCCCGACCAGACGCATCGGCTCCCGGGGCCGCTCCCGCGTCTCCTCCACGAGACCGATCCGGCACTCGCCGTCGAGATAGCCGCCGTCCTCGATCACCACCACCTGGGCCGACACCTGGCCGACGAAGCGGCCGGTGGAGCGGATCTCCACCTTCCGGGTCTCGGCGATCTCGCCGGCCACGGAACCTTCGATCCTGAGGACGTCCGCCTTGATCCAGCCCTCGACGATGGCCTCCGGGCCGATGACGAGCAGCTGAGTGCAGCGGAGCTCGCCCTTGAGCTTGCCGTCGATCCTCGTCGGCGTCGTGAAGCTGAGCTTGCCCGTGACCTCGGAGTCCGCCGCGAGCGACGTCCGCAGATCGCCTTCGCGCAGGAAGTCCGCCGGCGGCAGCGTCTTCGGCGTGGGAGCCGGGACCTCGCGCACTGCATCTTCCGGGGATTCGGACAGCGGGTTCTTCCGGAACAGGGACATGACTCCCTCCTTGGGATCTCTCAGGCGAGGTTCGTATCGGCTGCGGGAACGATCATGTTCGTCGGGCGGCCAAAATTCGAGCTTATGGCAGATCACGTCTCGGCGGGAAAGACGTGGCAGGCGACGCCGTGTCCGCGCGCTCCCGTCAGCAGGGCGGGATCGACGCGGCGGCACACGTCCTCCGCCCACGGGCAGCGCGGATGGAACGCGCACCCGGGCGGTGGGGCGATCGGACTCGGCACGTCGCCGCGTGGGACGGTTCGCTCTCGCTTCTGCCCGGGCACCGGGTTCGGCACCGCGGAGAGGAGCGCCCGGGTGTAAGGATGCCGTGGCGCCGCGTACAGCTCCTCGCTCGACGCCAGCTCGACGATCCGTCCGAGGTACATGATCGCCACGCGGTGGCTGATGTGCTCGACCACGCGGAGGTCGTGCGCGATGAAGAGGTACGCGAGCCGCCGCTCCTCCTGGAGGTCCTGCAGCAGGTTCACGATCTGCGCCTGGATCGAGACGTCGAGGGCGGAGACCGGCTCGTCGGCGACGATGAACTTCGGGCCGACGGCGAGAGCGCGGGCGATGCCGATCCGCTGCCGCTGGCCGCCGCTGAACTCGTGCGGGTAACGGTCGAACGCGTCGGGGTGGAGCCCGACCCGAGCGAGCAGATCCATCACCCGCGCGCGCCGGTCCGCGCCGCGGGCGATACCGTGGATCGCCAGACCTTCGCCGACGATCGAGCCGACACGCATCCGAGGGTTCAGCGACGAATACGGATCCTGGAAGATCATCTGCAGGTGGCGGCGCTTGCGGCGGAGCTCGCGCCGGGGAAGCGCAGTCAAGTCGACGCCCTC
>JAXDLK010000362.1:0-22022 GCA_034666665.1 Candidatus Binatota bacterium
CCTTGCTCTCCGCGTCCGCGCCTTCGAGGTCGGCGATCATGCGCTTCACTTCGGCATGCTCCTGCTCCGCTTCCTCCGCCATCTCCTCGCCGCCGGAGACGTCCGAGCGCAGGACGGGATAGAGCTCCGCCTCCTCCGCCTCGGCGTGGACGGTGAGCTCGCGGGTGATCTGCTCGAGCACCTTGGTGCGAGCACTGCCGCTCCGCCCACCACCGCCGGACGAGCGGTATCGTTCGATCAGCGAATCGACCTTGCGATGATCATTGGTCAGCAGCTCGATGGCATTCATGTTCGCTCCTCGCATTTGCTCTGAGTTGTCGCGTCTGGCCCGAATGCGGCGGACAAAAACCCATTCTCGAAACGGCGGTTGCGGTGGAAAGCTCAGCCGTGCGCGCGGAGCGCTTGCAGGTAGGAGATCAGACGTTCGAGGTCGTCGTCGCGGAGCTCGTCCGCCGAGAACGCCGGCATCGCGCCGAGCCCGTGCCGCACCTGGAAGCGGATCAGGAACCGCGGCAGCGGCTTGTCGTTGATCGCGGGACCGACTCCGGCTTCGCCGCCGGGGTGACAGGAATCACAATGCCGCTGGAAGACGTCGCGCCCGCGTGCGAGCTCGGCGGATGCGAGCTTCTGCGGCCCGGCGATCGGCAGACTTCTTCGCGCGCTACCGCATGCGGCGGCGATCAACGCGATCCCACCGGCGAGCAACGTCGCGCGCCTCATGATCCGCTCCGGTGAATGCGCCAGAGAGCTCCGGTCCCCGGCTGAGGGCGCGCTCCGGCACTCGACATCGTCAGCACGCCGAAGTCGACGACGTAGAGGCTGTCGCCGCTGGGGTCGAAACGGGCGGCGATCGGCCGCTCGAGACCGCCGCCGCCGAGCCACGATGCCGGCCCGTTCATCTTGCCGCGGTTGACGGCGAAGTCGTCGATCTCGCCGCTCCGGAGATCCACCATCACCACCTTGAACCCGACCGGCGCGTGCACCCATCCCGTGGTCGGAACCTGGTCGCCGAACTGCGCGATGAACGCGCGACCGGCGTATCCGAACCTCGCGCTCCGCGACACGTCGAAGCCGTCGGACGAGGAGTGAACCGCGAGCACCGCGACCGGCTGCGGCGGTCGCTCGGGCGGATCGGCGAGCACGGGCGCCGGGACCGGCTTTCCGGACGGCGTGTAGTGGTCGCCGTCATCGAGCCGCCGGTGGCCGTGGTAGTCGGGCCAGCCGTACCAGTGGCCGGAATCGACGCGCCAGAGGAGGTCTCCTGCGCCGTGCACCGGCCGGCTCCCGCGATCGTCGTACCCGTTGTCCGTCGCATAGAGCGCGCCGTCGGGCGAGAACGCCAGGCCGAAGGGATTGCGAAAGCCCCAGGCGACGAGCTCGGGCTTTCCGCCGGTCGCAGGGATCCGCAGGATCGCTCCGCTGCAGGGAACCTGGCCGCGAACGATTGCCCCCGGCTGCGTCACCTGGCCGAACGGGGCGAAGGCGCCGGTCGTCACCGTTCCACGATCGTGGAGTGGATCGTCGCTCTCGAAGCTGCGATCGGCGAGTCGCACGTCGCGGCAAGGCACGTCGTGCTCCGTCGGAAACCGCTTCAGCCACCCGAGCTCGGCGTCGTCGGGACCGACGACACCGGAGTTCGTGTACGTCCCGGTCGCGAAATAGATGGAGCCGTCCGGGCCGATCGCCGGTCCGTTCGTGTGGTGATCGCCGCGCGTCGGCAACCGGTCGATCAGCGCTCGCATTCGGCCGTTGCCGGCGATCTCCAGGATGCGGCCACCTTCGAGCTCGCCGCCCTCGGCGACGTAGAACGTGTTCCGCCGGTACGCGACTCCGGTCCAGGGCCCGTTCTTGCCGCCGGAAGCGACGATCTCGTGGCGGGCGTCGTCGCGGACTCGCAGGAGCCGGGGGGTCGTCCAGACCTCGCCGTACGAGTATCCCGCTTCGAGGACGTACGCGGCCCCGGCGTCGTCGAAGGCGACGCCCGTCGGGAACGTGAAGCCGCTCGCCACGAGCTCGATCGTGTAGCCTGCGGGAAGCGCCACGTCCTTCGCACGCAGGCGGCGCGGTGGCTCGAACTCGGTCTCGCCGCCTCCGGAGGAGACCAGCGCGGATCGCAGGGTGCTGCAGCCGAGCAGGGCTGCGAGCGTCGCGGCGAGAGCCGTGCACCGTCGCGCGACGCGACGCGTCGTCACTTCTTCTTGCTCGTCGTACGCTTCTTGGCCGCCGTTCGCCGGCCGCCCTTCTTGCCGCCCTTGCGGCTCGCGGCCGTGCTGGTCTTCTTGCCGCGACCGCTCCCGGACTTCTTGCCGGCCCCGGTCTCCTCGTTCACCGTCGCCCACGCCCGCCGCTTGGCTTCCTTCGTGGACTTGCCGCGCTTCGCGTAGCCCTCGGCGATGTGCTTCGCCTGCCGCTTCTGCTTGCTCGTGTACTTCTTCTTGCTTCCCTGAGGCATCGTGTGACCTCCTGCTGTCGGGGGCTTAACCCGCGACTCGGTCCGGGGGAGCGTCGTGCCACAACCTCGATCGTGGACGCGTGTTCCGGTGCGAGGATGAGCCTCCGCGAAGCCGGCGCCCTCCTTCGCGAGTCGGCGAACGAGTGGAGCCAGAACAACGCGTCGCGGCTGGCCGCGGCGCTGGCGTACTACACGGTCTTCTCGCTGGCGCCGCTACTGGTGATCGTCACCGCGATCGCCGGCTTCTTCTTCGGCGCGGACGCGGTGCGCGGCCGGCTCGACGATCAGCTTCAGGGTCTCGTCGGTTCCGCGGGTGCCGACGTCGTGCAGGAGCTCGTGCGCGGAGCGCGACGCGAGGACGGCGGAACCATCGCGACGCTGCTCGGCGTCGTCACCTTGATTCTCGGTGCGACGGGAGCGTTCGGGGAGCTGCAGGCGGCGCTGAACACCATCTGGCACGCTCCGCCGCGCAAGGCCGGCGGGATGTGGGAGCTCGTCCGCATCCGCCTGCTGTCGTTCACGATGGTCGTCGTCGTGGGATTCCTGCTCCTCGTGTCCCTGGTCGTCAGCGCGCTGCTCTCCGCGGTCGGCGCTTACCTGTCCGGTCTGCTGCCGCTCCCGGAGGTCGTGCTCCAGCTGCTGAACTTCGCGATCTCGATCGGTGTCGAGACGCTGCTCTTCGCGCTGATGTTCAAGATCCTTCCGGACGTGGTGATCCCCTGGAGCGACGTGTGGGTCGGAGCCGGGGTCACGGCGTTGCTGTTCGAAGCCGGCAAGTTCCTGATCGGCCTCTACCTCGGGCGGAGCGGTGTGGCGTCCACGTATGGAGCGGCGGGATCGTTCGCGGTGCTGCTCCTGTGGGTCTACTACTCCGGATTGATCTTCTTCTTCGGTGCGGAGTTCACCGAGACGTATTCCCGGTGGTACGGCTCGCGCGGCGCCGAGGAGCGCCAGCGCAAGGTCGGCGCCGGTGCCGCCGCCGCGGCCGGCGCGCCCGCGCGCACTTGATTCTGCGGCGCGGCCGGAGCGACATTCGGCCGCATGTGGCTTCTCCGCCGCCGAGGATGGGAGATCCCGTACGCGGAATCGACGCCGGAATCGGTGTTCCACGCGCGGCGTCGGGTGCTGGCGACGCTCGCCGCCGGGACGGCGGTGCTCTCGGCGCCGTGGGCGGCGGCAGCGGGGAGCCTCTTCGGCGGTGAGCGGGAGGCCAAGGATCCCTCGGCGGCACTGTACCCCGCGCCGCCGAATCGGCGCTACGCGCTCGACCGCGCGGTGACGCCGGAGGAGTCGGTGACTACGTTCAACAACTTCTTCGAGTTCGGCGGCGACAAGCAGATCTGGCACGAAGCGCAGAAGCTCCGACTCCGCCCGTGGACGGTGCGCGTCGACGGTCTCGTCGAGAAACCCCTCGACGTCGGCATCGACGACCTGCTGCGGCGAATGCCGCTCGAGGAGCGAACCTACCGCCACCGCTGCGTCGAGGCGTGGGCGATGGCGGTGCCCTGGACCGGGTTCCCACTCAAGGCGCTGGTCGATCTCGCGCGCCCGCTGTCGTCGGCGAAGTACCTGCGCATGGAGACGTTCCTCGATCGCGACGTCTCCCTCCGGCAGCGCCAGCTGTGGATGCCGTGGCCGTACTCCGAGGGGCTGACGATCGCCGAGGCGACCAACGAGCTCGCGTTCCTCGCGACCGGGCTCTACGGAAAACCGCTGGCGAGGCAGAATGGCGCCCCGCTGCGGCTCGCCGTCCCGTGGAAGTATGGCTTCAAGTCGATCAAATCGATCGCCCGCTTCACGTTCACCGAGCAGCGCCCGGTGAGCTTCTGGCAGCGGCTCGAGGCTCGCGAGTACGGCTTCTGGGCCAACGTGAACCCCGACGTGCCGCACCCACGCTGGAGCCAGAAGATGGAGGTGCTGCTCGGCACCGAGGGCAAGGAAGTGCCGACGCGGCTCTACAACGGCTACGGCGAGTACGTCGCCGGCCTCTACCGCGATCTCGGCGCCGAGCCTCTCTTCACGTAGACGTCAGCGCTTCGTCGACCAGGCGTCGGACGAGCGCCGGATCCACCTCGCCCTTGTGCTCCTTCAGGATCGCGCCGACCACCTGGCCGGACCGCTTCGGGTCGGTGACGCCGAGCTCCGCGACTTTGCCGCGGACGATCTCCGCCGTCTCGTCGGCGCCGAGAAGCTTCGGCAGGTAGCGCTCCAGATAAACGATCTCGGCGGCGTACTGGTCGCGAAGGTCGCGGCTGCGGTCTCCTGCCGCCTCGAGCTCCTGGATCCCCTTCTGCAGGGACTTCACGTACGAGGAGATGATACGCCGGTAGAGCTCGTCGTCGGCGCGACCCTGGAACCCCTTCGCGGTGACCGCCTCCTGGATCTTCGATTTGACGAATCGGATGCACGCGACGGTGCCGGAGTCCTTCCGGCGCATCGCGTCCTTCAATTCGGCGGCGAGCTCGTCTTCGATGGCCATGCCGAAACCATAATGCGCCGGTCGAACAAAGGCGACTCGATCGTGGGAGTGATCTCGGACACGCACGGCCTCGTGCGCCCCGAGGCACTGGCCGCACTCGCCGGCTCCGATCACGTGATCCACGGCGGTGACGTCGGCGCTCGGGACGTGCTGGACGCGCTCGCGCGGATCGCCCCCGTCACCGCCGTCCGCGGGAACAACGACCGCGGTCCGTGGGCGGAGCGCCTGCCGATCCGCACGACGATCGAGATCGGAGGTGTTCGCATCCACGTGATCCACGACGCCCGCGAGCTCGACCTCGACCGAGCGGGCGAAGTCGACGTGGTCGTCGCCGGCCACTCGCACCGCCCGGAGATCGCGGACCGCGACGGATTCCTGCTCGTGAACCCGGGGAGCGCCGGGCCTCGTCGGTTCCGCTTACCGATCGCGGTCGCACGATTGAGGATCCGGGCCGGCGCGACCTCCGCGGAGATCGTGCCGATCGCCGGATCGGCGGTCGTCGTGAACGGTCCTTGCACCACCGTCACGGCGCCGCTAGGCGGTCGGGGGGAGAAACTTCGGCGGAGGGGGTCGCGATGAACGTGTTGCTGATCCATCCGAGTCCGCTCATGCACTCGGAGATCTATCTGCGGCTCGAGCCGCTCGGCATCGAGCGCGTCGCGCAGGCGATTCGCGCGGCCGGACACGAGGTTCACCTCGTCGACTTGCAGATCTTCCGACCCGGGGACGCGCTCGCGGCGGTGGACGAGATGGCGCCGGACGCGGTCGGCTTCTCGCTCAACTACCTGCCGAACACGCCCGAAGTGATCGACCTCGCCCTCGAGGTGAAGCGCCGCCGGCCGCATGCGCTGGTGTTCGTCGGCGGCCACAGCGCGTCGTTCGTGTCCGAGGAGATCCTCGAGCATGCCGGCGGCGCGATCGATTGCATCCTCCGCGGCGAGGGCGAGGCGAGCGCGCCGCTCTTGCTCGAAGCCTGGGGCTCGGCACCGCTCGAATCGGTGCCCGGGGCGATCACCGCGAGCGGCTCGGGCCCTCCGCCGCCGATGCTCGCGTCGATCGACGACTTTCCTCCCGCGCGCGATCTCACCCGCCGCCGGCAAAAGTACTTCATCGGCGTCCTCGATCCCTGTGCGTCGGTCGAGTTCTCGCGCGGCTGTCCCTGGGACTGCGTCTTCTGTAGCGCGTGGACGTTCTATGGCCGGAGCTACCGGCAGGGTTCGCCGGAGGCCGCCGCGGAAGACGTGGCCCGGATCGAGGAGCCGAACGTCTTCGTGGTCGACGACGTCGCCTTCATCCATCCGGAGCACGGCTTCGCGATCGGGCGCGAGATCGAGCGGCGCGGCATCCGCAAGGAGTACTACCTCGAGACTCGATGCGACGTGCTGATCCGCAACCGCGAGGTCTTCGCCTACTGGAAGCGGCTCGGCCTTCGCTACATGTTTCTCGGGATCGAGGCGATCGACGAGGAAGGCCTGCGCCTGCATCGCAAGCGCGTCTCCCCGGGCGAGAACTTCCGCGCGCTCGAGATCGCGCGCGAGCTCGGCATCACCGTGGCGATCAACATCATCGCGGATCCGGATTGGGACGAGGCGCGCTTCCGCGTCGTCCGCGAATGGGCACAGTCCGTGCCGGAGATCGTGCATCTGACGGTGAACACCCCGTATCCCGGGACGGAGACGTGGCTCACCGAGTCGCGCAAGCTCACCTCGCTCGACTACCGCCTGTTCGACGTGCAGCACGCGGTGTTGCCCACGCGGTTGCCGCTCGACCGCTTCTACCGCGAGCTGGTGGCGACCCAGGAAGTGCTGAACCGGAAGCATCTCGGTGCCGCCGCGCTCTGGGGCACCGCGGCCGCGGCGAGCCGGCTCCTGCTCCGCGGCCAGACGAATTTCGTGGCGATGCTGTGGAAGTTCCGCAAGGTCTACAACGCCGGGCGGCAGCACGCGGAGCACTCCCGCGAGGTGAGATACGCGATGCGCCCGCCCGTGCATCAGGCGGCGAAGCCGACGCCGGCGCAGCTCTACGTTCACCGGCCCGAAGGCCGTTCCGCGCGCCGCCCCCCGGCGGCCGACGGTGGGCGCCTCCCCGCCTGATCGCAACCGGCATCCCGTCCGGGGTTTCCGACGCTGGAGGATCCCGGTGCACCCCCGAGCTCGTCGACCTTCCGCGCATCGCCGTGCTGCCGCGGTCCGCGAAGCGTCGCGGCAGCTCGCCCGCGTGCTCGAGCCGGCGGAACCGCCGAAGCTCCGCTACGTCTCCGATTCGAGCGTCGGCATCTCGCGCCGCCGCACCGGCAGCGGCTTCCGCTACGTCGACCCCGGCGGCCGCACGATCCGCGATCCGGCCGAGCTTCGCAGGATCCGCTCGATCGCGATCCCGCCCGCATGGACCGGCGTGTGGATCTGTCCGCGCGCCGACGGCCACCTGCAGGCGGTCGGCCGCGACGCACGCGGACGGAAACAGTATCGATACCACCCGGCCTGGCGTGAGTTTCGCGAGCGCGACAAGTACGGTCGCATGCTCGCGTTCGGGCGCGTGCTGCCGCGCATTCGCGGACGCGTGGCGCGCGACCTCGCACGGTCCGGGCTGCCGCGCGAGAAGGTACTCGCGACCGTGGTCGATCTGCTGCAGGCGACCAACATCCGCATCGGCAACGAGGAGTACGCGCGCGAGAACCAATCGTACGGCCTGACGACGCTCCGCGACCGACATGTCCGCGTCTCCGGGTCCGACATTCACTTCCGGTTCCGCGGCAAGAGCGGCAAGGTCCGCGACATCGTGCTCTCGGATCCGCGGTTGGCCCCGTTGGTCAAGCGCTTCCAGGACCTGCCGGGCCAGGAGCTCTTCCAGTACCTCGACGACGATGGGGAGCTCCGGTCGATCGATTCGGGCGACGTGAACGACTACCTGCGGGAGATCTCCGGCGAGGAGTTCAGCGCCAAGGACTTCCGCACCTGGGCGGGAACCGTTCTGACCGCGTGTGCGCTCCGCGAGCTCCGCTGCGGCCGCACGCGGCGCGAGGCCAACGGCAACGTGGTGCGCGCGATCGACGTCGTCGCCGAGCGCCTCGGCAACACGCGCGCGGTCTGCCGCCGGTCGTACGTCCATCCGACGGTGATCGATGCGTACCTCGCCGGCCGGGTGATCGCCGACTGCGAAAGCCGCGGGAAGCTCGTGACTCACCGGCGGAGCGCGTCGCTGTCTCCGGACGAGAAGGCGATGCTCGCGTTCCTGCGCGAAGCCGCCCGCGAGCTCCGTTCGGCACAAAAAAAAGGGGGGCCGGTCGTCCGGCCCCCCTCGAAACCATCGCGGTCGCTCGTCAGCGGCCGGAAGCGATCAGGTGCGCGATCGTGAAGAAGTCCTCGGTCGTTCCCGCTTTCTCGCCGAGGTTGAAGAACCAGCCTTCCTCGCCGGGGAAGCGATGCGAGGGCAACGCGGCTTTCGTCGCGTGCGAGAGCTGCATGTCCACCATGACGATCGACGGCAGGAACGGTGCCTCGTAGTCGTACGTCGACAGCTGCGCGCCGCTGAACGGCTGGCGCCGCATCGAGAACTGGTTGACCCAGATCTTCCAGAGCTGCCCGGCGCGATCGTAGATGTCCGAGTAGAGCGTCGCGTACATCTCCTTGTCGATGAAGAGCACCCGCTTGCCGTACGCGTACTGCGAGAGCTTGGACGTGCCCTCGATCACGTAGACGGGCCGTTTCTCCCATACGTCGTCGAACGCGAAGTCGGCGCCGCCATCGGCCCACTTCACCGGGTAGTGCTCCGCGTGCATGACGCCGAGCATCTGTCTCTCGCCGAGGAACTTCCAGTCCATCCAGGCGATGTGACCGGCATAGCCGTAGTAGCTGTCGACGTCGGTATCCTGGCCGAAGAGCGCGTCGGACCGCTGCGCCGTCGAGAGACGCCGCACGCGTCGTAGGCTCGGCAGGTAGAGCCAGGTGTCGTCCTGCTTCGCCGGGTCGATGTAGCGGAAGGAGAGGCCGCCGACGCCTTTCAGATCGAACGGCTCGAGCAGCGGGTGCAGCGACTGCTTGCTCTGCAGGCCCTCGTTCGTCTGCCAGATCGGCTTCGGATCGTTGTAGAGCCGGCCGACGTATCGCAGGATGCGGAAGTGGTCGAGCAGGAAGTGGCGCTCCACCGACATCGGCGTCGAGCCGCCGTACACCGTGCCGGTGTCGGCGTCGAAGTTCCGGAGATCGACGTCATCCGTGATCAGCCACTTGTACTCGTAATTCCACATGATCTTCTTCGCGACGTTCGGATCGTTCGGATCGATCGCCGTGAACGGCTGGCCGGCGACGTAGTTCTGCAGCGTGAGACCGTCGGGCGCGAGCTTCACCTGGGCCGCGTACTTCTCGGTCGCCTGCTTGTAGAGCGGCGGCCACTCGATCTTCTTGTAGTCGACGACGCGGATCGGCCAGCCGTGGCGGACGCACCACTCGAGGCCGGGAGAGATCAGGTCCTTCGCCTGATCGACGTTCGATGCGTTGATCGTATCGCCGGTTTTGACGTCGGCGAGCGCCGGCGTCGCGGCCGGTGTCGCGACGAGCGTCGCCAGAGCCAGCGCCATCCAGAACCGATCCCATGCGTGCGCGGGGGAGTTCATCGATCCGCTCTCCTTTCCCCGGGCGGCCACTCCGCCCCGTCGGACCCGAATCGGATTCATCGACCGCGGAGATTAGACCAGGAACCGAAAAAAAAGCCAGTCGATGCGACCCCTCCGGCCACTCCGAGCGAGGTGTTCTCGAGGGTGCGGCGCCGGCGCGTGGGCTCCGAGAAGTGCCGGCCGGCGTCGTGCGATCGGCCCGCGCCGTTCGAATCCGCGATCGTCAGCAGCGCACCAGCCGGACGACGGGTCGGTGGCCGTCAGCCCACCAGACGGTGATGGAAGACGAAGATCAGCACGAACGCAGCGACGGCGATGACGATCGCGGCGACCGGAAGCTCTCTCGGTTCCAGGCGGTTCCGACCCGTGGCCAGCGCCACGAACGGGAGGAAGGAAGTCTCTTCGTAGAACCTGCGAAGCGCTTCACCGGCCTCCCGCCGCTTGCGCCACTCCTGGTGCGCGGCGCCGAGCAAGCTGTAGACGACGAAGCCGCCGAAGAACACGTGGTCGAGGTCCGTGTGGTTCACCAGCAGGTGGGCCGCTCCGAACACGGCGACGGCCATGAACACCGGGTGCCGCGTGATGCGCAGGACCCCCGTCGCACGCGGCCCGCCCTGCGCGTTGATCGCGAAGGGGCTCGGCTGGACGAGCCCGAGCACGACCAGCACCACGGCGAACGCCATCAGCGCCATGGTCGGCCAGAACCGCGGCGCATCGAGCAGCGAAGGCAACGGCACCGCGGTGCTCGGCCGCGCGGCGAAGAACGTCCACACGAGCGGGACGAAGGTCGCGAAGGCGATCAGCGAAAAGACGCCCTGGAAGGACCCGACCCCGAGGCGACCGATCAGCGCGGAGCGCACCGGCGGGTGCGTGAGGACCGTATGCGTTCCCGCGAACGCCACCCACCAGAGCGCCACCTCTGCCGCCGGGCTCATCGCGGTTCTCCCCCGGCCGTGAAGCGGATCGGCAGTCGGGCCGGGACGCGGAACAGCGACGGCCCACCCTCGTAGACGTCCGACTCGAGCTCGAGGTCGCGAAACCGGCGGACCAGCGTGCCGATCGCTGCCTGCGCCTCCAGCTCGGCCAGACGGTATCCGAGGCAGAAATGCGCGCCGCCGCCGAACGCGACGTGGTCGGAGGCGTCGCGCTCGATGTCGAAGCGATCCGGATCGGGGAACTTCTCCGGGTCGCGATTCGCCGCACCGAGCATCGCGAACACCATCGCGTCTTTCGGGAGGCGCTTGCCGCCGAAGTCGGCTTCCTCGTGCAGGAACCGGACGGTGGCGGCGATCGGGCCGTCGTACCGGAGGCACTCCTGAACGGCTTTGCCGGTGAGGTCCGGGCGGTCGCGGAGCTTCGCGAGCTCGGCCGGATGCCGGACGAGAGCGCGCACGCCGTTGCCGATCAGTCCGATCGTGGTTTCGAACCCGGCGATCAGGAGTCCGACTGCTTGCGACAACAGCTCTTCGGGCGAGAGCTTGTCGCCGGCCTCCTCGGCGCGGATCAGCACGCTCAGGAGATCGTCGCGAAGATTGCCTCGCCGCTCGGCGACGAGCGTGTCGAAGTACTGTCCGAGCGCCTCGCCGGCGGCACGCGCCTGCTCGACGACCTCGGGCGGAGCGATGAAGGCGGCGAGACCGCGCGTCGCCTGCGCGGTCCAAACCGTGAAACGATCGCGGTCGCCGACCGGTACGCCGAGCATCTCGCAGATGATCGTCGCCGGGACGGGAAGCGCGAGGTCACGGATGACGTCCATCTCGCCGCGGTCGGCGACGCCGTCGAGGCATTCGTCGACGACTCGCTGGATCTCGTCCCGCCAGGCGCCGAGGGCTCGCGGCGTGAACGCGTGGCTCACGAGCTTCCTGAGGCGCGTGTGGTTCGGCGGCTCCTGCTGGAGCATGAAGAGCCTCTGGCCCTGGAGGCTCTCGTCGACACCGGGAAGATCGCCCGCGGTGGTTCGCACTCCGGCTCGAACGCCGCCGAGGAGCCGGCCGACGTCGGCGTAGCGAAGCAACCGCCACGCACCGATCGGCGTCTCGTTGACGGGGTCGATCTCTCGCAGTCGCGCGAGGTGGGGGTACGGATTCGCGAGATAGGCGGGATCGAACGGATTGCAGCCTTTCCACGGATCCTCTTCGATCGCGGGCATCATCGGCAATTCCTCCGTCGGATGTTGACGCGAGTAACATCGAGAGTTGACGCTGTCAACATCCTCGGTTACGGGAATGGCGATGCGCGGTGCCACACGCTCTTCTCCTGCGCGCGGGCGGCCGCGCCGGGGCGCGTATCATCACGGACGGTTGCGGGAAGCCCTGATCGCCGGCGCGATCGACCTGCTCTCCACACGGGGTACGCAGGGGCTCACGCTTCGGGAGGCGGCGCGCAAAGCGGGCGTGTCACACTCGGCGCCGTACCGCCATTTTGCGAACAAGGAATCTCTGCTCGCGGCAGTCTCCGAGGATGGGTTCCGCCGACTGATCGACGCGGGGATCACGGCCGCGGCCGGCGAGCGCGACCCCGCAAGGAAGCTCCGCGTCGTGGGCATCTCCTACGTGCGCTTCGCCGCCGAGAACCCGGCGCTCTTCCGGTTGATGTTCGGCGCCGAAGTGAGCGGCGAGCGCCATCCGTCGCTTCGCGAGCAGGCGCGGCGTGGGTTCTCGCTGCTCGGCTCGGCGGTCGCGGAGGCGCAGGCCGCGGGGGTGCTCCGCGCGGGGAGCCCGGTCGAGCTCGCGATGCCGATCTGGGTGCTGGCGCACGGGCTCGCCATGTTGACGATCGACCGGCAGGTCCCGGCGGAGCTCCGCGAGCAGGTGGCGATCGAGCCGCTCGCCGACTGGCTGATGAGCGTCCTGCTCGCCGGCCTCGACGCTGGGGGACGTTTCACACATTGAGCACATTCCTCGTTTCGCCAGCCCTATCGGGACTTTGTGACGAATGTGCTCAATGGGTGAAACGTCCCCCTAGCTCCAGCGCGAGGGCGTGGGCCTGGTGGTAGTGCTCGATCAGCACCGACCAGTCGAAGAGATCGCTCAGGCGCTCGACCCGATTGCGCAGCTCGATCCGTTCGCGACGTCCGAGCGCGAGGAAATCCATCAAGTACGCGACCAGGTCCTCGACCGTGTCGTCGAACGACCGGTGGCGGCGGTTCAGCACCAGCACGCCCTGCGTGCGGCTGTCGAGGATGTGGCGCTTCACGTACGAGCCGAAGCCGGAGAGGTCCGTGGTCACGGCCGGGACTCCGAGCGCGATCGATTCCGCCGGCGTGTAGCCCCACGGCTCGTAGTAGCTCGGGAAGATCCCGAGGTGACACCCGCGGACGAACTCCTCGTAGTCGAGCGACAGGAGCGGGCTCGTCGCCGTCAAGAAGTCCGGATGGTAGATCAGCTTCACCGGATCGCCGGGCGCATTGGTGAGACCTCGTGAGCGCGCGTGCGCGAGTACCGCGTCGCCGCCCTCATCGACGAGGTCGTGAGTCACGACCGTCGGCTGCCGCTGATTCCGCCACGCATGGATCGCCCGCTTGAGCTTCACTTGCGCGTCGTCCGGGATCAGCTCCTGGTAGTTCGGCAGACGCCCCGCCGCTGCCGACTGGAGCAGCTTCTCCCCCATCGAGCTCTCGAGCTCCTTGCAGGCCTTCTTGAGCTCCTCGAACATCGACTGGCGCTCGAGCGCGGGCACCGCGATGCTTCGTGTCGGCGCTCGCGTCACCAGGAACGCGACCACGGTGGGATGATCGGCGAGCGCTCGCAGCCGTTGATTCAGCCGGTGCATGGCCTCGACGAACACGTCCATGCCTTTGTTGCGGTACTCGTAGCGGCCGCTGGTGAACACGTAGAGCGTGCGGTCGAGGTCGAACGTGTAGCTGGGAAAGAAATGACCCATCACGAACTCGTGGATGCGGAGCTTGTACTGCTGGTGCAGGTTCTGGAATTCGTGCAGCGCGGCGAAGCGCTGGATGTTGAGGCCGTTCGGCAGGATCGCGTCCGGACGCCGCCCGAGGAGCTTCTCCGCCTCGACCGCGGTCACCTCGCTCACGGTGGTGAAGACCGTCGCGTCGCGTGCCGCCGCGCGCTCGATCGCGTGTCGCGCGTGGATCCCGTAGCGCTCCGCCTCCGCGTCCGTGTCGATCGAATCCATCTCGTCGTAGAACCGCGGGTGATCGGCCGCGAGGTAGCGTCCGAGGAGCGTCGCGTGCGTGGTGAACACGGTCGCCACCGGCAGGCGCAGCCTGGCGATCCGCGGCACGGCGACGCCGCCCATCCATTCGTGGAAGTGGGCGAGCACCGGCCGCTCGCCGGCGACCTCGACGAGCACCCGGAAGAACTCGGCGACGGCGAAGCCGAACGCGACGACGTCTCCGATCTCGCCGTTCGTGCCCATCGTCGAGATGCCGTGATCCTTCCACAGGAGATACTTGTCGACGTCGCCCGAGCGCAGCCGAGCCCGGTGGTCGAGCAGGATCACGCGCGGCCGGCCGCCGATCAGCCAGCGGCCGTAGTGCGACGGCAGCCCCGCGGCACGCAGCCTCTCGAGCGCCTCGCGCAAGAAACCTTCCGCGGGCCGCTCTTCGAACTCGATCGCCGCGGTCTGCGGGTTGTACGGGCCGATCAGCCAGTACCGCTCGCCCCAGCGCTCCAGCATCGAGCGCGCCTTCGACCGCAGCACCGTGTAGATGCCGCCGAGCTGCCAGCAGACCTCCCACGCGACCTCGAAGAGCAGCGTGTGGTCGGATCCTCCACGCCGCGTGCCCGCCGAGCCGCTCGGGTCGTCGGCCTCGGGCGTACGCGGGCGCAAGCTCTCGACGATGGAAGAGAGGCGCTCAGCCCGCCGCGGAGGATTCGCAGTCTTCCGTGCCAACGGCTCGTACCGTGCGGGCGCTCACCCGCGCGCCCTGCGAATCCGAGCGGGACTCTACCACTCGCTCGCAACCGGGCGGAAGCCAACCGTCACGGCTGCGGCTCGGCGTCGGTGTGATGGAATCCGAAGAAGAGGACGCCGTACTGGGTCCACTGGCTCTCGCCCGCCTGAGGGCCGGAATCGAAGATCACGCCTCCCTTGCGCGCGTCCCAGAGGACGAGGTGCGCGTTCACGATCCCGTTCTGTCGCGTGGACTTGTAGAGCGCCACCTCGGGCGTCGCGACCACGGGCACGAGCGCGCTCTGCACCGAGGGAATGCCGACGAAGGTGTCGTTCTGCACCGTGCCGTAGGATCCGGCGAGCACCGTGAGCACGTAGTCGGCATCCGCCTGATCCGCGACGGGACGTCCGCCGTGGCGCGCGACCTCGACGGCCGCCGCCTCCGCGAGGTAGCCGGTCTCGTGGTAGTCGGGCGTGGCGCCGACGCGGACGAACACCTTGCCGCCGCCGAGGTCAGGCCACTGGATCTTCTCGAAGGCCCGGTCCGTGGCTCGGCTCGTGACCAGCTGCTGGATCGCGGTCGATTTCGAGTTGGTCCATACGTTGGACGTCATGCAGGCGGAGAGCGGCACCGCGGCGGCGGTCAACAGGAGAAGGAGTGGTCTCATGACGCCTTCAAAACCGGAACGCGCCGGACGTTGCAATGGACGACACCGCGGGACCGGGTTAAATCACCACGAATGCAGCCGGACGTTGCCCGCTGGTGCCGCGGGCGGGTCGGCGGGAGCCCGCTCCTGCTGCTCGCGCCCCATGGCGGCCGCCGCGATCCGTCACGTCCGCGCCCGCGGGGCCGCCGGCTTCGGGTGAACGACCTTCACACGGCCGACCTCGCGGCGGCGCTCGCCGAGCGCCTCGACGCTTCGCTCGTCGCGAACGTCGGCCTCGACCGGAACGATCTCGACCTGAACCGCCTCTCGGAGGTCCAGCGCCGCGCCCCGTGGTTCCTCGAGCAGGTCGAGGAGCTGCTCGGCCTGATCCTCGCGCGCCATCCGCGGGCGGAGGTCCTGGTGGTGCACGGCTGGAACGTCGTCCAGCCGCGTTGCGACGTCGGTGTGGGCCACGCTCTCGCCGATGAACGCGACGGCGCGGCGGTCGGTGAAGCGCTCACCGTGTCGGTCCCGTATCTCAGCGGGCGCCTCGGGTCGTTTCGCCGCCGCTGCGCACGCGACAGGATCGAGGTGACCTACGGCGACCGTTATGCCGCACGCAGTCCGAACAACCTGCTGCAGGTCTTCCGGCGCGCGCGCGGCGCCGCACGCGGTCGGCTCGCCTCCTGGCTGGACGCCGGGCGGGTCGAGGCGGTGCAGCTCGAGCTCGGGGTCCCGCTGCGATGGCCCGGCAAGTTCCGGGATGCCTTCCTCGACGCGGCGACGGAGGTCTTCGGCAGCGCCCACGCCGGCGACGTGACGTGCGCGTCGAACGCGGGGGAAGGCGCGTCGCCGCTGTCGCGGCGGGCTCTGCAGGCGTACGACCCGCGCGCCGGGATCGGCGTCGTCGCCGGGGTGGGACCGATCGGCGAAGGTGCTCTCGGGGGACGGCTTCTCGTTTTCCCCGGAGGCCAGGTCCTCGAGCTCTTCACCGGTGAGGCGCGTGGCGCAAGCGGTTCTTCGGTCGGCGATCTCCGGCTCGAGGAAGATGGAGACCGCCTGGCGCTCCGCTTCGCCGGACCCGCGCTCCACGTCGAGGACGCGGCCGCGTACCTCGATACGGAATCCGCGCTCGCCGCGTCTCGGCTCGCGGAGGTGTCCGTCGACCTCGACTTCCTGCCGCTCTGTGGCCGCGCCTACGGCGCCGTGCGCGGTCATGTGATCGTCGACGGACGCGCGGTCGCGGTCGACACGCACGGGTTCGGCGAGCCGCTGCTGATCCGGCCGGAGACCGGTGAGCGCCGCGGCCGGACGCTCCTCGCCGCCGCCTTCGGTGCGCACGGCGCAGTCGTCGCCGAGCTTCCGGAAGGCGGAGCCGACGGGTCGCACGTGCGGCTGACGCCGGGGCGGCCCGCCGAAACGGCCGGCGCCACCGGAGACATACGCCTCGGCAGCGATCCGTATACGCCGGCCGAGCTGCGAATCGATCCGTGCGGCGGCGAGACCCTGATCGCGCGACCGGTGAATCGCATGTCGATCCTGCGGCCCGCCGGCGAAGGTACGAGCGCGCGGATCACGCTCGGTGTCGCGGCCGTCGACGGCGGCGGCAGCGGCTTCTACGAGCATACGCGATACGTCGCCGGCCCGGCGCCGGAGTGAGACGAGCATGACGGACGTGATCGAGGAGCTTCAGGAGATCACCAACGGGATCTACGTCCTCACGGTCCGCGACGGAGAGGTGCGTCACGGCATGTCGTCGTCCTGGGTGACGCAGGTGTCCGGCGAGCCGCCGCTCGTCATGGCCGCCATCGATCGCGCGCACGCCTCGCACGCGATGGTCGAGCGCGCCGGAGCCTTCGGCCTGAACGTCGTCGGCCGCGGCGCGAAGGCGCTCGAGGACTGGTTTTACTCGCCGGCCTCGCGCGGCGCGGACAACCTCGGGCCGTTCCGCTACCAGGAGACCGCGCGCGGGGTACCCCTGCTCCTCGATGCGGTCGTCGCCTTCGAATGCGTCGTCGACTCCGCGTTTCCCGCCGGCGACCACACGCTCTTCGTCGCCGCGGTCACGTCCGTCCGCCGCGGCGCGGCGGACCGCCCGCTCACCTCTCTCGACCTCGAGTACGCCTATCTCGGCACCGGCCGCATCATCAAAAGGGCCCGGTGAAAGCCGGGGACAAAAAGGGGTCGGGAGTCTTTTTCTCGCGGTCAGCGTCGGCTGTTTCGCCTGACCGATCCAAAAAGACTCCCGACCCCTTTTTGCCGATCGGGGAGATCCAGGCGCTGCTCGAGCGCGAGCAGCTCGACGGCTGGCTCCTCTGGGACTTCCGCGGCCAGAACCCCACGGCCGTTGCGGCGCTCGGGCTCTCCGGTCACATGCTCACGCGCCGCTGGGCGTACCTCGTGCCCCGCGAGGGTGAGCCGCACTTTCTGGTGCACGCGATCGAGGCCGGAAGCCTGCCGGCGCGCCCTGGACGAGTCGTCACCTACGCCGGACACGAGGAGCTGCAGCGCCGGCTCGAAGGACTGCTCGCGGGGCGCCGCCGGATCGCCATGGAGTACAGCCCGATGGGCGCGATCCCGACGCTCTCGCGGGTGGACGCGGGAACGGTCGAGCGGGTCCGCTCGCTCGGTGTCGAGGTGGTCTCCTCCGCGGACCTGGTCCAGCTCTTCCTCTGCCGCCTCTCGCGCGAGCAGATCGAGTCGCACCGCCGCGCGGCCGCCGCCCTGGACCGCATCAAGGATGACGCCTTCCGGATGATCGCGGAGCGGATCCGGGCGGGGCGGCCGGCCCTGGAGACCGAGGTGCAGGACCTCGTCTCGCGCGGGTTCGCCGACGCCGACCTGGTCACCGATCACCCGGCGATCGTCGCCGTCGACGCGCACGCCGGCGATCCGCATTACGTGCCGAGCGCGGAGCGTGCCGTGCCTTGCGGTGCGGACGCGGTCGTCCTCCTCGACCTCTGGGCGAAGGAGGACGATCCTCAGGCGGTATTCGCCGACATCACCTGGATGGCCTGGACCGGCGGAACGCCGCCGCCGCGCGTCGCCGAGGTCTTCGACGTCGTGGTCGCCGCGCGTGACCTCGGGCTCGACACCGTGCGGAAGGCTCACGAGTCCGGCCGGCGGCTCGAGGGCTGGATGGTCGATCGCGCGGTACGCGACTTCATCGCCGAACGCGGCTTCGGCGAGCGGTTCCTTCATCGTACAGGTCACAACATCGGCGCCCACGCCGACCACGGCGACGGCGCCAACCTCGACGACTTCGAAACCCACGACACGCGGGTGCTCGTGCCGGGCCTCTGCTTCTCGATCGAGCCCGGCATCTATCTGGACGATTTCGGCGTCCGGTCCGAAATCGACGTGGTGCTCGAGGACGACGGCCCGAAGGTCTACACGCCGCCGCAGCGCGAGCTCGTACGCCTCGCGGGTTGAGGCCTCAGGCTTACCGTCGAGCGCACGGCCTTTGCCCACAAACGAACCGCTACCCGAGCACGCGTGGCCGGGTTGCTCGTGATCGAACGAGGGGTCTGTCTTCGATGTGTATGTACTATTCGATCGAGCCGTTCAAATGGCAGTCGGCCCAGCAGTCATCGATGCAGAATCAGGGTTTCGCGCACCCTCCGTTGGGCTGCCGATTTATACAGACGGACTAATCCCTCCGGGCTGCAGTGCTGGTCCTGGGTAGCATCAGCTCAGAAAGAGTAGGCGGCTCTAGCGCCCAGTGGTACGCTCTGTCCAGTGAAGGTCCGGGATCTGATCGCTCTGATCGAATCCGATGGCTGGATGCAGGTTCGCGCAAAGGGAAGTCATCGGCAATTTCGGCACCGACAGAAGCCGGGAACGGTCACTGTCGCGGGAAAGCCTGGGATCGATGTGCCTCCAGGAACGCTGAACAGCGTGCTGAAGCAGGCAGGTCTGAAGAGATAGGAGAGTACAGATGCGCTACCTCGTTGTGGTGGAAGAGGGCTCCACGTCGTTCGGCGCCTATGTTCCTGATCTTCCTGGTTGCGTCGCCGCGGGAGCGACACGCGGGGAAGTGTTGACGCTTATCCGCGAAGCGATCGAGTTCCACATCGAAGGCCTGAGGCAGGATGGCCAACCGATTCCGACTCCGTCGTCGACGAGTGAAGTCGTGGACGTGAAAGCCGCCTAACAAATGCTTGGAGCAGACCCGCGCATGACTAGCGGCTCCACTGTCCGCGCCGCTGCGCGCGGGCCGCTCAGCTCTTTCCGTTAGCTGGCATGGCAATATCGGTGAAGAATGGCGAAGCCGTTACCCGTCGGGAATTGCCGAATCTGCGGGGCTTATGGTCCGCTCAGCTTTGAACATGTTCCGCCAAGGTCGGCCTTTAACAGCCGCCCGATTCTCCGTGCGACCATCGAGGAAATCGAGCGTGCCGAATTCGATGTCCAGAACGTTCGAGGAAAGATCCATCAACGCGGTAGCGGTGGACACACCCTATGCATCGACTGCAATCAAAAGACGGGGCGGTGGTATGGGGCAGCATTCGCGGACTGGGCCCACGGCGCTGTGCGCCTCCTCGATCGACCCCTCGGGGTGGCATCGATCTACTGCCCGTTCTTTATCTTTCCGCTCCGCGTCTTCAAACAGATCTTGTGCATGTTTGCGAGCCGGACCGAGGGGCTGTTTCCCGATTCTCGTCCCGAGCTGCGAACCTTTGTCTTAGATCGCGACGTTCGCGGGTTGAACCCGCGGTTCCAAGTTTTTGCCTACCTGAACGTTAGTAACCTGTTCCGCACGATGGGTGTCACGATCCAGGGGAACCTCCGTACCCACCAGATTTCCAAGCTTAGCGAGATATCGTTTCCGCCATTCGGCTATGTTCTAACCATTGACTCCCCGCCGCCGGATCCTCGTCTCGTCGAAATTACTCACTTCGCTCGCTACAAATACGATGAGTGGCGCGATGTCTGGCTGCGCATGCCTCTGCTGCCCGTCGCCTCGTGGATACCTGGGGACTATCGGACCTTGTCTGAGGTCGTGGAAACCGGCAGGCGCAATCGCGAGCGCGATCGTGCCCGCTAACCAAGCGTTCGACCGGCGAATGAACGTCGACTCCTCGGCCGAGCGTCCGGTGGGGCACCGGCCGCTGATCGCGACCGTTACGCTGTGCGAATACGGACACGCGGAGGCACAATGCGGTTTGTCTTGAGTTATTTTGCAATTCTGGTCGCAAGCTCCTCTGCTGTCGCTTCTCCTCTACTCACGATCACGTGTCACGAGCCGAAGGGACAACGGGTGGAGTATGGCGTGTTCCCAGAGGAATACATGGACGCCAAAGGGAACGGTAAACCGCTTCCCACGCCGAGGCGACGTGAAAGCGCGGACGGTTACAGCGGCGTTCACCCGACTTTTATCGTCGATTCCGTTCGCCCCAAATCCATGACCGTCCTATGGGGGGACTCTGCGAAATTCGACGCCCCCAAAGCGGCTGCGAAGAGCCTTGGCGTACCCGTCCCGGCTCCCTCAGCCCGAGAGGCGACGATCCTTCTCTTCTCCGACGATCAGATCTCCGCCATCGAAGTAGGCGCGCAAAACGTTGGAGTCCATTCCTTCTTTCCTAAACTCGGCACGGCATATTTTACGAATCATGCCAATATTCATTTCGGCAGTGATTGGAGCGAAAGCGTGTCGCTTTTTGCCGTCTGCGAATTTGCTTGGAACTCAGGCGATCCGAAGCGCTCTCAATGACCGCGCAGCCTAGCGAATCCAACGGCCGGCGCATGCTCGGCGCTGCCACGTGTCCGGGGCCCCGTTGGACCGACCGCTGATTGATGCCGTTAGACGAAAAAAATTATGAAACTACACCCGAAGAGAAGGAAGTGATGGGGATAGTGCGTGAGTCGCATGGGTTGTCCGGAGCGGGTGCCGCGGACGGCAAGATGCGTTGGAGCCGTGAGTGCCTGGTCGCACAACCTTCGCGCCTGAAAAGTCATTCCTGTCGCGATCGAGGCTTCGGCGAAAGGCCTTCAGGCACCTGGGTATCTGGCGGGAGCCGAGCGCGCCGATGACCGCCGTGCGACCGTTAATAGCGAGCGCTCGTTGAACCGAAAGGGCAGCTAAACTAATACACCGGGGGTGCGCGCGATCGTCTTCGACCAGCCGGGCGACGAGAGCGTGCTTCGTCTCGGCGACGCGCCGGCGTCGGAGCTCGGCCCCGGCGATCTCCGGATCCGTGTTCACGCCACGGCCGTGAACCGCGCCGATCTCCTGCAGCGACAAGGCTTCTATCCGCCACCGCCGGGCGCGTCCCCGATCCTCGGGCTCGAGTGCGCCGGCGAGGTCGTCGAGGTCGGCACGCGCGTGCGCGGCTGGGAGCGCGGGCAGCGGGCGATGGCGCTGCTGCCGGGCGGGGGCTACGCGGAGGAGGCGGTCGCCAACGCCGGCTCGGCCATGCGTGTACCCGACGCGCTCTCGTGGGAGGAGGCGGGCGCGCTGCCCGAGGTGTTCCTGACCGCGTTCCTGAACATCTTCCTGCTCGGCGAGCCGCCGGCCGACGCCGGTGCGTGGGTGCTCGTGCACGGCGGCGGCAGCGGCGTCGGCACGGCGTCGATCACGCTCTGCAAGGAAGCCGGCCTTCGCACCATCGTCACCGCCGGCAGCGAGGAGAAGTGCCAGCGCTGCCGCGCGCACGGCGCCGACGTCGCGGTCAACTACCGCGAGCATGACTTCGCCGAGGCCGTCCGCGAGGCGACCTCGGGCAAGGGCGTGAACGTCGTCCTCGACTCGATCGGCGCGCGCTACCTGGCGGGAAACCTCGATTCGCTCGGAGTCGGCGGACGGCTGGTGCTGATCGGTCTCATGGGCGGAGCCCGCGGGGAGATCGATCTCGCGAAGCTGCTTCACAAGCGCCAGCAGGTGATCGGGTCCACGCTTCGCGCTCGTGGCGTCACCGAGAAGGCGCGGATCGTCGAGGCGTTCGAGCGGCGGTTCGGCGAGGCGCTTCGCGCCGG
>JAXDLK010000363.1:0-5305 GCA_034666665.1 Candidatus Binatota bacterium
CGCCTCCTCGCGTGCGCCCTCCGGGAACGAGGCCGCGATCCGGTGGCGGAGCGCGAACGCCAGGAAGAGCGCGGCCAGCCCGAGGGCGGAATGGAAGGCGATCGCGGCGGTGACGATCCGGTCGCGACGCCGGAGATCGCCGCTCGCGATCGCGCTCGCCAGCGGCCGCACGTTCCCCTGGGATAGCCCGAAGTCGGCGAGCGCCAGGTAGGCGGTCGCCCCGAGGAGCCACGCCCAGAGCCCGTACTGCGCGCGAGGCAGATGGGCGAGCACGTACGGCACCAGTCCGATGCCGACCGCCACCTGCGCCGCCCGCGCGACGACGTGGGCGCGGACGTTCGCAAGGAGATGCCGGCGGACGCCGGCGATCGACTCCCCGCGCGACGCCATGGGTCAGGAGACCCGCTTCAGGTATCCGCGCGGATTGTAGGTGACGAGATAGCGCTCGCGATCCTCGTCGACGACGAACTCGGGATGACGGCCGAGGAACTCCTCGATCGCGAAGAGCGGCCCCTGGTCGCGCGTGCCGATGCCGTCGCCCGCTTCGAAGAGATCGATGACGCCGTCCTCGACGATCAGGTAGCTGCCGACGCTCACCAGCGGAGCGTACGACTCGAGATCGGCGAGCAACGGCTCCCTCCGGTGGTCGCCGTCGTGAACGACCATCACCGGCCGCTCCTCGCAGAGCGCGGCGACGCGCGCGCGCGTCTCGGGCGCGCCGCTGTCGCCGGTCACCTCGACGATCCGCGGATGGCGCGCCTGGAAGCGGGCGCGATCCAGGTCGACCGAGATCACGCGCCCTCGGCCGAGGAGATCGAGAAGATGAGCGAGGTAGAGTGTGCTGCCGCCCGCCGCGCTGCCGATCTCGACGATCGCGCCGGGCCGTACCTCGTGGACGATCTCCTGCAGGATCCAGGCGTCGAGAGGGTTCTTGAACGCGGGTACGCCCATCCACCGGCAGCGCTCGAAGACCACGTTCCGCTGGTGGTGAAGCAGCCAGTCCCGAAGTGACATCTGCCAGCGCGATCGGTAGGTGCTGGCGGCGGCTGGTTCACGCTGCGCCGACGCCGTCTTGTCGCCGAACTTTCGCGCGGCGGTGCGAAGCGCGCGGAATGCCTTCACTCGTTTCGGTAGACGCCGAGCTGGATGACGCCGAGAAGCGAAGCTCGTCGGACGAGCCGAAACGGCAGATCGCTCAGCCGGAAGAGGTTCCGGTGCGGCGTGACGCGCGGCTGGCAGACCCCGATGGACTCGCCGAGCCAGAGCAGCCAATCCCATCGCGGCTCGGGGGTCGATACGATGAGCGTGCCCCCGGGCTCGAGAATGCGTCGGATCTCGTCGGCGCAGTCCTCGTGCTCGAGCATCTCGAGCGCGATGACCACATCGAAAAGGCGCTTCTCGAAGTGATGATCCTTGATGTTCGCGACGATGTCCGCCGGCGGCTGGACGTCGATCCCGATGCAATCGAACCCCCGCGAACGGAGCTCGCGAGTGAGCCACATACCGCCACACCCGACGTCGAGAATGCGATCGGAGGGGTGGAGCTCGGGCAGCAGGAACGCGAGCTTTCGCCGGTCCGCGAACCGGACGTTCGTGCGGGGGAGCGCCTGATCGGCGCCCTCGCGGAGCGTCTCCATCTCGCGCGCTGCGGCCTTCATCCTCACGAAAGGGCGACGAGTACACCGCGCCTTCCGGAGGGTCAATCGGCTCGCCGCACGCGGTAAATCTCGAGCAGAGGCACGCCGTCCGCGCTGATCACGTGGACCGGTCGGTATCGCCGCAACTGCTTCAGGACGGGCTTCCAGCCATGTCGGTCGTTGCGTACGAGACGCAGAACCCATCCGTCGAAGTCCGGCGGCAACCAGCGACGGTGGGCGATCCGGAGATCGCCGCGAGGAACGTCGTAGCGCGCGACGTGGACGGCGAACGGCACGACCACGGTCGCATGCGGCTCGGCATGCTCGCCGAGCCATTCGACACCTTCGCGGAGCGAAGTTCCCCAGTAGTCGAACGCAGAGGGTAGCGCGAGGCGCACGGCGCCGCGGAACCCGCCGACCGCTCCTCCGAAATAGACCGTCTGGTACGGATGGAGCCGAACGTTCGCCCAGGCGATCGGAACGATTGCCGTCAGGACCAGCGCAACCGCTGCCGTCCTTCCCCCTCGCGAGGCGCTGGCGACGGACCGCGCCGCGCGCGCCAGGCCGATGCCGCCGAGAATCCCCAGCGCCGGCAGGAACTCCATGTAGTGGCGAATGCCGTCGTACGAGTACGCGCGCGGCACGCTCACCCGAAGGATCGGCACCACGAGCCATGCGAGCAACAGGACGGCCATCGGGTCTCGGCGGCGTACGAGCGACGAGGCGCCGACGATCGCCCACAAGATCAGCGGCAGTGGCGTGACGGCGACCGCGTACACGGCCGGAAGCCACTGGAAGCGCGGAGGACCGAACGTGCCGAGCAGGCGATAATACTCGAGGAACGACGAGACGTGGTCGATCGGATGTCCGACCCAGAGATATGGCCACAGCAGAGCCACGGTCCCGAGCGCGAGGACGGGCGTGGCGAGCAGGGCGGCGATCGCACGGGTCGACGGCCGCGACTCGCGCCACGCGAGCAGCACCCAAGGCGACGCGGCGAGCGGCAGGAAAGCGGCATTGGGCTTGATGGCGAGCGCCAGGCCCCAGACGATGCCGAAGACCGCCAGCCGCGCGACCGTCCGCCGCTCCGTCGCCGACACCAGGGCGAACATCGCGGCGGCGAAGAGCACCGTCTCGGGAAGATCCTTCACGTTGTTGTGCGCGTCGGCGAAGAAGCGCGGGTACGCGCAAAGGAAGAAGGCGCCGAGCAACCCCGCAGCCGCGCCGAACCGGCGCGCCGTCCATGCGTACACGAGCGCCCCGCCGAGCGCCGCGAAGACGACGATCGCCAGATGATGCGCCTCGATCGGCGGGAGCCAGCCGAGCCAGTGAAAGAAGACGATGCAGCTCGCTCCCGAGAGCGTGTTCGCGAGCGGCGGGTAGGCCCAGGGAAATGGAAAGTCGAGGTCGGCGAACCCGTGGTGCTGGCCCGGCCGCATCGCGTCCGCCGTTTTCGTGTACCACGCATACATCCCGCGACCGAGCTCGTCCGGATCGAGCGGCCGCTCGTCGCGAAAGGTCAGGCGCTCGGGATGGAGCTCCAGCCAGAAGCGGGCGTGGCGTTCGCCGACCAGGAAGTTCGGCACCTCGTCGAGAGTGACACCGTAATCGTTCAGCGTGGCGACTCCCGCGAGCAGGAACGCCGCGAAGACGAGCAGCGCGATCCCGATTCGTCCACTGACCATGTGGCGGATCGTCTGCGGCAACCGATCCTTCAGCACCCGGTGGCAATCGCGCTCTGGCGCTCCGGTTTCATCGCGGCAGCCGGTGGTATGGAGGTTCCCGGGGAGTTACAAGGCGACCCCTCGCACCCGACATGGCGGCGTCACGAATGGCGAAGGCGTTCACCGCAACGATCGACCGCGCACTCCATTGCCGGGTCTCGACGTCGCCCGAAGACCGGCGCTTGTCGGTTGCGCACGGCGCCGACACCGATGGTCCCCGATCGGTGGTGCTCGCCGACCCGTCGGCATTGCCGTTCGGCGACGGTGAGTTCACGACGGCGAGCGTCACGCTGGATGTCGATGCCGCGGTGGCCCGGCGAGGCGAGCTCGCCGTCCGCGAGCTCGTTCGCGTCACGCGCCCCGACGGCTCGTACACCGTCGCGATTGCGCGGTCGGACGGCAATGGACGCGCGATGCGCCTCCTGCTCGCCAACGCGGGACTCGTCCTTCCGCGCGACGGCATCGGGAGCGAGATGCACGGACGCCGCGAGCTCGGCGTCACGGCGCAGGTTTGGAGCTCGCTCGCCCATGGTGCTGCTGCGGCCTCGTGGAACGACGAGATGTTTCGCGCACAGGCGACGCCCTACGACCCGACGACGGTCGCCGGCTGGATCTCGCTCCGGCGCGTCCGCTGGCTCGTCAGAACGACCGGTGACACGACGGGGCTTCGAGTTCTGGAGATCGGGTGTGAGTCGGGAGGGCTGCTGCGGCAGCTACGCGGACGAGGCTTCCTCTGCGGGCTCGATCTGAGCGGGGCAGCGTTGCACGCGGCGAGCGGCCGCAACGATCGCCGGTTCCGGCTCGTACAGAGCGATGCCACGACCGAGCTGCCGTTCAGGGATGAGAGCTTCGACCTGGTGATCGCGAGCGAGATGCTGGAGCACTCACGCTCTCCGCGGCGCGTCCTCGCGAACGCGCATCGCGTGCTGCGGCGGAGCGGTCGGGCCCTGGTGACGATCCCGGAGGAACGTCGCTACCTCCGCTGGAAGCAGTGGCTTCGTCTGGTGCCTCTCGGGCGGATCGCGCTCGCGGGGATCGAGGAGGGTCCGGCGGCGTGGCACATCCATCACGACTTCGGCCGCGCGAAGCTGGCAGCGCTGGTGGACGGGCTCTTCACGATCGAGCGGCATGCGAATCTCTGGGGGACGACGAGCGGGTTCGTGCTGCGGAGATCGTGATCCGCCGGAGCTCCTGCCAGCGGCACATCGAGCACGCTCTCAGGGCGACAGCACGGACCGAAGCACCACCTCGAGATGATCCGCGTACCAGCGGTGACCGGCCGGGCTCGGGTGCAGGTTGCAGGGACGGTTCTGCGCCAGCCGGCGCTTGCGGACTCCGATGTCGACCGTTCGCACTCCTTCGCGTGCGATTTCCTCGAGCACGCGGCTGGTCGTGCCGTGCGGCCAGATGCCGGCGATCACCGGTGTCACGCCGCGTCGCTTGCAGAGCTCGACGAACCTGCGGATCAGCCGCAGTGACACCTCCCGATCACGTTCCGGGTTCGCCTCGAATCGATCGTACGCGTCGTCGACGACGTTCAGCAGCGCGGACCGGCGGAGTAGGAACGCGAAAGGATACGAGTTGTCGGCGAAGTCCGGGCGCAGATCGTCGTCGTCCCGGCGGACGAACGGGATCCGCGCCATCCCGAGCGGGTTTCCGCGGACGAACTGCTTCCGCCACCAGCGCGGCAACGTGTTCCGCTCGTCGTGAAGAGAGCCATACGCGAGGACCGCGACTCGCGGCGGAGAGCGCGCTGCGAGCGCGTCGCGCAGCTGAAGCCACGACTGGAGAGTCCCGTACCCCGGAACCGCGAAGTTCACGACGCGATGCTGCGGAAAACGATCCTGTAGCAGCCATGGGTACGTCCGCTTGTCGTCTACGGACCAGCCGTACGTGAGCGAGCAGCCGTAGATCCAGATCTCCTCGCGTCCGCTCACGTCCGCC
>JAXDLK010000364.1:0-8849 GCA_034666665.1 Candidatus Binatota bacterium
AGCAGCGACTGGAGGTGGCCGAACACGCGTCCCGTCTTGCCCCGGATCAGCTCGGCGACGTCCGGGTTCTTCTTCTGCGGCATGATCGAGCTGCCGGTCGAGAACTCGTCGGGAAAGTCCACGAAGCCGAACTCCTCCGTCGCCCAGAGCGTCAGGTCGCTCGCGAGGCGGGACAGATGGACGAAGAGGATCGCGGTGGCGGCGAGGAACTCGGCGACGAAGTCGCGATCGCTGACCGCGTCGATCGAGTTCTCGGAGATGCGCGCGAAGCCGAGTTCGCGCGCGACGAAGGCGCGGTCGATGGGATAGGGGACGCCGGCCAGCGCGCCCGACCCGAGCGGCATCACGTCGATGCGCACCAGCGCGTCGGCGTAGCGCGCGTCGTCGCGTCCGAGCATGTCGTAGTACGCGAGCAGGTGGTGCGCGAGCAGGATCGGCTGCGCGCGCTGGAGGTGCGTGTAGCCGGGCATGACGAGTGCGAGGTTCGTCCGCGCGAGCCGCGCGAGCGCCATCCGCACCTCGGCGAGCCGCCGGCGGAGCGTGGCGATCTCGTCCTTCAGGTAGAGGCGGACGTCGAGGACGACCTGATCGTTGCGGCTGCGCGCGGTGTGCAAGCGCCCGGCGGCGGCGCCGGCGAGCTCCCCGAGCCGGCGCTCGATTGCACTGTGGATGTCCTCGTCCGAGTCGAGGAACTCGAACCGCCCGGCGTCCATCTCCCGGCGGATGCGGCCGAGCCCGGCGAGGATCTTCTCGGCGTCGCGGCGTGGGATGATGCGCTGCCGGGCGAGCATCCGGCAATGCGCCTCGCTGCCGCGGAGATCATACGAATGGAGCCGCCGGTCGAAGCCGAGAGAGCGCGTGAAGCGCTCGGCGATCGCCGCCGGCCGGCCGGCGAAGCGTCCTTCCCAGAGCTTCGTCGCGGCCGCGGGTCGCTTCGCGTTCCGGCGCGGCATGGCGCCCGGGATATTCGGAAGCCGCGGCAAGAAAAAGGGGTCGGGAGTCTTTTTCCGCTGGTCAGCGGACGCGGGTTCGCCTGACCGATCGAAAAGGACTCCCGACCCCTTTCGGCCTACGCGGAGAGGCGCTCCGCTTCGCGCGGTGCCCAGCCGCGTCCGATGCCGTGATGGAAGAGCATCAGACGCTCCATCGACTTCCGTACGCAGTCGAGCACGCCCTGCTGCAGGGTCGGCGTGGTCGCATGCTCGAGGACGATCTCCAGCGAGCGGCGGCCGTGCACCTCGTCGTCCTCGGCGTGCGTCGTCCAGAATTCGATCGCTTCGTCGTCGAGGCCGTACTTGTGGCGGAAGACGTGGATGAAGATCGGGATTCCCTTCGTCGCCTGGCCCTCGACCGCGATGCCGAAGCCGGCGAGCGACTCGACGAAATGACGGTGGAGGCAGAGGTCGAGGAGCCCATCGAGGAGCGCCTCGGTCTCCGGCAGCGGCCGCGCGAGCGCGAGCTCCTCGTCGGCAATGCCGATCGCTCGCGTGAACTTCCGGAAGAGCTCCGGATGATCCTTCTTCTCGACCATCCGGCCGTGCTCTTCCCAGAGCGTCTCGGCGAGCACGTGCCGGACCTCGAACACGTCGCAGTTCGCATGGATCGCGCTCGTGTAGCGGCCGAACTCCTGGGTGATGAAGTACATCTGCTTCGCCCAGTGACGGACGCCGTCGAGAGGCAACGATCCCTCGAACAGCTGCATCCAGAACGGATCGACGTCCTTCGGCAGCGTCCGGCCGATGATCTCGAAGATCTTCTCTTCCAGCTGCTCTTTCGTGAGGACCTGCATCGTGCGACCTCCAGGGATCAGGCGACGGAGCGTGCCGGTTCGCCGCGGTCGGCGAGGCAGAGCTCGCCGACCGCGACCGACCACTCGATCGTCTGCTCGGTCATCTCGCGGACCGTCTGCTTCACGCGCTCCCGGAGCTCGGGAGTCGACGCGTGGCGGACGACGAAGGAGAGGGTCTTCTCGCTGTGCTCGATGTCGAGCTCGCAATGCGCGGTGAAGAACTCGACGTCGCGATCACCGAAGCCGTAGTGTTGCTTCAGCGCCGCGCCGACCATGGGGGCACCCCGCGCCGACACACCCTCGAGAGCGACGCCGATCCCGGCGAGCGACTCGACGTAGTGCCGGTTTCGCGTGACGTCGAAGCAGAAGTCGACGAAGCGGCGGGTCGGCTTGAGGATCGGCCCGGCCTCGAGCTCCTCGACGCTCATCCCGAGTGCCCGCCCGAAATTGCGGCAGAGGGAGGGATGGTCGCGCCCCTCCGCCAGCTCGCCGTACTCCTCGTAGAGGTTCTGAACCAGCCAGGACGCGACCTCGAAGTCCTCGCAGTTGGAGTGGATCGCGGAAAGGAAGCGGGGGCCCGTGCGGGTGAGGAGGAAGAGCTGCTTGGCCCAGAGCTTCATCCGGTCGCGCTCGAGCTCACCCATGAAAAGACCCCGCATGAAGCGGTTTCTTTCCTGAAGATGAGCGAGCTCCTCGCCGATGATGCCCCAGAGCTCGTCTCCGAACTGCTGGTTCTCGCTGGTCATCGCCGCCCCCTGACTGACCGGTGAGTCTACAATCGTTAAGATTGACTAACCGGTCGGTTAAACCAATCGGTCAGGGGTGTCAACGCAGGGCCTACGCGAAAAGGCTCGGCGCGGACATGCGCCGCGCCGGGCGCGGGGGCTCGGGGGGTATCGGAGAAGCGCAGCGGGCGTAGCCCCCGAGCACCGCACGGGCCCCCCGATCAAAAAGAAGCGCGACGAAGACCCCATGTCTCCGCCGCGCCTGGAGCGTGGGAGGGTCGTGCCAAAGGCGGCTAGAGAAAAAGGGCGCGACGAAGACCCCATGTCTCCGCCGCGCCCTGAAGGAGGGGAGGATCCCGCCGCGGCGTCTGACCGCACGACGGCGGGGAGGTTCGCAACATTCGACGCCGGGGGTGCGCCGATTATTCATCCCCGACCACCAGGGATTTCTTGACCGGCCGCCGCCGAGCCCCTAATCAATCGAACGATTGAATCAGAAGATCGAATCGACGCCGGAGCCCCCCGCCACGCCCGTCTCCGAGCGGGCGCGGAGCGGCGCAGCCTCGACCAAGGCGCGCATCCTCCAGTCGGCCGAGGAGGTCTTCGCTGCCCGAGGGTTCGACGGCGCGTCGACCCGCGAGATCGCCTCGCGAGCGGGCGTGAACATCTCGAGCCTGCACTACCACTGGGAGTCGAAGGAGAAGCTCTACTTCGCGGTCTTCCGCGACATCTACGAGCGTCTGGTGGAGATCTCGCAGTCGTCGGTGCAGGCGGCCGCGGGTGAGGACTCGCGCGCCGTCCACGAGCGCGCGATCGGCCGCATCTACGACTTCTTCGTGGCGAACCCGAACCTGCCGCGCCTGCTGCTCCGCCGCATCCTCGAGGACGAGGCGGTCGGCGAGGAGATCGAGCACGAGATCCTGGTTCCCGCGTGGCGGCTCTTCGCGGGCTGGGTCAAGGAGGCGAGCGGCAAGCGCATCCGCGACATCGATGCCCAGCTCCTGATGCTGACGGTCCACAGCGCTCTCCTGCTGTTCGTGCTCGACAGCCGCCAGTACCAGGCGATCCTCGGCGGCAGCGTGCGCGAGCCGCGCATCGCCGAGCGCGTGCGCGGCCATCTCGCGCGGCTCTCGGCGATGCTGCTCCGCGACCAGCTCCGCGCTTGACGTGAGCGCCCGACGCGGGAGAGCGGCGCCGGACCGGGAATGAAGGCGTACGTCACCGCGAGCTTCGACGCCGCGGCGCTCGCGCGGCTGGCGACGATGATGGACGTCGTCCACGAGGACTGGCGCGTCACCCACAAGGTCTTTTTCGCCGGCGAGGAGCTCGCGCGGCGTATCCGCGACGTCGGCGCCGACGTGCTGATCGTCGAGGCGGACCTGGTTCACGAGGAGGTGATCGAGGGCACGAAGCTCGCGATCATCGGCGCCGCCCGCGGCGACCCGTTGAACGTCCGGCTCGATCTCGCGACTGCGCGCGGCATCCCGGTGATCTTCGCGCCGGCGCGGAACGCCGGAGCAGTCGCCGAGCTGACCGTCACCTTCATTCTCTCCGTCCTCCGCCACGTCCACGAGGTGCACCACGAGCTCCGGAGCGGGCGACTCGACTTCGAGCGCCCTGGCGATTACCTCGGCGCCTACTCGCGGTACGTGGGCGTCGAGCTCGCCGGCAAGACGGTGGGGGTCGTCGGCTTCGGAGCCATCGGCCGGAGGGTCGCTCGACTGGTGGCCGCATTCGATGCGCGCGTGCTCGTGTTCGATCCCTACGTTCCGGAATCGACGGTCACGGCGGCGGGCGCGGAGACGGCCGATCCCGATCGCATCGTGCGTGAATGCGACGTCCTCACCGTCCACTGTCCGGAGACCCCCGAGACGGTGAACCTCCTCGACGCGGAGCGGATCCGGGCGCTCCGCCCGGGGGCCGTGGTGATGAACCTCGCGCGGGCGCGGATCCTCGACGAGGATGCGCTCTACGAAGGCCTGTGCTCCGGCCGCATCGCCGGCGCGGGTCTCGACGTCCTCTCTCACGAGCCGGTCCGGCGGGGCGAGCGATTCCTCTCGCTGCCGAACGTCCTCGTGCTGCCGCATTACGGCGGCAACACCCGTGAGACGGTGATCCGCCAGAGCCGGATGATCGTCGACGGCATCGAGGACCTGCTCGCCGGCCGCCGTCCGAGGCACCTCTGCAACCCCGGGGCGCTCGCGGGATGAGCGCCTGCTTGCTCGCTCTCGACGCGGGCACCGGCAGCGGCCGCGCCGCCGTCTTCGACTCCGGCGGAGCGCTGCTCGCGTGCGTGGCGCGCGAGTGGACCTACGAGCGCACCGATTTTCCCGGCGACCTCGCGCCGGGGCACCGCTTCGATCCGGACGTCTTCTGGGGAGCGCTCTGCGATGTGACGCGCGCGGCGCTCGAGCGCGCGAGAGTGGCTCCGGCGGACGTCGCCGGCGTCGCGGCGACCAGCCAGCGTGAAGGCTGCGTCTTCCTCGACCGCGCCGGCCGCGAGCTCCTCGCGGCGCCGAACTTCGACGCACGCGGAGCGCTCGAAGGAGTCGAGATCGCCGAGCGCATCGGTCTCGAGCGCGCGTACCGCATCACCGGGCACACGCCTCCGCTGATCTTTCCGCTGGCTCGCTACCTCTGGTGGCGAAAGCGCTTCCCCGCGGAGCCGATCGCGGGCGTCCTGATGATCAGCGACTGGGTGACGTGGAAGCTCACGGGGGAGCGCGTCGCCGAGCCGACGAACGCGGGCGAATCGATGCTCTACGACCTCGAGCGCGGCGACTGGTCGGACGAGATCCTGGCCGCGTTCGACATTCCGCGGGAAGTGCTGCCGCGGCTGGTGACGCCGGGCGATCTCGCCGGCCACGTCCGTCCGGCGGCCGCACGACAGATGGGGCTCCTCGAGGGCACTCCCGTCTATGCCGGCGGAGCCGATACGCAGTGCGCGCTCCTCGGCAGCGGCGTCACGGCCGTCGGCTCCGCCGGAGCCGTGCTCGGGACGACGGCGCCGGTGCAGCTGGTCTCCGCCCGTCCGTTCGTCGATCTCGACCGCTACCTCTGGGCCGGTGCTCACGTCCTGCCCGGGCGGTTCGTGCTCGAGAGCAATGCGGGAGACGGCGGCAAGGCGTACCGCTGGCTGCTCGAGCTCCTCGGCGTGAGCGCCGAGACCGCGGGCACCTACGAGCGTATCGCCGCCGAAGCCGCCGCCGCGGATCCGGATGGCGCGGTGTTCAGCTACTTCGGTCCCTCGATCTTCAACCTGCGGACGCTCAACCCGGGCAAGCCCGCGGGCATCCTGTTCCCGTACCCGTTCGGGCGGCCACGTCCCGGCCGTGCCGAGCTGCTGCTCGGATTCCTCGAGAGCCTGGCCTTCGCCGTGCGCGCGAACCTCGAGCAGATCGAGGCGGTCGCCGGCTCCGCCATCGACGGAGTGACGCTCAGCGGCGGCATGACGCAAACGCCTCTCGTCGGCCGGCTGGTGGCCCAGGTGACGGAGCGTTCCGTGAGCGTCGCCGCGGTTGCCGAGAGCGCGTCCCTCGGCTGCGCCGTGCTGGCGGCGGCGGGGAGCGGGCTCCATGCCGACGTCGCGGCCGCGGAGAGGGCGATGGTACGCCAGGTCGAGCTGCCGAGGAGCGATCCCGGTCGCTACCCGGAACGATACCGGAAATGGCGCGAGCTCTACGACGTCCTCGAGCGCACGAACGTCTGACGCAACCCCCCGCTTCCCCACGTTTTCCGTTCGCCGGAGACCCGTCGATCGGCGTTGCCCCTCGGCCGGAACGGTCTCCGGCTCGCGACTCTCCCCGTGCTCGTGCGTTCTACCGGGTCGGTGACGTTCCTCGCGAGGAGGAGCGCGAAAGGAGGTCGATGATGAAGATCGTGAAGACGCTGGTGGCTGCTTCGTTGCTCGGGATGATGGTGGTCGTCACCGCCTGCCAGTCCGGCGGCGGCGGAACCGCCACGGAAGGTACCACGGCACCGGCCGAGACCCCGGCAACCGGAGGCACCGCGCCCTGAGCGGCCTCGCCTCCTGAATTCCGTCTTTCTGCCTTCGTCCGGGCGCTCGCAGAAGTTGCGTCGAGCGTCCGGACGGCGGCGCTCCGCTCCAGCTCCTGCCTGACGTCCGCTCGCCGCGCTTCCGTGTCGAACGCGCCGGGATGCGCGCACCGAGCTTGCGTGTCCGAATCCCCTTCTAGTAGTAACGCGGACTGGTGGCGCTCCTCGAATCCGCGGATGAGCACCGTCCCACGTTTCGGGCGACCGCGGGGGGCGAGGCGCGGCCGATCTCGCTGAGCGACGAGCAGAAGCTCGGTTACTTCGCGAAGCTCGAGCTCTTCCGCGACATCCTCGACGCCGCCTACGAGACGCGTCCGGGCGTCGGCAAGCCGATCAAGGTGCTGGTCAAGGACGCCCTCGTCGAGCACGGCGAGTTCTGGGAGGTGCCGTCGGGCGCGGTGGTCTTCGCCGAGGGGAGCTTCGGCGAGCATCTCTACATCCTCCTCCGAGGGCGCGTCCGTACGAGCACGAGCTACGCGCTCGATGCCGACCGCTCCGCCACGCTGCCGATCGAGGAGCTCGCCGACGGCAGCTTCTTCGGCGAGCATTCCGCGCTGTCGATGAACGCGCACCTGACCAGCGTCCAGACGCTGGCGCCGTCCCTGCTGCTGCTGATCCCGCAGTTCATCGTGCAGGAGCTGACAGCGCAGCACGAGAGCTTCCGCACGGTGTTCCTGCGGGACTACGTCGCGCGTGCCGTGCGCGTCCTGGTGCGCCGGATCCCCGCGCTCCGCTTCGCGTCGGACGACGAGTTCCGCCGGCTGCTCGAGAAGGCGCAGACGCGGGGGTTCGACGTGGGCGAGGGGATCTTCGAGGAAGGCGACCCCTCGGACGACGTGTTCGTGATCTCCGACGGCTTCGTGAAGATCATGAAGCCGGACAGCAATACCCCGCGGGTGCTCGCCTACCTGGTCGAGGGCGACTGCTTCGGCGAGGCCGGAGTCCTCACCGGCGCTGCGCGCGGCGCCAGCGCCGTCGCCGTCAGCCGCGTCGAGGCGCTCGTGCTGCCCGGGGCCGAGTTCCGCGCGATCGTGCAGGGGAACCCGGCGGCGGCGGCCGAGGCGGCGGCGCTCGATTCGATCCGCAAGCTCGACGCGGACATGATCCAGAACGTCACGTTCATCGGCAAGCGCCTCGAATTCCAGGCCGAGGTGATGCCGAACCTCGACGTCATCGTCATCGACGAGAACCTCTGCGTGCGCTGCGACAACTGCGTGACGGCGTGCGCCGCCGCTCACGACGACGGCTTCTCGCGCCTGATCCGCAAGGGCGTCACGTTCGAGGAGTTCCTGCTGCCGACCGCCTGCCGCTTCTGCCAGGATCCGGCCTGCCTGCTCTGCAAGTCGGGGGGCATCAAGCGCGACAAGGACGGCGACATCTACTTCACCGAGAGCTGCATCGGCTGCAGCGGTTGCGCGCAGCGCTGCCCGTACGGCAACATCACCATGGTCGATACCGACGAGATCGGCCGCCCGCCGGTGCCGACGCTCTTCCAGCTGTTGCGGCCGCAAACGCACGCCCCCGGCGTTCCCGAGGCGACGGACAAGCGGCCGAAGCTCAAGAGGATTCCGGTCAAGTGCGATCTCGACAAGGCACACCTCTTCCCTGCTTGCGTGAGCAACTGTCCGACCGGCGCGATCAAGCGCTACCGGGCCGACGAGCTCGACCGCATCATCGCCGGACGGGTCTGACGAAGCCGCGAGAATGAACCCCCTCGCGAAACGCGGTTGGGTGCTGTCGGTGATCGCGGCCGTGGCTCTGGTCGCGGCGTATCTCACGCTCGGCCGTGCAGGCGGCGCGCTGCCGTCCGGCCGATCGCCGATGGGCTACACGCTCGGTCTGCTCGGCACGATCGCGATGGTCGTCGCCGGCATGTACAGCTGGCGGCGGCGGTTCATCGCCCGAGCGAGCCGCCCGATCGAGGTCCAGACCGACGAGCGGAAGGCCCTGATCGCTCGTGAGCGGCTCGCGCTCGAGCAGCTGCAGGCGCTCGGGCGGAGCCTCATGCGCAACCCCGGCCAGGATCTCCGCGCGATCCGGCGCGAGACGAAGCGCATCCTGAAGAACAACCGCGTCGGCCGGACGATCGAGGCACGGATCGAGAGCGGCAGGGGCGCCGCTCCGAGACTCGTCCTCCAGCGCCGCGAGTGGGGCGGACGCCTGCAGACCTGGTACGTCTCCCACCTCTCGCTCGGCACGCTTTCCGTGCTGCTGATCCTGCTCCACGCCGGCTTCCGCTTCGGCAACGTGATCGCCACGCTGGCGTTCGTCTGTCTCGT
>JAXDLK010000365.1:0-17117 GCA_034666665.1 Candidatus Binatota bacterium
AGACGATCGCCCGCTTCGCACGGCGCCTCGAGGAGCTGGTTCCGGAGGCCCGCTTCGCCGTGGCGCACGGGCAGATGAACGGCCGATCGCTGGAACGCGTCATGCTCGACTTCCTCGAGAAGCGCACCGACGTGCTGGTGACGACGGCGATCATCGAATCGGGCCTCGACATTCCCAACGCGAACACCATCTTCGTCGACCGAGCGGACCAGTTCGGGCTCGCGCAGCTCTACCAGCTCCGCGGCCGCGTCGGCCGCTCGAGTCAGCGCGCGTATGCCTACCTGCTGATCCCGGGCGAGACGCTGCTCGGGCGCGACGCGCAGAAGCGTCTCGAGGCGCTGGCCTCTCTCGACGATCTCGGCGGCGGCTTTCGCTTGGCGATGCACGACCTCGAGATCCGCGGCGCGGGAAACCTGCTCGGCCGGGAGCAGTCCGGCCACGTCGCCGCCGTTGGCTTCGACCTCTACACGCGGATGCTCGACGAGGCGATCCGCGAGCTCCGCGGCGAGACCCTCACCGTCGACGTCGAGCCCGAGATCCAGATCGGCATCGCGGCCTTCATCCCCGAGGACTACGTACCGGACGTCAGCCAGCGGCTGGTGCTGTACAAGCGCCTGGCCCGAGCGGCGACCGCCGAGGAGCTCGACGAGCTCAGGGACGAGATGGGGGACCGGTTCGGACCTCCGCCGATGCGCGTGGTGACGTTCTTCCAGATGATGGACCTCCGCCGGCGCTTGAAGGAAGCGCTCGTCGTCCGCCTGCGACGGCACGGCGGTCGGCTCGCGATCCGCTTCCACGACAAGAGCCCGATCGACCCCGAGCGGTTGATGGTCTTGGTCGCCGACGTGCGTCATCGCGGCTGGCGCGTGACGCCGGACCGTGAGATCACCTTCCCGACGTCGCGCATCGACCTCGAAGGGGTCGCCGCGGAGGTGCTGTCGGTGCTGCGCGCCGTCGGCGCCATCGAGGACCGGAACGCCGAGGGCGAGAACGGTCCATGGGAGGTACACGCGTGAAAAGAAGCTGGCTGCTGGTCCCGGTGCTCGTCGGCTGGACGCTCGGTCTCGCCCGCGCCGATCTGGTGAACCGCGTCGTCGCCACCGTCGATGGCGATCCGATCACCATGTACGAGCTCGAGAGCTTCATCGGCAACCGTTCCCCGGAGCTCGACCGCGCCGGCATCAAGACCAAGAAGGACGCGCTCGACGCGCTGATCACCGAGAAGCTCCTCACCAAGGAGATCGCCGCGCAGAAGATCGCCGTCAGGGACGAGGAGATCGACCACTACATCAAGCAGGTCCGCGGGCAGAACCGGCTGAGCGACAAGCAGCTGAAGGACGCTCTGGAGCAGGAAGGCGTGTCGTTCGACACCTATCGCGCGCAGGTGAAGAAGGAGATCGAGAAGCTCCAGCTCCTGAACAAGGAGATCCGCGGCCGCGTGAACATCACGCCCGAGGACATCGAACGCTACTACGAGGCGCACAAGAAGGACTACTACCTCTCCTCGCGAGTCCGCCTCCGCCACATCGTTCTGCGGCTCACGCCGAACGCGCCGCGCGAGGTGGTCGAGGCGACGTTCGCCCGCGCCCGCGAGCTCCGCAAGCGACTGGTCGACGGCAAGGAGGAGTTCGCCAAGCTCGCGAAGCTCTACTCGGAGGATGCCGCCGCCGCTCAGGGGGGTGATCTCGGCGAGATCGATCCCGCTCAGGTGCTGCCGCAGTTCGAGGCGGTGCTGCCGACGCTGCAGGAGGCCGAGGTCAGCCAGCCGATCCGGACCGATGTCGGCGTCCACTTGATTCAGGTGGAGAAACGGACGGCCGAGGGTTACCGTCCGGTCGCGGCGGTGTCGAAGGAGATCAAGGACAAGCTCTACAACGAGGCCCTCGAAGCGCGGTACGCGCGCTGGCTTTCCGAGGACCTGAAGAAGCGCCACTACGTCGAGATCAAGCTCTGACGTCGACGCGCGCGGGGGCCACGATCGTCCGGTGGTCGCGATCAGCATGGGCGACCCTGCCGGGATCGGTCCGGAGGTCGCGCTCCGCGCCTGCGCCCGCCGTGCGATCCGTCGCCAGGTGCGGCCCGTGTTCTTCGGCGACCCGGCCGTCTTCGCCGACACGGCCCGGCGGCTGGCGATCCCGCTGCGGGACGAGGTCGTCGAGATCGGCTCGCTGGCGGCAGGTCAGCGCCGGGCCGGGCGTCCGTCGCGTGAGGGCGCGGAAGCCGCGTACCGCTCGATCCTGGAGGCGGTGGCGGCGGTCCAGAGAGGACGCGCCGCCGCCGTGGTCACCGCTCCGGTCAGCAAGCGAGCGATCCAGGATGCCGGTCACGAGTTTCCCGGCCACACCGAGGTGATCGCTCGGCTCGCGGGTGACGCCGACGTGCGCATGATGATGGCCGGCGCCTCGCTCAACGTCGTGCTGGTGACCACGCACGTCGCGCTCGCCGCAGTGCCGGGCTCGCTCGACGCTCCTCGGATCGCCGCCACGGCGACCATCGCCGCCGCCGCGCTTCGCCGTCACTTCGGCGTTCGCCGCCCGCGGATCGCAATCGCGGGGCTCAACCCGCACGCGGGAGAGGGTGGCGCCTTCGGCGACGAGGACGAGCGAATCGTCGCGCCGGCGGTCGCGAGCGCGCGCCGCCGCGGTCTCGCCGTCTCGGGACCGTACCCGGCGGACACCGTCTTTCATCGCGCCCGTGCCGGGGAGTTCGATGCGGTGGTCGCGCTCTACCACGATCAGGGGCTGATCCCGTTCAAGCTGCTGCACTTCAGCGACGGCGTGAACGTCACGCTCGGACTGCCGTTCCCGCGCACGTCGCCGGATCACGGCACGGCGTTCGACATCGCCGGCCGCGGCCGCGCCGACGATTCGAGCATGGCGGCGGCGATCGCCCTGGCGGGGCGAATGGCGCTCACCCTGCGGCGGCGGCGGTCGTGACGAAATCGCTCGACCCGATCCGCATCCGTGGTGCCCGTCAGCACAACCTGAAGAACGTCTCGCTCGAGCTGCCGCGCGATCGACTGATCGTCGTCACCGGTCTCTCCGGGTCCGGGAAATCGTCTCTCGCCTTCGACACGCTCTACGCGGAAGGCCAGCGGCGTTACGTCGAGTCGCTCTCCGCCTACGCGCGGCAATTCCTCGAGCAGATGGAGAAGCCGGACGTCGACTCGATCGAGGGGCTCTCGCCGGCGATCGCGATCGAGCAGAAGGGGCTCGCCCGGAGCCCGCGCTCGACCGTCGGAACCGTGACCGAGATCTACGACTTCGTGCGTCTGCTCTACGCCCGCGTGGGCGAGGCTCACTGCTTCCGCTGTGGCAAGCCGATCTCCTCGCAGACGATCCCGGAGATCGTCGACCGCCTGATGCAGCTCGGCGAAGGAACCCGGATCGTGGTGCTCGCGCCGATCGCACGGGGCCGGAAGGGCGAATTTCGCCGCGAGCTCCAGGAGCTCCGGCGTGCGGGATTCGTTCGCGTGCGCGTCGACGGCGAGCTCGTGGACCTCGAGTCGGAGATCCCGCTCGCCAAGAACCGAAGCCACACGATCGAGGTCGTCGTCGACCGGCTGGTGATCAAGCCGGGCGTCGAGAAGCGTCTCGCCGATTCGGTCGAGGTCGCACTCCGCTACGGCAGCGAGGTCTGCCGCGTCGACGTCGATCGCGGCGGAACCGTCGAGGAGGTCGTCTTCAGCCGCCGCCTCGCGTGCCCGGACTGCGGCGTGTCCTACGCCGAGCTCTCACCGCGCCTGTTCTCCTTCAACAGTCCCCACGGTGCCTGCCCGACCTGCAAGGGCCTCGGTGAGATCCCGTTCTTCGACCCCCAGCGGATCGTCCCCGACGACACCAGGACGCTCCGGCGAGGCGCGATCGCACCTTGGGGCCGCGCGCCGTCGGCGTACCACGTGGACCTCCTCGCGGCTCTCGGGCGTGCGCTCGGCTTCGACCTCGACACGCCGTTCCGCGATCTCCCCGAGGCGACGCGCCGGGCGATCCTCTCCGGTACCGGCGAACAGGCAGTGGACTTCGTTCACGAGAAGGGCGGCCGCACCTTCACGGTCTCGCGGCCATTTCCCGGCGTGATCGGCCTTCTCGAGCGGCGTGCGCGCGACGATGGCCCAGAGGCCGCGCGCGAGCGCTTCTCCGAGTACCTGAGCGCTCATCCGTGCGCCACGTGCAACGGCACGCGCCTGCGGCGGGAGGCGGAGTGGGTGTTCGTCGGCGGAAAGAACGTGGTCGCCATGAGCCGGATGCCGGCGGACGAGCTGCTGCCGTTCATCGAGGGGCTCGACCTCGGCCCGCAACGGCGAGAGATCGCCCGCCGGCTCGTCGCCGAGATCGGGTCGCGCCTGCGCTTCCTGCTCGAGGTCGGACTCGGATACCTGACGCTCGACCGGGCGGCCGCCACGCTTTCCGGAGGCGAAGGGCAGAGGCTCCGGCTGGCGACGCAGGTCGGCTCCGGATTGGTCGGCGTCCTCTACATCCTCGACGAGCCGTCGGTCGGCCTCCATCCACGCGATCACGCGAAGCTCCTCGAGATCCTCAAGCGCCTGCGCGACCTCGGCAACACCGTCGTGGTCGTCGAGCACGATCGAGAGACCATTCTCGCGGCCGATCACGTCGTCGACATGGGGCCCGGGGCCGGCGAAAGCGGCGGCCGGGTGATCGCCGAGGGTTCTCCCGCCGAGATCGAGCGCGCGCCCGAGTCTTTGACCGGGGCGTACCTGTCTGGACGAAAGCTCGTCCCGTTGCCCCGCGTGCGCCGCACGGGCGGCGGCTGGAGCCTCAAGCTGACGGGCGCGCGCGCGAACAACCTGAAGGCGATCGACGTCGAGATTCCGCTCGGAACCATCACCTGCGTGACCGGCGTCTCCGGATCGGGAAAGAGCTCGCTCGTCATCGACACGCTGGTTCCCGCGGTCGCCGAGAAGCTCCGGCAGGGAAGGGCGAGGCCGGGCTCGTTCGATGCGATCGAGGGTTGGCAGCTCCTCGACAAGGTCATCGTCATGGACCAGTCGCCGATCGGCCGCACGCCGCGCTCGAACCCGGCGACCTACACCGGCCTGTTCGCACCGATCCGAGAGCTCTTCTCGCAAACCCCCGACGCGCGCCTGCGGGGCTGGGGACCCGGACGCTTCTCGTTCAACGTCAAGGGCGGACGCTGCGAAGCCTGCGCCGGCGAGGGTCTGATCCGCATCGAGATGCACTTCCTTCCCGACGTGTTCGTGGTTTGCGAGCAGTGCGGGGGAACCCGGTACGCGCGCGACACGCTCGAGGTCCGCTACAAGGGGCGGTCGATCGCCGAGGTGCTCGACACGAGCGTCGCCGAGGCGCGCGAGTTCTTCGCGGCGGTTCCGCCGATCGCGGAGAAGCTCGCGACGCTCGAGGACGTCGGTGTCGGCTACGTCCGTCTCGGACAGCCAGCGAACACGCTCTCCGGCGGCGAGGCACAGCGGATCAAGCTCGCCCGCGAGCTCTCGCGCCGCGCCACCGGCCGCACCCTCTACGTCCTGGACGAGCCGACGACCGGGCTACACTTCGCCGACGTGGACTGCCTCCTGCGGGTGCTTTCGCGGCTGGCGGACGGGGGCAACACCGTGCTGATCATCGAGCACAACCTCGACGTCGTGAAGGTCGCCGATCACGTCATCGACCTCGGACCCGAAGGCGGAGCCGCGGGCGGCGAGGTCGTCGCCAGCGGAACGCCGGAGGAGATCGCCGCGTCGCCGCGGTCGCACACCGGGCGATGGCTCGCCCCCGTGCTGCGGGCGGCGGGCAACATCGACGTTGACTCGCCCGAGCGCGAGCGGGATACCGGTCAGGAAGCAAGCTCGACGTGAACCGCCCGATTTACATGGATTATCACGCCACGACGCCGGTCGACCCGCGTGTCCTCGACGCGATGTTGCCCTATTTCCGGGAGCATTTCGGCAACGCCGCGAGCCGGACACACCCGTACGGATGGGAAGCGGAGTCCGCGGTCGACGAGGCGCGAGGACGGATCGCGCGGGCGATCGGCGGCTCTGCGAAGGAGATCGTGCTCACGAGCGGCGCCACCGAGTCGAACAACCTGGCGATCAAGGGGGTGCTCGAGTTCCACCGCGAGCGGGGCAATCACGTGATCACCTGCGTGACCGAGCACCGGGCGGTGCTCGATCCGTGCCGGGCTCTGGAGAAGAAGGGGCTCGCGCGGGTCACCTGGTTGCCGGTCGACGGGTACGGTCGGGTGGACCCCGAGGCGGTGGTGGCGGCGATCTCGCCGGACACCGTGTTGATCACGGTGATGGCGGCGAACAACGAGATCGGCACGCTGCAGCCGATCGGCGCGATCGCGAGGATCGCCAAGGCGAAGGGCGTTCTCTTCCACAGCGATGCCACCCAGGCCGTCGGCAAGGTGCCGATCGACGCCGAGGCGCTCGGACTCGACCTGCTGTCGTTCTCGGCACACAAGATGTACGGCCCGAAGGGCATCGGCGCCCTCTGGGTGCGGTCGCGCGGCCCGCGGGTCCGTCTGGCGCCGCAGATCGAAGGTGGCGGCCACGAGCGCGGTCTCCGCTCCGGTACGCTGAACGTCCCGGGGGCGGTCGGCTTCGGACGCGCCTGTGAGCTCGCGCGATCGCTTCTCGACGAGGAGTCGGGTCGCCTGCGCCGGCTCCGCGACCGGCTCTGGGAGGGGATCGCTCAGCGCGTCGACCAGGTCGCCGCCAACGGACACCCGCTCGAGCGGCTGCCCGGAAACCTGAACGTGAGCTTCGCCTGCGTCGAGGCGGACTCTCTGCTGATGGCCCTCGACCGCGACGTCGCGCTGTCCTCGGGGTCGGCGTGCACTTCCGCCACACTCGAGCCCTCGCACGTGCTTCGAGCGATCGGGCTCCGCGACGACCTGGCGCACGGCTCGGTCCGCTTCGGCCTCGGGCGCCAGACGACCGAAGACGAGGTCGATCGCGTGATCGAGCGCGTCGCGGCCGAGGTGAGTCGCCTGCGCGCGTTGTCGCCGTTCTACCGTCCCGCCGCCGGATCCACGGTCGCCGTAGGAGACGGAGCGTGATCACGGTCACGGCCAACGCGGCTCGCAAGATCCGTTCTCTCGTGGACGGCAAGGAGGCCGAAGGCCTGCGGCTGAAGGTCGTGGGTGGCGGTTGCTCGGGCCTGCAGTACAAGATGGACGTCGGGGTCCACCGGGAAGGGGACCGCGTCTTCGAGCTCGAGGGCGCCAAGGTATTCGCGGACCGGAAGAGCTATCTTTACCTGCATGGTAGCGAGCTCGACTACGCCGAGAGCCTGATGGAGTCGGGATTCCATCTGACGAACCCGAACGTGAAGCGCAGCTGCGGCTGCGGAAACTCTTTTTCCGTTTGAGCGGCCAGAGCGGGTTCGACTCGGGGTTGGCCGATGACCGTTCGCCCGGTGAATAGCCTCCGGGCGGCTTTCGTCCAAAGACGCGGCGACATGCCGTGACGTGCTCGCCTGACCGCGAGCCGTAGAAGGTGAGGTGCGATGGCCGAATCGCGTTCCGTGGTGTCGGAAGAAAGCCCTGCTCCGGCGGGGTTCCAGCCCGACACCGTGCTTCCGTCCCAGTTCTTCGAGAGCTTGCGGCAGAAGCCGTACGTCCAGGGTGAAAAGCGTCTGATCGCGGCGGTGCTGGCCGACGCGGTGGACTGTTACATGAAACAGCTCGACAGCGTCGACCCGGCCGCCCGGCAGGCGTTCGGCGAGGCAGAGCAGTGGATCTTTCAGGAGTTTCCCGGCTGGTTCTTTTCGTTTTCCAGCGTCTGCGACATGCTCGGCTTGAACCCCGCCTACGTTCGCCGCGGCCTCGTCGAGTGGCGTGCCCGGCGGCTAGCATCCTTCCGTCCGAACGGGGCGTGCGTTCCTCGAGCGCTCGAGGTGGAACCGCCACTCTTGGGACGGTCGAGCGCCGTGCGTTCGTTCGAGACGCCGGCGTTTTCGCGCCTGCCCCGGACCGCTCGGTCGGTCCGTTGAATCTCTCCCGAGCCGGCGATATGTTCCCGTAAGTCTCCGGCCGGCCGGGCGAACCGCTTCGGCGGCCGGAGACGGAGTCGGCTTCGCCGGCTCGTTCGCCGACGAGAGGAGAGAGGACGAGATGGCTGTTCCCCCGCCAGAGAATCAGGTTGCCTCCGCCAAGCCGGTAGAGGAGCGGAAGAACGTCGTCATCCGCTTCGCGGGCGATTCCGGCGACGGCATGCAGCTGACCGGCATGCAGTTCACCACCGAGTCGGCGCTCATGGGGAACGACATCAGTACGTTGCCGGACTTCCCGGCCGAGATCCGCGCCCCCGCGGGTACCCTCGCCGGCGTGAGCGCATTCCAGGTGAACTTCGCCACCGACGAGGTCTTCACGCCCGGCGACGACGTCGACGCGCTGGTGGCGATGAACCCGGCCGCGCTGAAGGTCAACCTCGGCGACCTCAAACCCGGCGGCATCCTCATCGTCAACACCGAGCAGTTCAACAAGCAGAACCTGAGCCGCGCGGGCTACACGGCGAACCCGCTCGAGGACGGCTCGCTCGTCGGCTATCAGCTTTTTCCCGTCGACGTGACGAAGCTCACGATCGCCGCGCTTCAGGGAGTCGGACTCTCGAACCGCGAGGCGCTCCGCTGCCGGAACTTCTTCTGCCTCGGGATGGTCTCGTGGCTGTTTCACCGGCCGATCGACTCGACGCTCAAGTGGGTGCAGTCGAAGTTCAAGAAGCTCCCGGACGTGCTCGAGGCCAACACGCGGGCGCTCCGTGCCGGCTTCAACTTCGGCGACACGACGGAGATGTTCGCCGTCTCCTACGAGGTGAAGCCGGCGACCATCTCGCCCGGCCTCTACCGCAACATCACCGGCAACACGGCGACCGCTCTCGGGCTCGTCGCCGCTGCGCGCAAAGCGGGGCTGCCGCTCTTCCTCGGCAGCTATCCGATCACGCCGGCGAGCGACATTCTCCACGAGCTGTCGGCCTTCAAGAACTTCGGAGTGACCACGTTCCAAGCCGAGGACGAGATCGCCGCCGTCGGCTCGGCGCTCGGTGCGGCCTTCGGCGGCTCGCTTGCGGTGACGACCACCAGCGGCCCGGGCATGAATCTCAAGATGGAGACGATCGGCCTCGCCATCACGGTCGAGCTGCCGATGGTGATCGTCGACATCCAGAGGGCGGGCCCGTCGACCGGGATGCCGACGAAGACCGAGCAAGCGGATCTCCTGCAGGCGATGTACGGGCGTCACGGCGAGGCGCCGCTCCCCGTGCTCGCGGCGATCACGCCTTCCGATTGCTTCGACATGGCCTTCGAGGCCGCCCGCATCGCGGTTCAGTACATGACGCCCGTGATCCTGCTGACCGACGGGTATCTGGCGAACGGCGCCGAGCCCTGGAAGCTTCCTTCGTTCGCGGACCTGCCGTCGATCGCGATGGAGTTCCGTACGAACCCCGAAGGGTTCTTCCCGTACGTGCGTGACGAGCGGACGCTCGCGCGGCCGTGGGTGCGTCCCGGAACGCCGGGGCTCGAGCACCGCGTCGGCGGGCTCTCCCACGAGCACGTGACCGGCAACGTCAGCTACTCACCCGCGAACCACGAGCAGATGATCCGCATCCGCGCGCGCAAGATCGCCGGGATCGCGCGCGACATCCCGCCGACGAAGGTGACGGGAGCGGACCACGGCAAGCTGCTCGTAATCGGCTGGGGCGGGACGTACGGCGCGATCGAGGCGGCCGTCCAGGAGCTCGCGCGCAAGGGCGAGTCGGTCGGCCACGTTCAGCTGCGCTACCTGAATCCTCTGCCTTCGGATCTGCCCGACATCATGGCTCGGTTCGACAAGATCCTGGTGCCCGAGCTGAACATGGGTCAGCTGGTGAAGATCCTGCGCGCGGAGTTCCTCGTGGACGCCATCGGCATGAACAAGGTCCAGGGACGCCCCTTCAAGATCTCCGAGCTGGTGTCGCGGATCCGCCGCCTGCTCAAGGATTAGGAAACCACGATGACGGAAGCAGCGGTCAAGCTCGGCAAGAAGGATTTCGTCTCCGACCAGGAGGTCCGCTGGTGCCCTGGGTGCGGCGACTACGCGATCCTCGCGCAGGTGCAGAAGGTGCTGCCGGAGTTCGGCGTGCCGCGAGAGAAGTTCGTGTTCGTCTCCGGCATCGGCTGTTCGAGTCGGTTCCCGTACTACATGAACACGTACGGATTTCACTCGATCCACGGGCGCGCGCCCGCGATCGCGACGGGCCTGAAGACGAGCCGTCCCGACCTGCACGTCTGGGTCGTCACCGGAGACGGGGACGCGCTGTCGATCGGCGGCAACCACCTGATCCACGCGCTCCGCCGGAACGTCGATCTCAAGATCCTGCTCTTCAACAATCGCATCTACGGGCTCACCAAGGGCCAGTACTCGCCGACGTCGGAAGTCGGCAAGGTGACCAAGTCGACCCCGTTCGGATCCGTCGACTACCCGTTCGATCCGATCGCCGTGGCGCTCGGAGCGGAAGCGTCGTTCGTAGCGCGCACGATCGACGTCGAGGCGAAGCACGTCCAGGACATCCTGCGGCGCGCACACGCTCATCGCGGGTCGGCGTTCGTCGAGATCCTGCAGAACTGCAACGTCTTCAACGACGGCGCGTGGAGCGACGTCAGCGACAAGGCGACGAAGGCCGACGCGCAGCTCGTCCTCGAGCACGGCAAGCCGATGATCTTCGGCAAGAACCGTGATCGCGGGATTCGTTTGAACCGCCGGCTCGAGCCGGAGGTCGTGACGTTGGGTGAGGACATTCCCGAGTCGCATCTGATGATTCACGACGAGCACAACGCCGCGCTCGCATATCTGCTGTCGCGGATCGGACCGCCGGACTTTCCCACACCCGTCGGTGTCTTCCTCGACCTGACGCGGCCGAGCTTCGACGATCAGATCGCCGCGCAGCTCGCGGAGGCGCGGACCCGGCTCGGCGACGGCGACGTCGACGAGCTCCTGCGGCGCGGCGAGACCTGGACCGTCGGGTAACCGTTGCTCGTCACCCATCCGCCGTGTCCCGGGTGCGGGGAACGGCTCGTGCGCAAGCCGGCCGGGCGATGCCCGCGATGCGGCGCGGAGGTCGCGGCCTACGTCGTACGCGAGCGCGACCGCGAAGAGCGGATCGAGCGGATCGCCGCGGTGGTATCGACGATCCTGGTGCTGGTGGTGCTCGTCGGTTTCGGCGGCCTCGGCCTCCTCGAGGGCATTGCCGGTTATGCGTTGGCAGGCGCAGTGGTCTGGGTCGTCGCGCAGAAGACCTTCTGGTCGAAGCCGCGCGCGACCGCCGGCGACGGCTGACGGCGGGACCTCGCGCCGTCGCCCATCAAAAGGCCGAGGTCAGGCGCCTTCGCGCTCCCTGGCGACGTCGAGCCCCGGCTCGGGCGGCACCGTGAGGATCTCGTTCGGGAAGAAGCCGACCACGTAATCGACGATGTCCTTCACCGAGACGATCCCCACGGGCCGGCGCTCCGCGTCGACGAGCGGCACGTGACGGAAGCCGCCGAGCGACATCTTGTTCAAAGCGAAGGCGATGGCGGCATCCGGTGGAAGGCTCTCCGGGTCCGGCGTCATCAGCTCGGCAACCGGGGTACCCTCGAGATCGATGCCGAGCCCGCAGACCTCCCGCAGGAGATCGCGCTCGGTGAAGATGCCGGCCAGGCGGCCCTCGTCGGTCACCAGCACGCAGCCGATGTGATGCTCTCGCATCAGGTGCACGGCCGCCGCCACGCTCTCCTTGCCGTCGAGCGAGACCGGCGCCGCCGGCTCGAGCGCCGTGATCGGCTGCCGGAAGATGCGTTCGTCGAACGGCCGGCCGCTCGCTTCCTTGGCTTCGAAGTACTCCTCATTCCCAAGCTCGGGCATCGTCTCGTCCATGAAACCTCCTGAACCGAGATCTACGGAATGAATCTGCGACTGATCCACAGCCGTACGCGAGGTGTCAAGCAATCCGCGTTTGCGCTAGAGGATTGCGCCAGAACATGCCTGCCGTCGAGAGGAGCCGCGTGACCGAAGTCGATTTCGACGTCCAGACTGGCGCGGATCCTTTGCGGATCGGTGCCAGCCTGCTGGTCCTGCCGCTCTTCGAAGGCGAGATCCGGAGCCAGGCGCTCCGGGCGCTCGATCGTCCGAGCCGTGCAGCGGTGCTTCGCCACGCGCGCGACGTCTCGTTCGACGGCCAGGAAGGAAGGGTGCTCGTGCATCGGCCGGTCTCGTCCCGGCTCCGCTGCTTGGCGCTGATCGGTCTCGGAAAGAAGGCGGACGTGAACCTCGACGCCTGGAGACGTGCCGGCGGCCAGGCGGCGCGCATCGCACGCGCCGAGAACACCGCAGCGGTCGGCGCCTTCTTCGTCGGGGCGGAGACGGACGCGGTGGTCGCGCTCGCCGAGGGGTTCGCGCTCGCGGGCTATCGCTTCGACCGCTACCGCAAGCCCGACGAGGAACGACGCGCCGCGAGCCGGTCGCTGACGCTCGCCGGGCCGGACCTCAAGATCGCCAGCGTGCGGCGCGGACTCGACGTGCTTCGCGTGCTGGTCCCGGCGATCTTCGAGGCTCGCGACCTGGTGAACGAGCCGCCGTCGCGGATGTCCGCCGCCGTGCTCGCGCGGCGCGCGGCCGCCATCGGCAAGAAGAGCGGCGTCCGCGTCGAGGTGATGGGTCCGAAGAAGATCCGCGCGCTCCGGCTCGAGGGCCTGCTCGCCGTGAACCGCGGCAGTGCCGACGAGCCGCGGTTCGTGCGCATGACGTACCGGCCGCGCGTCAAGCCGCGTGCCCGCGTGGCGATCGTCGGCAAGGGAATCACCTTCGACTCCGGCGGGCTTTCGCTGAAGCCGGCGAAGTCGATGGAGACGATGAAGATCGACATGGCCGGGGCGGCGGCGGTGATCGCCACGATGTCCGTCATCGGGCGGCTGAAGCCGCCGGTCCACGTCACGGGCTACTTCCCCGCGACGGACAACCTGCCGAGCGGCAGCGCGCAAAGGCCTGGCGACGTGATCCGCTATCGTAACGGGAAGACCGTCGAGGTGCTGAACACCGACGCCGAGGGAAGGCTGGTGCTCGCGGATGCGCTCGCCCTCGCCTCCGAGGAGCGCCACGACGTGATCATCGACCTGGCCACGCTGACCGGCGCCTGCATGGTGGCGCTCGGCACTCACGTCGCCGGGATCATGGGGAACCGGGCGGAGCTCGTCGACGCGCTCGTACGTCACGGCCGCGACGCCGGCGAGCCACTGTGGCAGCTGCCGCTCGTCAAGGAATACCGCGACGACCTCAAGAGCTCGATCGCGGACCTGAAGAACATCGGCGGGGCGTACGCGGGCGCGATCCTCGGCGGGCTCTTCCTGCAGGAATTCGTCGACGGCGCCGCCTGGGCCCATCTCGACATCGCCGGTCCCGCCTACAGCGACAGAGAGCTCCCGTACTCGCCCCGGGGCGCGACGGGGTTCGGCGTCCGCACCCTCACGCGGTATCTGACGAGCCTATGATGCGGGACCCTCACCCGGCGCGGACCCTCACCCGGCAGGGACCCTCACCCGGCCTTGCGCTGCTGCTCCTTCTCGGGCTGGTCTTCGCCTGCACTTCGGCGAAGCAGGAGCAGCATTCCGTCGCCCAGGATCTCAAGTCCTACGTCACCGCCATCAAGCAGTGGGAGCCGAAGGAGAAGATCGTGCTCGCGGCGCTCGCGCGGGTCAAGAAATCGTATTATGCGGACGACGACTTCGTCATTCGCACGCTACGCGATTCGCTGCCGACGACGCACGACCTGATCGCCGACGTCGAGAAATTCGAGCCGGTGACGATGGACGTGCAGCAGCTGCAGCAAAAATATCTGCAGGGTTGGAAGGACCTCGAGAGCTCGATGGGGGACGTCGTCGGCAGCCTGCAGCGCAAGGACTACGTCGCGCTCGCGAAGGCGAAAAACCAGCTCGAGACCGCTCAGGCGGAGGTCTTCACGTCGTACGCCATGCTCGACGACCTGCTGGAGATGCACGACGAGTCGCTGAAGTCGCTGCGGAAATCCTGACGGGGCCGCCTCACGCCGTCCCCACCGGATCCGAAGACGCCTGGGGGGGTCAGCTCGCGAGCCCCCACTTCTGCTTGTTCTCCTCGACCTGATCCGCGGTCGGGTGCTCGATCTTGAGGTGCTCCGCGACCTTGAAATCGCCCATGTTCTCCATGACGGCGTAGTTCAGCTTGGTGTCTTCCTTGAAGACGTCCGGCACGGCCTCTTCCTCGAAGATCGCTTGCCACGGGCATTCGGGCTCGCAGGCTCCGCAATCGATGCACTCGTCGGGATGGATGTAGAGCTGGTTCGGCCACGCCGCCGCGTCGGCGCCCGTGTACTTGTAGATGCAATCGACCGGACAGACGGCGACACACCCGGTGTCGACGCAGTCTCGGCAGAGTCTCGTGATGATGTAGGCCATCCGTCCTCCCTGGAGAGCGCCGGCCTCGCCGGAAGGTCACCGGATTTCGAGGCGAGACACGAGCGCGTCCTGTAGCACCATCGCCCGAGTGAAGAAAGAAAGCTCCTTCAGCGGACGCGCACGTCGAACGCGCGAGGACCTTTGTCGCCGGGACGCACCTGAAACTGCACCTCCTCGCCGTCGCGGAGGTCGTCGAACTGCAGGCTCGCCCCGAGGCTGGAGCGGTGGAAGAAGACGTCGTCGCCGCCGTCGTCCGGCTGGATGAACCCGAAGCCCTTGTCCTTGACGATTCTCTTGATCCGCCCCGTCATGGCAGCCCCCTCGTTGGATGTGCTCGACTCGGAACCCGAGGTCGATCAGTGAAAGCGTGGAACCGGGACCGGTCCAGCCTCGAGCGAGTCACGCCGCCATCCGTCGAGTAGCCCCGCGAGCCGCCGTCCGACGGCAGCGAGCAGGCACGAACCGAGAAGCATTCCCCCGAGGGTGATCAGCGACAGGAGCCGATCTTCGGCGAGCTTCTCGAGTCCCGCAGGCGGCGGGGAAAGCGTCACCAGACCGCTGGCACCGATACCGACTGCGCCCCACGCGCACGGGGGGAAGACTCGACTCCACTCCACGTTCGAAAGATAGCCTCCGCCCCGCTTCGCCGCAACCGATCGCTCCGGACCCGTTCTTGTGAGCGATTCTGCCGTGCACTAGGCTCCGGCTGCGCGCACACGCGCGCACGTGCGCCGATGGGTGACAACCTGGAACGGAACCGCGAGCGGGAGCGGCGGTGATGCGCGCGGCGCTCGCGGGCATCCGGCTGATCGAGGTCGCGGCCTGGGCCTTCGTCCCGTCTGCCGCGGCCGTGATCGCCGACTGGGGAGCGGACGTCGTCAAGGTCGAGCACCCGGTGACCGGCGATCCGCTACGCGGGCTGGTCACGTCGGGGCTGCTGCCCGGCGCCGACGGCATCAATTTCCTCATGGCGCAGATCGGCCGCAACAAGCGGAGCATCGGCATCGGCCTCGCGCGCGAGGAAGGGCGCCGCATCCTCCACCGGCTGATCGAGACGGCAGACGTTTTCCTCACGAACTACCTGCCACCGGCGCGTGCGCGGCTGAAGATCGACGTCGACGACGTTCGTGCGATCAACCCGCGGATCGTCTACGCGAAGGGTCACGGGCAGGGGAGCCGCGGACCCGATGCCGACAAGGGCGGTTACGACGGCTGCTCGTTCTGGGCGCGCGGCAGCGTCGCCGAGCGCCTGAGCCCTCCCGGGGACTTCCCGATCACGCAGCGGCCTGCCTTCGGTGACCTCGTGAGCGGCATGTTCCTCGCGGGTGGCATCGCCGCCGCCCTTCTCCAGCGAGAGCGGACCGGCGAGACACCCACCGTCGACGTGTCGCTGCTGGGCGCCGCCTGCTGGGTGATGTCACCGGACCTGGTTGCGGCGGCGACGTACGGGTACGAGCTGCCACACTTCGTTCGCGGCATGTCGCCGAACCCTCTGGTGAACGTCTACGCGTGCCGGGACGGCAAGCACCTGTCGCTGATGATGCTGCAGTTCGAGCGCTTCTGGCCGGAGTTCGCTCGCGCCGTCGGGCGCGAGGACTGGCTCGACGACGACCGCTTCGACACCGCCGAGAAGCGGAAGCAGGCGGCGCCGTGGCTCGCCGACGAGATCGCCGTGGAGCTCGCGACGCTGGATCGTGCCGAATGGGAAGCCCGGCTCCGAGCGTCGGAGTGCATCTGGGCACCGGTCGCGACCCCTCTCGAGGTCCCGCACGATCCGCAGGTGCAGGCGAACGGCTACCTCGCCGATTACCAGGACGGGGAACGCCGGACCAAGGTCTGCGCCAGCCCGGTCGAGTTCGACGGCGCGGCGATGACGGTGCGGTCGAAGGCTCCCGAGGTCGGCGAGCACACGGAGGAGGTGCTGCTCGCGGCCGGATTCGAATGGGACGACCTCGCCCGCTGGAAGGCCGCGGGCGTGATCTCCTAGTCTGCGCTGCGAATGGGCGCAGACTCCCGCCACCGACCCCACCCGGCGGAACGCGCTCGCAGAAGAGCTCGGGGGCCCAGGATGCTCCTCGCCAGCTCGGAGCGGGCCTGCACAGCTCGGAGCGGGCCTGCACAGCTCGGACCGCGCCCGAGCCGCTATTCGTAATTGCCGAACACCCGCACCCTGAGCTTGTAGGCGGATACCGGGCGGTACATCGTCACCCGGTAGCTCAGCGCCGGACCATTCGGGTTCAGGTTCGTCTCGTGCGGGTCGATCTCGGCCTCGGCGATGCGGATGCCGTCGCGGTCGTGCACCTCGAGATGGATCTGATCGAGGATCTCGTCGAGGGCGATCATGTCCGGCGGCACCCGATAGGCGAACCGGAGCTGGACGAATGCGGTCCGCCCGTCCTCGCGGTTCCGGACGTGACCGATCATCAGAGCGGCGCCGCCGTCGAGCTCGGCGGAGAAGTCCCCCTTCGACTGGTTGCTCCGCGGCATGCCGATGGTGACGTCTGCTTGGAGCGGAGCGCCGGCGGCACGCGCGGGGGCGGTCGGCGCGGCGAGCGCGAGCAACGCGAGAAGAGCGGTTCGAGCGCGCACGAGGTCTCCTCCCGTCAGAGCCTGCCGATCACGTCGTCGGCGAAGCGGTGCATCGATCCTGCGTCCGGGAAGCGGCAGACGAAGTAGCCGACGTCGAGCTCCTGC
>JAXDLK010000366.1:0-11550 GCA_034666665.1 Candidatus Binatota bacterium
GGGGTTTGGCCTTACGGCCGCTTGTCCCGGCCCTCGTTCGGCTTCTCCGCCGCCAGCTTCTCTTCGAAACGCAGCTCGACCTGCCGCTTGAGCTCGTCCATCAGGTCGCGCGCATCACCATCGTCGGGGTTCACGCGTAACGCCTCTTCGAGGTACGCCATCGCGGTTGGCCGCCGGTCGGTGGCGAGAGCCACGTTCGCCAAGCCGCGAAGGATCTCGCCGTCGTAGCCGCCGATCTCGCCGGCGCGGATCCATCTTTCCTCCGCAGTCGCGGCATCGCCTGCGGCAATCCGCATCGAGGCGTCGGCCTTGAGGGCATCGACGTTGATCGGGTCCAACCGGAGCGCCTCGGCGAACATGTCGCCGGCGGCGCGGCGGCGGCTCTTCTTCAGCATCGATCGGCCGAGCCGGACGAGATTCTGGCTTTCGGTATCGAAGCGCGCGCACTCGACCACCGCCCGAAGCACCGGCCCGTGTCGCTCGACCGTCACCACTTTCATCTGCGACCCGAGATATCGCTCCACGCAGCCTCGGATGTCCGCGTCGTCGGTGGTGACGTCGAGAAAGACGGAGCCGATCGCATCGCGCTTGTGCTCTTCGCGACGGATCACGAGCGTATGCCGTTTGCGTATCGTCGCCATGGCGATGCTCAGACCTTTTCCAACGGATCGAACAACTTCTTGTACTCGTCGAGAGCGAACCGATCCGTCATCCCCGCGATGTAATCGGCAACCACCCCGGGGACCCCTTCCCCAGCTTCGATCTTGGCGAACACGTGCGGCGGCATCTGTCGCGGCTCGCTCATGTACGTCCGGAACAGATCGGACATGATGCGATCCGCCTTCACCGCCATTCGCCGCACCCGATGATGATTGTACAGTCGCTCGAGCAGCAGCGTCTTCAGCTCCCGGACCCGTTCGCTGCTCTCAGGGCTGAAGTTCACCAGCTTCGGCTTGATCGCGCGCACGTCATCGAGATCGCGAACGCCGTGCGTGCGGAGCTCCTCTTCCGTCGTCTCGATCAAATCGGTCACCAGCGCGTTCAGCATTCGTCGAACGGTCTGGTACCGCACGACGCGAAAATCCGCCCGGGGATGGAGCGCCCGAACGCTCTCGTAGGACTCCCTCCAGAGCGCCGCGCCCTGCAAGTCGTCCAGCTCGAGCATTCCGGACTTCAGCCCGTCGTCGACGTCGTGGGCGTTGTAGGCGATCTCGTCCGCGTAGTCCACGATCTGCGCCTCGAGCGTCGGAGCGAGCTCCGGTTCGAAATCCCTCACCTGCGGGCGATCGTAGCGTCCGGAATGCTTCACGATGCCTTCCCTGACCTCCCACGACAGGTTGAGGCCCGGAAAGCTCGGATAGCGATCCTCGAGCACGTCGACGATCCGCAGGCTCTGCGCATTGTGCTCGAACCCGCCGTGCGGCTCCATCAATCGGTTGAGGATACGCTCTCCCGCGTGCCCGAACGGCGTGTGGCCGAGGTCGTGCGCCAGCGCGACGGTCTCGGCAAGGTCCTCGTTCAGTCGCATCGCGCGAGCGATCGTCCGCGTCACCTGCGCGGCTTCCATCGTGTGCGTCAGCCGCGTCCGGTAATAGTCGCCCTCGTGATTGACGAACACCTGCGTCTTGTACTCGAGTCTGCGGAACGCCGAGGAGTGGATGATGCGGTCTCGGTCACGTTGAAACGGCAATCGGAACGGATGCTCGGGCTCCGGATGGGCTCGTCCACGCGTCAGCCTGTTGCGCATCGCGTAGGGCGCGAGAAGCGACTCCTCGAGCGCCTCGAACTCTTGCCGCATCAACATCCGAAGCGGGATCTCGGGGCGCTTATAACAAAGCGCACGCGGCCTCGGAAGGAAACGTCTCTTGTGGGACGGTCCGGGATTGGGCTATGAGAGGACCCTCCGATGCCTAAGGACATCCAGGCGAAGATCGTCACCGTGGGCCGTCCGCTCCGGGTCGAGGTCACGATCGACGGGGTGTGGCTCGATCGCCTGAAGAACGTCGCGCGGAACATGAGTGCCGGGTCTGAATCCTATCCGTTGCAACGCTACGTGGAAGAGCTGATCGAGGCGGACATCGTCTATCGCGAAGCGATCTCGTGCCGCGGCCCCTTCCTGCCACGCACGGAGATTCTCTCCTGGCTGCAGCGTCGGCACGCCGGCCAGGTGCAACGCAAAGTCGCGACTGCCGGCACCCGCCGCTGACGGCCCGTTCGCCGGCAACGGCGGCGCGTCATGCTCCCCTCGTCAGAGCTCGCACTCCGGACTTCTGACGTCCGTCGATTCCTCGCACACGTCATCGCTGCCCGGACCGCCGTTCAGCGTATCGCGACCACTACCCCCGCGGAGAAGATCGGTGCCGCTGCCACCGTGCATGTGGTCCCTGCCCTTCCCGCCTTCGATCGTGTCGTCGCCCATGCCAGCACAGAGAATGTCGTTCCCTGCCAAACCACGGATCCGATCATTGCCCGCGCGAGCGTGAATGACGTCGGAACCGGCGGTGCCGCGGATCACGTCGTCACCACTCGTTCCGAGCTTCGTCACCGGCTTGCCCATGCATACAACGGCAGTGGTCAGCTTCGGGCCCTTGAAAAACTGGGCATCCGCCTCGCCATCCCCATCGAGATCGAGCACGACGGAGTCGGGCTTGCCGTCACCGTTCGAATCCGCGAGCGGAACGAAGATCTGCGGGTCTCCTCCTTCGGGTCCACAGTCGTCGTCCTTGCGTACTCCGACGAGACCCGCCTGTGACCAAGGGATGCTCACGTAGTCCGGCCGCCCGTCGCCGGTCACGTCCTCGTAGACGAAGCTCACCAGCACCGACATTCCCTCGGCCGCCGCAGCGGCCGAGTCGTTGGTGGTGTCCTCCAGCCGGAACGAATCGAAGATCCCGTCTTGGTCGGTGTCCTCGACGGAGCCCTCGCCGTGTCGGTCGGTCCTGCCGAACTCCGTGAAAATGCCGCGTGTGGGCCGGCCGTTGACGAAATCGTCGAGCGTTACCTGCTGCTGCGAGCTCCCATCGGAGTCGCGGGTCGCGGTCTCGAATTTACCGTCCTCGTCCTCGTCGTCGAGGATGAACTCGTCGTCACCGTCCTCCGGGTTGCAATCCCAGGGAGTGTCGAGCACGAGCTTCGTACCGTCGACTTCGGGTACGATCCCGAGATCCTCACCCTCGGTCGGTTTGCCGTCGCCGTTGGTGTCGACGAGCGCCGGGAAATTCGGCCCGAGCATGCGATTGTCGGCCGCCGCGGCGTTGCCGCATGCCAGATAACCCAGAACGACGACGGCGAACCATCGGCTGACGAATTGGATCAACGATCACCCCCCAGGGCGCGCGGGCGCTCTTCGATGGCGGCTATACACCGGCGGACGATCGGCGCTCAATGACCGCGTTACGAAAAGAGTGCCTGAAGACGCGAATGGCAACCGAGAGTGGAAGCGTCCCCGGCGCGATTCGAACGCGCGACCCCAGGATTAGGAATCCTGTGCTCTATCCTACTGAGCTACGGGGACGGTCGGAACGACCGCGGCGCAACGGACGCGAATCCCGAGCGATCGGCGATCGTCACTCGGGCGCGGCGTGCTCGGATGCGGCAGGGGCGTGGTGCTCGCCCGAATGGGGCGAGAACGTCGCGCGAGCGATCATGCTGCCGATGGCGATGAACACGAAGGCTGCCACCACTGCGCAGGTTCCCACAGCCAGCGTGAAGATCGAGTCCCCAGCGTTCGAACCGGATGTCGTCATGCGTCGCGTTCCTCCTGAACGGAAAAGGGCCGGAAGGGTTCTCCTCCCGGCCCTTTTCGTCCGTCGACTACACGCCTAGCGAGACGACTCGCCCGAGCGCTGCGTCCGTTCCTTGGGCTCGCCCACCACCACGAACTCGACACGGCGATTCACCGCGCGTGCCCATGGCGTCTTCATGTCGATCAGCGGCTTCTCCTCGCCGAAGCTGACCGTCGAGATCTGCGCCGGGTCGACGTTGAGCTTGCCGAGCTCCGCCTTGATGGACTCCGCACGCTTCAGGCCGAGCGTTTTGTTGTACTCGTCGGTACCGATGTAATCGGTATGCCCGTGGATCTCGATCTTGACGTTCTTTCCTTCCTTGAGCTTCTGAGCGATCAGGTACACCTGACCTCGGCCGAGATTCGTCAGGCTCGCCTTGTCGAAGAGGAAGTTGACGTCGGTGAAGAGGACTCGCTCCACCTCGATCACGCGATCGCGGTAGACCACCTTCGTCTTTCCGGGACCGCCGAGCGCCCGCGGAGGCTGCGGCCCGGTGTAGGACGCCCCGACCAGCACCTCGTAGCGATTCACCGAGTTGCTCAGGCCGAAGTCGACACCGCCCGCGAGCGCAAGCCCGTTGTGCACGCCGTACCGGGCGCCCACCAATACCTGCCGGTACTCGTCGACCTCGTCGAGCGTTCCCGAGTTCGCGCGGAACTCCGTCATCCAGTCGAGCTGTCCGACGTAATCCTTCCAGAGCGGCACCTGCAGGCCGGCGCCACCCTCGACCACGGCGTTCGCGACCTTTACCTCGGGAAAGCCCTTGCGCCGGAGCTGTGAATAGACCCGCTCCGTCTGCTGGCCGAGCTTCAGATTGTCGGGCTCGCCGGGGAAGAGACCGCCGACGTTGAGGGTGAACACCGCCGGTGCATCTCCGGGGAGCGTGAAGAGCTCCTTGTCGAGGATGCCCATCACCTCGCCGCCCACGTTCTCCGCATGCATGGTGTTCCGATCCATGGGAGCGGCGAAGTTGTCGCTGCCGGTCGGAATGTTCACCGAGCCGAGGAACGCGAGGCCGAGCGGCATTCCGTTGTCGCCCTCGCGGAAGAGGCGGAACTTCGGCGAGACGTGGATGTTGCCGATGTCGCGCGGCTCCGGGTTCTCCCCGAACTCGTCTCCGGGACGATCGATGTCGTAGTGGATCAGCGGTACGTCGAGCGACAGCTCGAGGCCGTTGATGATGCCGATTCCGGCGACGAACGACGTCTGCTTAGCGTCCGTATCCCGCAGATGCCCCAGCTCCGGCTCGAAGATCACGTCGTTCTCGATGTCCCGACGGTGATACACGCCCACCGAAACTTTGCCGGGCGGTAGCGTCGCGGTCGTCGGCAACGTCAAAAGACCGCTCTCGCCGGTCTCCGTCGGGGGGGTGTACGCCCCCGCTGGCGACACCAGAAAGAGCATCATCACCCCAACCAGAACCTTTCGCGCCATCATACTTCCCTCCTTCACTCCATCGCCCGGTCCGGGCGGACCACCGTTGCCGGAAAATCGCGTTTTATGCAAGCACATCGCGCCGAAAGGACCGCTCGGCGCAGTCCCAAACCCGCGAACGTGCCTTGAGTTCCACCAGTCCGTCCTCTACGTTCCGCCGGCTGATGCGAGACTTCGCCCAGGCGTTCCTGCTCGTCTTCGCACAGCTGGCGGTCGGCGGATTCTTCACGCTGTCGATTCCGCCATTCGATCATCTCGAGCGCGGCTTCTTCAAGTCTAGTGCCGCGGTTTACCTGGCGGCTGCCCTCATCGCCCTCGTCGGCTGGACGACGCTCGAGCTGCGGGCGGGCACGACGGCTCGCCTGCCACAAATCGGCCTGTGGGGGGCCTTTGCCGCTGCGGCCGGCGTGTACCTCTACTCGCTCTGGGGCGACCCATATCGCTTGCGTGCCCGTGCATACGTGGCGACCCTCGCGCTCGGAATCAGCGCGCTCACCGCCACCGCGTGGACGTACCACGCCCCGGCACCCTCCGTGACGGCGATCGTCTATCCCCTCAGCTTCTTGCTCTCGGCGCTGGTGCTCGGCGGCGCCTCGAGCGGCATGCTTCTCGGCCACTGGTACCTGATCGACACCGGTCTCACCCTGACGCCATTTCGACGTATGCACCGTTTCTTCGTGCGAGCGATGCACGCGCAAATCGTGCTCCTCGCGGTTTCCGTGGTGCTCCTCTGGCTTTTCAGTCCCGTGGCCGCGGAGGCACTCGCCCGTCTGTGGACGTCGCATCGGTTCCTGCTCGCGCTCCGGCTCATCCTCGGACCGATTGCCGCGTATGCGCTGGCAGCGATGATCCGTCGCACCCTCGACATCCCGCAGACGATGGCGGCGACCGGCCTCTTCTACATCGCCCTCTTGTCGGTGATCGTCGGCGAGATCCTCGGGCGGACGATCCTCTTCCGCACGTCGCTGCCGCTCTGACGCAGTCTTCACGGCTTTATCTTCGTCACGCGAAGGCCGCGCGACGTCCAGCCGACGTCGAACCCGACCTCCATGCCCTCGACGAGATCTTCGAATCGGCGCCCGTCGAGAATCTCGACCAGGGTTTCGGCGAACGGAACCTCCCGGCCATTGCCCGTGCGCAGGATGCCGGTTCGCCGTCCGTACTGCAGGCGAACGATCTTCCCCCGATAGAAGCGCTCCTCCTCTCCTTCCGGGAAGGGGTCGGGCGGGTCGTTCCGCTCGTCGGGCACGGCTTCAGGATAGCGTCAGCGAGACGGCGGGCGAAACGCGCTCAGCCGGCGAGCGGCGCACCTTGGTCGGCGAGCCCTTCGTAGTCCATGCCCGAAAACGCGGGGGTGTCACCGCCGATCGCGGCGAACACGTCGGCCGCAGCCCGCGGGCGCGCGCCGCCGCCGGAGCGATGCAGCAGCTCCCCGACGACGTCCCAGCCCTCTCGCGCTGCTCCTGCCGGTGGAAAAGCCTGGAAAAGGCGTTGCACTCGACCTCGCTCGTTCGTCACGGTCCCGTCGGTCTCGGCGAAGGACGCGATCGGCAGCAAGACGTCCGCGTACAACACGGTCTCCGTCGCCTTCAGGTCGAACACCACGAGGAGCTCTACCGATTCGAGCGCGGCCTCGGTCTTCTCGCGGCCGAGCTCACCCACCAGATCGGCGCCGAACACGAGCAGCGCCTTGACGTCTCCCGCTGTGGCGCGCCGTAGGATCGTGTCGACGGCCGCCCCGTCGCTGGAGATTCCCAACGCCTCGAGGCCACGGCGATTCGGATTCTTGTCGGCGCGGATCAAGAAATCGTCCGCGTAGGCGTCGGGAGGCGACCAGGCGTGGCCGCCGATCTCGCTTCCGAGCGCTTCCACCATCAGGCGGCGAAAGAGAAAGGCCTCCTCGTTGGTGGCGCCTGCCGAGACCACTCCGGCGATCGCCGATGAGCCGTGGGCGCCACGAATCTCGCCGAGGCGCGACACCACGTGCTCGAGCGCCGCGTCCCATCCGACGTCCCGCATCTCGTCCGTCTCGCGGCGTTGCGGCTCGCGAAGGCGGCCCTCACCCTGGATCCGCTTGTAACCCGCGCGCCCGAAGTCGCACATCCAGTAGTCGTTGACCTCCGGATTGTACCGCGGCCGGAAGCGGTAGATACGGCCTTGGCGGTGGAAGACCTCGATGTTGCAGCCGTTCGCGCAGAACGTGCACACCGACGGCGTCCGTTCGAGGTACCAGACGCGCGCCTGGAAGCGGAAGTCCTTGCTGGTGAGGGCGCCGACCGGGCAGATGTCGACGACGTTCTCCGAGTACGGATTCGTCAGCCGCCGCCCGGGTGCGAGGTCGATGAACGCGCGATCTCCACGTTCGAAGACACCGAGCTCGTGTGTCTTCGACACCTCGTCGACGAACCGCGTGCAGCGGAGGCAGAGGATGCAGCGTTCCTGATCGAGCACCACGCGGGGGCCGAGATCGACGACCTTTCGCTTGCGCACCTTCTCCTCGACCGGAAACCGGCTCGGCTTCCGGTCGTAGTCCATGTAGTAGTCCTGGAGCTTGCACTCGCCCGCCTGGTCGCAAATCGGACAGTCGATCGGGTGGTTCAGCAGCAGGAACTCGAGCACCGAGCCTTGCGCCGTCTTCACGCGCTCGTTCCGGGTGTGCACCACCATGCCCTCGGCGACGCGCGTGTTGCAGGCGATCTGCAGCTTCGGAACCTTCTCGACCTCGACCAAGCACATCCGGCAGTTGCCGGCGATCGTCAGGCCGGGATGCCAGCAGTAGTGCGGGATCTCGATCCCGGCCTGCTCCGCGGCGCGGATGATCGTCAGACCATCGTCGACATCGAGCGCCTCGCCATCGATCGTCACCTTCGGCATCGCGTCCTCAGTGCGCCGCCGCGACCCGGCGCGGTCCTGCGTCCGCGCGCAACGGACAGCCGCCGACGCGGACGTGCTCCTCGAACTCGTCACGGAACTTCTTGACGAACGAGATCGTGGGCATGGCCGCGGCATCGGCGAGCACGCAGATGGTATTGCCCATCATGTTGTTCGAGACGTCGAGCAGGAGATTCAGGTCTTCGGCGCGGCCCGTCCCTTCCTCCAGGTGGCGCAGCACCTTGTGCAACCAGCCGGTGCCCTCGCGGCACGGCGTACATTGGCCGCATGACTCGTGATGATAGAAGCGCGCGATCACCTCGAGCGTCCGCACCATGCACGTGGTGTCGTCCATGACGATGATCCCGGCGGAGCCGAGCAGCGACCCGGCCTTGGCGACGGAGTCGAAATCCATCGGCACGTCGATCTCCTCGGGACGGAAGACCGGTACCGACGAGCCGCCCGGGATCACCGCCTTCAGCGAGCGTCCCTCGAAGAGGCCGCCGGCATGGTCGAAGATGATCTCGCGCAGCGGCGTTCCGCTCGGCAGCTCGAACACGCCGGGATTCCGCACGTGACCGCTCACGCAGTAGAGCTTCGGTCCGGGACCCTTCTCGGGCCCGATCGACTTGAACCACTCGGCGCCGCGCGAAACGATGTGCGGTACGCACGCGAGCGTCTCGACGTTGTTGACGATCGTCGGTGACGCGAAGAGGCCGTAGGTCGCGGGGAACGGCGGCTTCACTCGCGGGTAGGCACGCTTTCCTTCGAGCGATTCGATCAGGCCGGTCTCCTCACCGCAGATGTAGGCGCCGGCGCCGCGGTGGACCACGACGTCGAGATCCCACCCGCTGCCGAAGAGGTTCTTGCCGAGATAGCCCTTCTCGTACGCCTCCTCGATCGCGCGCTCGACCACGTCGGCGCCGAAGAAGAACTCCCCGCGGATGTAGATGAACGCCTGGTGCGCGCGGATCGCGTAGCTCGTGATGATCGTGCCTTCCAGCAGCTGGTGCGGGTCGTACTCGAGGATTTCGCGGTCCTTGAAGGTCCCGGGCTCGCTCTCGTCGGCGTTCACACAAAGGTAGACCGGCTTCTCCGACTGCTTCGGCAGGAACCCCCACTTCATGCCCGTCGGGAAACCGGCTCCGCCGCGCCCGCGCAGGCCGGAGGCCTTCACCAGGTCGATGAGCTGGTCCGGTTGGTACTCCGTCAACGCCTTGCGGGTCGCCTGGTAGCCGCCGTACTCCTCGTACACCGCGAGGCGGTCGTAGTCGGGGATCCCGCGGTGCTTGAGGAGGACCAGCTCACCCATCGTGCTCAAAGGCAGCCGGGCGAGATCAGGCCGGGGTCGGTTCGATCACTTCTCGGCCGAACGCGCGCTGACGCTCGTGCTGCATCTTCTTCTGCAGCATCATGAGAGCGTCGATCACCGCCTCCGGACGCGGAGGGCAGCCGGGAACGTACACGTCCACCGGGACCACCCGGTCGATGCCGGGCAGACAGGTGTAGTTGTCGTAAAACCCGCCGCTCGAGGCACAGGCACCGAAGGACATCACCCATTTCGGCTCGGCCATCTGGTCGTACACGCGACGAAGGATCGGTGCCTGACGCATCGTCACGGTTCCGATGACGATCAGCAGGTCCGCTTGGCGCGGTGTGAATCGCGGCAGCGCCGCTCCGAACCGGTCGATGTCGTAGGGCGCCATCGACAACGACATGTACTCCATGGCGCAACACGCGGTGGCGAATGGATAAGGGAAGATCGAATACTTGCGAGCCCAGCCGATCGCCTTTTCGACGCGCGTCAGGACCACGCTGTCGCCGAGAAGCGTCTCCGGCCCGCGCGTCAGCCCGGCGGGCGTCGGGTTCTCGGTCAACTTCGGGTTTTCGCTCATTCTTTTCTTGATATAGCCACGGCTGGGAGTATGGTCAACGAGGTCTCCCGTCAGCGCGGCGGCCCAGCGCGAGCGCGCCGCCTTCAGCTCGCTTCATCCGTGCCGAGACGGCCGCTCTTCTTGAGCCATCGCCCGCTGGCCCAGAAGATCCCCGCGGAAAACCATGCGATCGCTAGCCAGCGAAGTACCGGTGAGGCGCCGGAAACCCCGAGGCGTTCGACCTTTTCGAGCGCGATCAGGGCGCTGATCGTCGAGAAGAGAGAAAACGTCGTGCCGTACTCCTTGCGCAGCACGCGCCGCCAGTCGAACTCGAAGCGCGCCCAGGTGCGTCCGAACCCCGTGAAGTCCGGAACGAAGCGCGGCACTCGCGAACAGTACTCCTCGTACTCGACACCGAAGCGTCCGGAGAGAAACACCTCCTCGGCGCGAACGATGGAGAGAAAGGCGAACCCGACCACCGGCAGGACCGCGGCGTACACCCACGGCGAGTTCCAGATCAGCGTCAGGCCGAGCACCATCAGGAAGTTGCCGACGTACAGAGGATTGCGACAGTGCGCGAACACGCCGTCCGATACGAGCCGATCCGCGGCGATGCGACGATTCCGGCCGCCCCGCTTGATGTATGCGAGACCGATGACCAGCACCCGCAGAGCCTGACCCGAGATCGCCACCACGAGCCCGACGACGTCGAGAATCGCATCGAGTCGTTCGCTCCCGAGGAACGCTCGCGGCCTCGTGGTCGCGACCATGGCCACGAGCACGAAGGGCGCCATCGCATCGCGATAGCGAAAGACCAGCCGGCCGAAGGCGAGCGACCAGGAAGTCGGCTGCGATTCGGCGGTCGCTGCTGGCGGCGAATCACCGAAGGGCGACGACGCCGCTGAAGTTGTACCATTTGAAGAAGACGTCGACGGCCCGGAATCCGGCATTGCGCAGCAGTTCCTCGTTTTCCTTCAGGCGGTACGGAATCAGTACGTTCTCCAGTGCCTCGCGTTTGCGCGCGATCTCGAGGTCGCTGTACCCGTTCCGTCGTTTGAAGTCGTAGTAGTACTTCACGTACATGCGGTTCAACAGCGACTCCTCGGCGAGAACCTTCTCGACGAGAATCAGGCAGCCGTCGTCGTTCAGCCCGTTCCGGATCTCACGCAGGATCCGTTCGCGATAGAGAGGTCGAACGAACTGCAGCGTCAGGCTGAGCACGGCGACGGACGCATTCTCCATCCGCGGGCCATCGTTGAGATCGCGGCAGAGCAGAGTGTAGGGGTGGCGGAGACTGCTGCGGGCGAAGGTTTCCTCGGCCTTGGCGATCATCTCCGGCGACGAGTCGATGCCGACCAGCGTTACTTGCTGCGCCAGCGAGTCCAGGTTCTGCAGGGTGGTCCCCGCGGAGCATCCGAGGTCGTAGACGTTCGTCCCGTCGGCGGCAAAATCGCCGGCGAGCTCGAGGATCATCCGCTGGACCTCGTCGTAGAACGGCACCGACCGATGGAGCATGTCGTCGAAGACACGAACCACCTCGTCTCCGAACGCGAAGTCGCCGACCGGTCCGTCCTTTTGCTCGTAGA
>JAXDLK010000367.1:0-12077 GCA_034666665.1 Candidatus Binatota bacterium
CGAGGCAGACGATCGAGACTTGCGCCCCGAGATGGTCCGACCGCGTCAGGAGTCCGATCATCGCGGCGAGGAATCCCTGACGGTTCGTGGGATCGAACGGCCAGAGGATCGCCGCTGCCGCGAGAGCCGCGGCGACGAGGTGCCAGGCCGCGAGACCGAGGTACAGCGGGCCTCCCGTCGCCGCCGTTCGCCGGCGATCGAGACAGACGAGGGCGAGGATCACGCCGAAGAAGAGCATCGACTCGTAACAGAGCAGCAGCGGAGCCGAGAGGGCGACCAGGAGGCGCGTCCGGCCGGTTGAGCGCTCGTCGCCAAACAGCAGAAGAAAGAGGATCGCCCAGTAGAACGCCGCGACGAGATGGCTTTCCGCGACCAGGAACGCCGCGCCGTTCATGGTGCCGGCGATGAGGCCGATCACGGGGAAAAGCCGGTCGAGCGGCGACCGCGACAGTCGGAGGCAAATCCACACCGGCAGCAGAACGGCCAGCCAGAGGCTGATGCCGTAGATTTTCGACAGGGCCCGAAGGGAGTGGACGCCGAGGTGGATGGCGACCAGAACCGGCGTCTGCGTCACCAGGTAGTCGCCGATGCGAGACTGGAAGAACTGCGTGGGCCAGTCGCCGATCCAGTAGGCGTAGCGTCGGGTCGCTGCCAGATTGAGAAGATACCAGGACCCGTCGCCGAAGAGGTGCAAGTCGCTGGAAACCGCGACCAGTGCCGAGAGTACGACCGAGACGCCCGCCGCCAGGAGAAACGCGTCACCGCAGAGCCGTCGCGACATCCGCTTCTCAGGCCGGACGGAACCGTCGCTCGGTGAACGATCTCGGGTCGAGCCGCGGGCAGCCGTGACGGAAGAAGCCGTTCTTGCCGTCCGCAGAAGGAACGCGGCAAGCGAACCGGACCGCGCGTTCGGGAGCGCGCACTCGACCGAGCCGGCGAACGGCTTCATCGGCCAACTTTGTCAATTCCCACCCGGAGCGGTAAAGGATCTCTTCACGATCGGTCACGAGGCGAATCATGCCCCCGGCAATGTCGAGGACGAGTGGAACGCGACCGGTCGCCGGCGCCGAGTGGCGGGAATCGGTGCGTGGCCTCGTCCGTCATCGTGATCTCCTCTGGCAGATGGTCGCGACGGATCTCCGGGGACGCTACGTCGGCTCGGCTCTCGGCCTCTTCTGGTCGGTCCTTCATCCACTGGTGCTGATCACGATCTACACGTTGGTCTTCTCGCGGGTGATGAGGGCGCGACTGCCGGGTGCGTCGGGCACCTACGACTACAGTGTCTATCTGTGTGCGGGACTGCTGCCGTGGACCGCCTTTCAGGAGATCGTCACGCGCTCGACGACCGTATTCTTCGAGCACGCGGATCTGGTGAAGCAAGTCGCATTTCCGAAGACGATCTTGCACGGCGCGGTCGTCGGCGCCGCGGCCGTGAACCTCGCGATCATGCTGCTCGTGCTCCTCGGATTCCTGCTGCTGATCGACTACCCCGTCCGCTGGCCGCTCGTCCTCTGGCCGCTCTTCATCGTCCTGCAGCTCGCCTTCGCCGCGGGCCTCGGCCTCGGCGCCTCGGTGCTGAACGTGTTCTTCCGCGACACGGCGCAGATCGTCGGCGTCCTCTTTCAGTTCTGGTTCTGGCTGACGCCGCTCGTCTATCCGGCGGCGGTCGTGCCGGAGTGGTTCTCGCGCTGGCTCGTGTTGAACCCGCTCTACCACTTCACGCGCATCCACCAGGATCTCCTCCTGTCCGGGCGCTTGCCCGGGCTCGGTGAGACCGTCGCGCTCTCGGCGCTCGCGGTCGTCGCGCTGAGCGCCGGCCTGATCGCCTTCGAACGGCTGAAGCGGCGGATCCCGGACGAGCTCTGATGGCCGACGGCGACGACATCGACGTCGAGCGCGTGATGTCCGAGATCCGCGAGCGGGTGAGGAGCCGGAGGAGCGCCGTCGCAGAAACCATTCCGAGCGCGGCACGGACCGGCGGGGATGGCGTGGCGGCGGACGTCGCGTCGCTCGAGATGAACGCCAACGTGTACGACCTCGCGTTCCGCTCCCACCGGCCGCTGCTCGGGCGATTCCTCGTGCGCGCGTTCGAATTCTTCCGGCGGCTGTTGACGCCGGTGCTGACGCGGCAGAGCGCCTACAACGCCGCGAACGCGCGCATTCTGGCAGCGTTCCGCGCGGCCGGCCGCGAGGATCGGCAGGCGCTCGAAGCCACGCGAACGGACGTGCAAACGCTCGCGGCGCGGATCGCAGCGCTCGAGGGCACCTACGAAGAGCTCCGAGCGCTCGCCGCCAGGGAACGGCAGGCGCTGCGAGGCGAGGCCGACGAAGCGCGCGGAATCCACGTGCAGCTTCGGGACGCGACGCAGGAGCTGCGGCGATGGCAGACGCAGGCGCGCGAGGTGCTGCAGGCGGCGGACGACGTGCGCGTCGCGCTTCCCGCGGTTCCTGCAGCGGTCCTGGTTTCCCCTCGACCCGCCGACGCCGCGCTCGACACGCTGGCGTTCGAGGAGCGCTTCCGCGGCTCCGAGCAAGACGTCAAGGAGCGACAGCGTGGCTACGTCGAGTACTTTCGCGGCGCCGAGAACGTTCTCGATCTCGGCTGCGGCCGCGGCGAGTTTCTCGAGCTCCTGCGCGAGGCGGCGATCGGAGCGCGCGGCATCGACCTCCATCCGGCGGCCGTGGCGCACTGCCGCGGGAAAGGACTGGACGTCGAGCGCCGCGATGCCCTCGACCACCTCGCGGCGCTGCCGGATGATTCGCTCGGCGGGATCTTCGCCGCGCAGGTCATCGAGCACCTCGAGCCGAGCCGCGTGATCGATCTCGTCGCGCTGGCGCACCGGAAGCTCCGGCCGGGCGCGGCGCTGCTCCTCGAGACGCCGAACCCGGAATGTCTCGCGATTTTCGCGCGGAGCTTCTTCGTCGATTTCTCCCACGTGCGGCCGCTTCATCCCGCGGCCATGCAGTTCCTCCTCGAGTCCAGAGGGTTCGCCAGCGTCGACGTCGAGCTCTCCGCCCCGGTCGAGGAGGGCGTCTCCGTCGCCGCTCTCGGCGGGGACGACGGATCCACGCCGGCGGAGCTCCGCCGCGCGGTCGCGAGCCTGGTTCGACTCGTCTACGGCCATCAAGACTATGCCGTCGTCGGACGAAAGCCGATCTCCGGGGCGGCATCCACGCCTTGAGGATCGCCGTCGTCGCGCCGCGGATGAGCTCGGGGGAGACGGGCGGCGCCGAGCGCCTGTACGGCGGGCTCGTGGGGGCCCTCCGTGAAGCGGGCCACGCCGCCGATGCTCATGAGGTTCCGATCGACGAGTCGAGCTTCGACGGCGTCCTCGAAGGCTATCTCGCCTGCTACGACCTCGATCTCCGCGACTGCGATCTCGTCATCTCGACGAAGGCGCCGTCGTACATGGTGCGGCATCCCCGTCACGTCTCCTACCTGCTGCACACGATTCGCGTATTCTACGACCGGTTCGAAAGCGAGTACGGACGAGGCACGCGCGAGCAGCACGCGCAGCGGCGGCGGATCCACGCCCTCGACCGCCACGGGCTGCATCCCGAACGCATCCTGGCGCACTTCACCAACGGCCGGACCGTGTACGACCGGCTTCGTGAGGCGGCGGACTTCTGGAAGGGCGTGCCGTTCCGTGCGCTCTACCATCCGCCGACGATTGGCGACTTCGCCCCGCCGCGACGCGGCGAGTACGTGCTCGCCGCGGGCCGGCTCCATCCGTGGAAGCGTTTCGACCTCCTGATCGCGGCCTTCCGGATGCTCCGCCGGGAGGTTCCGCTGAAGATCGCCGGCGACGGTCCGGATGCAGCCCGTCTCCGGGCGCTCGCCGCCGGGGATCCCCGCGTCGAGTTCCTCGGCCGGGTCTCCGATCGCGAGCTGGTCGAGCTCTATTCCGGCGCTCTCGTCGTGCCGTTCCTGCCGGTGAATGAGGACTACGGGCTCGTCACGATCGAGGCGTTTCGCGCGCGAAAGCCGGTCCTCACCTGCACCGATTCGGGGGAGCCCGCCGCCATCGTGCGTAACGGCGAGACCGGATTCGTCGTGCCGCCGGAGCCGGCGGCGATTGCTGCCCGCCTGGACGAGCTGATCCGGCAGCCCGAACGAGCGGCGGAAATGGGGGAGAGAGGGCACGCGAGCGTCGCGCCCATCACCTGGGAATCCGTGACGTCGAGCCTGCTGTCCGGCGTGGCGGAGGCGCCTACGCGCTCGCGACCGGCGGCGGGCACCGCGCGCACGCCCTTGAAGCTCCTGGTGACGGACAACCAGCCGATCGATCCGCCGACCGGCGGCGGTCGCCTTCGCCTGCTCGGGCTCTACGGAACGCTCCGCGAGGAGATCGAAGCGACGTACGTCGGCAGCTTCGACTGGCGGGGCCCCTCCCGTCGCGACCTGAGACTGACGGACGTTCTCCGGGAGATCGACGTGCCTCTCAGCGACGAGCACTTCTCGCTGGCCGAATCCCTCGGCCGGCTGCTGCCGGGCAAGACGATCATCGACGTGACGATGCCGTGGCTCGCGTGGAGCTCGCGCGAGCTGGTTTCGACGGTGCAAGGTGAGGCGGCGGCCGCCGACGTCGTCGTCTTCTCTCACCCGTGGATGTACGAGTGCGCCGCGGAAACGCTGCGCGGCCGCGGCAAGCGTGTCGTCTACGACGCGCACAACTGCGAGGCGACACTTCGCGCGGCGCTGCTCGGGACGAGCGGCTTCGGCGGCGCGCTCGCCGCCGGCGCGCGCTCGCTCGAGGGTCGACTCTGCCGTGAGTGCGACCTCGTCCTCGCCTGCTCCGAAGAGGACCGCGACGCCTTCGTCGAGCTCTATGGCATCCCGCGAGACAAGATCGCCGTGTTTCCGAACGGTGTCGACGTGCGCGCGATCCGTCCGGCGGCGGCCCCCGAACGCGAGTGGGCGAGGCGGGAGCTCGCCGTCGATTCCCTGGTCGCGGTGTTCATCGGCAGCGCCTACGCTCCGAACGCCGAGGCGGTGCGTGCGATCGTCGGTAGCTTCGCGCCGCGCTGTCCGGCGGTGACCTTCCTGGTCGCCGGCGGAGCTGCCGAGCTGGAGAGACGCACGACCGTCCCCGCGAACGTTCGGCTGCTCGGTGTCGTGACCGAGGAGGAACGGAGGCAGGTGTATGCGGCCGCCGATCTCGCGCTCTGCCCGATGCTCACGGGCTCCGGGATCAACATCAAGCTGCTCGATTTCATGGCCGCCGGCCTTCCGGTGATCACGACCGCCGTGGGTGCGCGCGGTGTCGCCGCCGAGCTCGACGGCGAGCCCTGCTTCGTGATCGACGACCTCGAGCGGTTTCCCTCCTGGATCGAGCGCCTCGGTCGTTCCCCCGCGGTCCGCGCCCGCCTCGGTGCCGCCGCCCGTGCGCTCGCGGTGCGCCAGCACGACTGGCAGCGCATCTCGAGACGCCTCGGCGACGTTCTCCTCGACCTCGCAGACCCACGATCCGAGCGCTCTTCGCGACCGTTCTTCTCGGTCGTCGTCGCGACGTACGAGCGGCCGGAGTCGCTCCGCAGGCTGCTCGGTTGCCTCGCGCGGCAGACGTTCGGAAGCTTCGAGGTCGTCATCGTCGATCAGTCCGCGGAGCCTTTCGACCTCGGCGGCATCGCCTTCGACGTGCCGGTCCGTTACCGCCGTCACCCGGAGCCCGGGGCGGTGCGCGCAAGAAACCTAGGCGTCCGCGAAGCCCGGGGCCGGGTGATCGCCTTCACCGATGACGACTGCGAGCCGGCCCCGGACTGGTTGGCACGCGCTCACGGGTGGTTTCGCGATGCTCGGGTCGCCGGCCTCGAGGGACGCATCGACAGCGACCAGACGGACGAGGTCCGCTACCGCGTCGTCACCAACGTCGGCTTCGAGGGCTTCGGGTTCATGACCGCGAACCTGTTCCTGCGCCGGGACGTCTTCGAGGACCTCGGCGGTTTCGACGAGCGTTTCGACGCGCCGCATTTCCGCGAGGACACGGACCTCGCCTGGCGCGCGCTTTCCCACGGGACGATCCCGTTCGCGCGAGACGTGCGTGTGTTGCACCCGGCTCATCCGCGGGTGAGCGTGCGCGAATCGAGCGCCGAGCGCTCGAGCTTCTTCGTTCACGACGCGCTGCTCTTTCACAAGCACCCCGACCGTTACCTGGATCTCCTGCGGAGGGAGGGGCACGGGAAGAGAGGCGAGTTCTGGGCAGAGTTCGCGAAGGGGATCCTCCGCCATCGCACGGCGGGGCCGATCGAGAAGCTCGCCGCGTTCACGACCCCGGACGCGCTGCGTGCGCTGGCGGATGCGCGTGGCCAGCTCGAGAACCAAGGCGAAGCTCCGGTCACCGGCGCCCGTCCCGGCGAGAGCGATGATCCGCGTCCATGAGCTGACGAAACGGTTCCGCTTCTACCGCCGCCCGCGCGATCGGTTGATCGAAGCGGCGAGCGCGGGCCGCATCATCCGTTCGGAGACGTTCACCGCCCTCGACCGGGTGAGCTTCGAGGTCGGACGCGGACGGTCGGTGGCACTCGTCGGGTCCAACGGGGCGGGAAAGTCGACCCTGCTGAAGATCGTCGCGGGAACGCTCTACCCGACGTCGGGAGAGGTGGCGATCGAGGGCCGTGTCGCCGCGTTGCTCGAGCTCGGCACGGGCTTTCATCCGGATTTCACCGGACGGCAGAACATCGTCTTCAACGGCCGGTTCCTCGGTTTCCACGCCGAGGAGATCCGAGCGCGCATGCCCGAGATCGCCGCCTTCGCCGAGCTGGGTGACTTCCTCGACCGGCCGCTCAGAACGTACTCCTCCGGCATGAAGGTGCGTCTCGGGTTCGCGGTGGCGGCGAGCGCCGACCCGGACGTGCTGCTCGTCGACGAGGCGCTGTCGGTCGGTGACGCGTACTTCCAGCAGAAGTGCATTCGCAGAATTCGCGAGTTCCGGGAGCAGGGGGTGACGACGCTCTTCGTCTCGCACGACTTCTCCGCGGTGAAGTCGCTCTGCGGAGAGGCATTGCTCCTCGATCGCGGCCGGATCGAGGCCAGAGGCGACGTGATCGACGTGCTCGAGCAGTACAACGCGATGATCGCTCGCAGATCGGCAGGGGAAGAGCTGGCCTCGGCGGAGCCCACCCCGCGGCGCGCGACGGGCGAGGGGCTCCGCTCGGGAAGCTTCGAGGCGCTGATCACCGCGATCGACCTGCTCGACGATCACGGCAGAGCGCTGCGGGCCGCGTTTCCCGGCGATCCGGTCGAGATCCGGATCCGCGTCCATTTCTTCGGCGCGCTCTCCCGCCCGACGATCGGAATCCTCGTACGCGACCGGCTGGGGAACGACGTCTACGGCACGAACACCTTCCATCAGGGGATCGACACCGGGAGCTACGCCGCCGGCGAGAGCGGCACGTTCTCGTTCCGACTGCGGCTGGACGTCGGTCCGGGAGACTACACGTTGACGTCCGCAGTCCACTCCCTCGACAGCCACGTCTACGACAGTTACGACTGGGCCGATCGGTACCTCGTGTTTCGCGTCTTGAGACCCGCGGAGAACCTCTCGCTCGGCACCGCCCTCCTGCGGCCCGCCATCGAGGTGAGCCCGCCGTCGAAAGCCGTGGTGCCGGCGGCGATCCTCGAGAACCTCTTCGGTCCGATGCAGCTCGCGCTCGACGTCCGCGGCGGCGGCCTCATCTCCGGTTGGTACGGGATCGAGGAGGACGGCGGCGGCACGTTTCGCTGGACGCAAGCGAGCTTCGCGTTCGCGATCGATCTCTCCGGCGCCCGGCTCTCGTTCGAGGCGGCCGCCACGCGGCCGGACGGCCGTCCCGTGCACGCCGAGGTGCGCTCCGGGGACGAGCCGCTGGGAGAATTCACCGTCCTTCCCGGAGCCCCGTTCTCGACGTTCTCGATCCCGCTGCGAGAACCGCCGGGGCCGTCGTACGTCTCCGTCCGCGTGAGCGAGCCCTGGTGCCCGAAGGATACCGGAACGAGCGACGACGATCGCCGACTCGGCCTCCGCATCCGCAGGGTTTGGGTGGAGTGACGGCCCCGGCCTGCTCACGCGGGTGAATCCGCGGGGCGTTTCGAGCCGTTCCGATTTCCATGAAGCGGACTCTGCGCATCGGCATCGTCACCGAAGGCCTCGAGGAGAGACGGACCGCCCACGGTGTCGAGATCGCCAACGGCGGCGTCGGCGTCTACATCTACAACCTCATCCGGGAGCTCGGCGCGCTCGACGCGCGAAACGAGTACTTCCTGATCCGGCGGGGCCGTGGGGACCTCGACGTGTACGCCGACCCGCGGTTCCGCGTGGTGCCGATCGCGCCGAGTCTCTTCAACCGCTTCGCGGTGTGGATCGACGTGCCGTTCCGCCGGATCGCCCGCGATCTCGGGCTCGATCTGGTTCACTACCCGAACCAGTTCGGCGGTGCCTTCTTGCCGCGGGGCGTGAAGCGGGTGATGACGCTGCACGACGTCACGCCGCTCCTCTTCCCGCGATTCCATCCGTGGCGGTCGTTCCTCGGCTACCGCGTGCTGCTCCGGCGGGCGCTCGCCGCCGCCGACGCCGTGATCACCGATTCGGAAGCGACGCGGCACGATCTCGTCTCGCGCGGCTGGGCGGACCCGCGAATCGTGCGTGCGATCCCGCTCGCGCCGGCAGCGATCTTTCGCGCGGATTCCGGGTCGCGCGCGAGCGTCGTCGGCCATGACCTTCCCGCCCGCTTCCTGCTGAGCGTCGGCGTCCTCGAGCCGCGGAAGAACCACGCGATCCTCTTCGACGCTCTCCGCCGCGTGCGCGCCGCCGGGGAAGCGATCGGTCTGGTGATCGTCGGCCGCGACGGTTGGAAGTGGCGCGACCCGTCGCAGTCCCGGGAATACGCCGACGTCGCGCCACACGTGCGCGTGCTGCGGAACGTGCCCGATGCCGAGCTCGCGGAGCTCTACGCTCGTGCCGCGGTGTTCGCCTATCCGTCGTATTACGAGGGGTTCGGCCTGCCGGTGGTCGAAGCCATGGCGGCGGGGATTCCGGTGGTGACGTCGCCGGTCTCGTCGCTGCCGGAGGTCGCGGGCGACGCCGCGCTGTACGCCGATCCGGACGACGCGGCGGCATACGCGGCGGCGATCCTCCGCTGCCTCAGGGAGGACGCCTTGCGCGCCCGCCTTCGCGAGGCCGGGCAGCGGCGCGTCGCCGCGCTGTCGTGGCGCCGGACTGCCGCGGAGACGCTCGCCGTCTACGAGGCCGTGTGCGCGGGACGGCCGCTCACCGGTGAGCCGTGGAGCAGCGCCCCGAGCCGCTCCGCGGCTGGGGCAAGCGAATAGCGTTCCTCGACCGTGCGCCGGCCCGAGTTGCCGCACTGCCGCCGGAGATCTTCGTCGCCAAGCAGCGCCTCGATCGCCTCGACCCACTCGTCCTCGGTCGAGGCGAGGAAGCCGTTGACACCGTGGCGGACGATCTCGGAGTTGACGCCGACGGGAGAGCAGACGGCGGGAACCCAGGCGGCGAAGTACTGCAGGATCTTGACGCCGCACTTGCCGCGCGTCCAGGGATCGTCGGTCAACGGCATCAACCCGACCGAGAAGCCGGCGAGGTCGTGCGCCTCTTCTTCGAGCGACCATCGCTTGCGGTTGAACGGCAGACTCGCGTCTGCGGGAAAGTCGTCGGCGACGATGACGATGCGCGGCGCATGGCGCCCGCGCGCGACACGCCGGATCGCCGGCAGCACCCGCTGGAGGTAGCCGAGGTTCGGCCGCGTGCCGATCCAGCCGACGACCGCGGGCGAAGGAGTCGGAGGCGGCGCGCCGGGATGGGCATCGACGTCCACCGGCGTCGGCAGCACCTCGACGCGCGGGTTGTGCGCCGCCGCCCACCCGGCAAGGTAACCGTTGCCGGCGATCACCCGCTCCGCGCCCCGGAGCATGGCTGCGAGCCGGCGCCGCCGCTGCCAGGACCGCTGCCGGGGCCGGTTCGAATCGCGGAACATGAGGGCGTCGTCGAAGTCGAAGAGCCAGCGACTGCGGCCGAGCGCGAGGCGTTCGAGCGGCGTCAGGAACGCGCGGTGGACGACGACGACGTCGCTGCGGGCGGCAGCGCGGAGCGCGCGCACCCGCTCCGGAAGCGATCCCGTGAGGTCCGAGACCTCCGGGTCGATGCCGAGACGCCGGAGGTGCGGCAGATACTGAAGCACGCGGAAGCGAACGCTCGCTCCGTCGCGTCCGCGCACCAGAAAGGTCGCCTTCATGCGTCGCGTGCCGCGAGCGCCTCGAGCGATGCGAGCACGGCGGCGGGGGAGGTCTCGTCGAAGCACGCGTAGTGACCGAAGCGGCAGGTGCGATCGAAGCAGGGGCTGCAGGCGATGCGGGCGGTGTGCACGCGGGTCTTCACGCCGAGAGGTCCGGTGCGTTCGGCGGAGGTCGAGCCGAAGATGCCGATCGTCGGCACGCCGAGGGCGCCGGCGACGTGCATCGCTCCCGAGTCGTTGCCGGCGAACGCGTCGCAGAGGGAGAGGAGCCCGGAGAGATCCCCGACGGAGGTCTCGCCCGCGGCGACGAGCGCGCCCGCGCGGCTCTGCGCGGCGACCTCCCGGCAGCGGCCCCGTTCGCTCGGCGCCCCGACGAGCACGACCTCCGCTCCGAGGCGATCGAGCTCGTCGATCAGCTCCGCGAACCGCGCCGCGGGCCACTCCTTCGCCGGACCGTACGCCGCTCCCGGCGCCAGCGCGACGAGCCGCACCCCGGGTCTCCGTCGCCGATCGGCGAGCCAGTGGCGCATTCGATCGCGCGCCGGCGCGTGGACGTCGAGGCGAGGATCGATCGCGCTCGCCTCGATGCCGAGCGTCTCGCGCAGGAGATGCAGGTACCAGTGGACCTGATGTGCCGCGCGGATCTCCGGCGTCGGCCGAGCCCGTGCGGTGAGCAACACCCCACGCGCGTCGCGTACGTAGCCGACCCGGCGCGGCACGCCCGCCAGGAACGGCCACAGCGCGGACTCGAAGCTCGACGGGAAGACCACCGCGAGGTCGAAGCGCCGCCGGCGGATCTCGCCGACGACTGCGGCGACGCCCGCGAGCCGCTTCGGTCCGCGCGACACGGAATAGGGGATCACCTCGTCGATCCAGTCGGCGCCGTCGAAGAGGCTCGCGAGCTCCCGGCGGACGAGCACGGCGAGGCGGGCGGCCGGGTACGCGCCACGGAGCGCGCGGAGCGCCGGCAGGCTCATGACCACGTCGCCGAGCCAGTTCGTCGCCCTGACGAGGACGCGTGCGGGCGTTTCGCGGTCGGCGGGGGAGGACATCGGAACCGGTGGTTCTAACACCGGCCCCTTCGCGCTTGAAAGACGGCCCGGCCGCGGGTACGCGGCGGCCATGGCGAGCGACGAATTCGCGCGGACGCCCGCCGACCCGCCGCGCAGCCCACACCCTCTCCCTTCCAGGAGGCCCCGCTGCGAGCTGGCGAGCAGCATTCTGGGCCCCCGAGCTCTTCTCCGCGAGGGCGAGAGGGTGGCCGCCGATGACCAAGGCCAAATGAGGGTCCCCGCCGGGTGAGGGTTCAGATGCCGGTCGATCCGTTCGACGCGGCGCTCGCGGAGTTTCCGGCACGGCGCGTCCCCGTCGCGGTGCTCGTCGACCCTCTCGAGGTGACGCACGCTCCCGAACGGATCGCTGCCTTCGGCGATGCCATGCGCCGCGGCGACCGCTTCCCGCCGATCGCCGTGGTGCGGCTCGGAGGCCGCCTCTTCGTCGCCGACGGACACAAGCGCTTCGCCGCGTTCCGCGCCGTCGTGGGGAGCGACATCGTTGGCGAGAGCGAAATCCTGGTCCAGGTCTGGCCGCTCCGCCGCTGGCTCCGCGACCAATGGCGCCAGCTCACGCACAAGACGAGGCAGCAGATCCGCGTCGCGGCTCGCGTTGCGGCCGGAACCGAGGGGCGCGACCAGGCGCGCCGACTCGCGATGGATACCGTTGGCCACTGGCGGCGGATCGCCGTGTCGCTCGCGCGTCTCGTGCGCGCCGCCTTTCGGAGCCGCGGCTGAGCCTCACTCACGCTCCGTCGGCCGGCGAAGGAGCAGCAGCGCGAGCACGATCCCCATCGCCGC
>JAXDLK010000368.1:0-14377 GCA_034666665.1 Candidatus Binatota bacterium
GCATCTCGCGGAGCGCCAGGACCACGGCGCGGGCGAAGATCGACACGAAGCCGAGGCCGACACCGTGCGTCTTCTCGAAGCGCTCCTTGTAGCGGCGGCGAAGGTCGATCACCGCCGACATGTCGATCTCGTTGAAGGTCGTCAGGATCGCCGCCGTGTGCTGCGCCTGCACGAGCCGTTCGGCGATCCGCCGGCGGAGCAGAGTCATCGGCACGCGTTCGACGTCGCTCTCGGACGTCGAACGCGATGGCGCCGCGACCGGCGGGCGGTCCTCGGGCTGGGGAGAGACGGGTGCAGGCGGCGGAGCGGCGGCCTCTGCCGGACGATCAGGGGGCTTGGCGGCGGCCGCCGGCGTCTCGCGAGGCGGGTCCTGGTTCTCGGAGCGTTCGAGATGCCGGAGGACGTCTTCCTTGGTGATGCGACCCCCCTTGCCGGTTCCGCGGATCGCCCTCGGGTCGAGATCGTGCTCCTCGACGAGGCGGCGGACGGCGGGTGCCAGCGCCACCGGCTCGGCAGCCGCATCGCCGCCGTGCGCCCCCTCTGCCGGCGCTTCACGGACCGGCTGATCGCTGACCGGCGGCGGATCCGCCGGCGGCTCGTCCACCGGTGCCTCGCGTCGCGGCGGGTCCTTCGCGGGCGGCTCCTTGGTGCCCGGCTCGCGGACCGCCGCCTCCTTCGGCTTCGCCGCCTTGGCGGCGGCCGAATCTCGGCCGTCTCCACCTTCCGTGATCCGCGCCACCACCGCGCCCACCTGTACGGTCGACCCTTGGGGCGCCACGATCTCGAGACGCCCCGCGGCCGACGCGCCGATCTCCATCGCCGCCTTGTCGGTCTCGAGCTCCAGGATCGGCTCGTCGAGCTGGACGGCGTCGCCATCCTGCTTCAGCCACCGCGAGATCACCCCTTCGGCGATCGACTCACCGAGCGGCGGTATGCGGACCTCGACACTCATCCCCTCGCTGCCTCCCCTCCGCGGCGGCTCGAGCCTCGGGCGCTCACCCGGCTCTGCGCCTCTCGTCGTCCTTCATCGGTGCCGCGGCGGTTCGCGGACGCTTCAAGGCCTCGTCGAGGATCGCGGTCTCCTCGGCGAGGTGGATCTTGTAGTTTCCGGTGGCGGGACTCGCCGCCTCTTCGCGTCCGACGTAGCGAAGCCGCCGGCCGTCCTCGAGGAGCTCCTCGATCCGCGGCCGGACGAAGGTCCAGGCGCCCTGGTTCGCCGGCTCCTCCTGTACCCAGCAGACGTCCGCCGCGTGCGGGTAACGCTTGACCGCCGCGGCGATCTCCTCGGCGGGAAAGGGATAGAGCTGCTCGACGCGGACGAGCGCGATCTCGTTCCGCTCGCGCTCCTCCCGACCCTTCTCGAGGCCGTAGTAGATCTTTCCCGAGCAGAGGAGGAGCCGCTGCACGCCGGCGGGGTCGAGCTCCGACACGTCGTCGATCACGGGCTGGAAGGACCCGTCGCTCAGCTCCGACAGCGCAGACACGGCGCGCGGGTGACGAAGCAGGCTCTTCGGGGACATCACCACCAGGGGCTTACGGAACGTGCGATGAATCTGGCGGCGGAGCGCGTGGAAGTACTGCGCAGGGGTGGTGCAGCTCACCACCTGCAGGTTGTAGTCCGCCGAGAGCTGCAGGAACCGTTCGAGACGGGCGCTCGAGTGCTCCGGCCCCTGTCCCTCGTAGCCGTGAGGCAAGAGCAGGACGATCCCCGCCATGCGCTGCCATTTCGATTCGCCGCTGGAGATGAACTGGTCGATGATCACTTGCGCGCAGTTCGCGAAGTCACCGAACTGAGCTTCCCAGAGCACCAGTCGCCGCGGATCGGCGCTCGCCATCCCGTACTCGAACCCGAGCGCGCCGGCCTCGTTCAGCAGACTGTTGACGATCTCGAACTCGGCCTGCTCGGGCGCGAGGTGGTTCAGCGGCACGTGAGGAGCGCCGGTCTCGTTGTCGTAGAGGACGGCGTGCCGGTGACTGAAGGTCCCGCGCCCGGTGTCCTGGCCGGTCAGCCGTATCGGGACGCCCTCGAGGAGCAGCGTGCCGAAGGCGAGCGCCTCTGCATTCCCCCAGTCGATGCCCTCGCCGTGATCGACGGCATCGCGTCGGTCACCGATCAGCTTCGCCAGCCGCTTGTGCGGCGTGAAGCCTTCGGGGATTCGCGCCAGCGCGTCGGCGACCGCGCGCACCTTGTCGGCATCGACGCGCGTGTCCGCGGACCAATCGTCACCCGCCCAGGTGAAACCCTTCCACAGCCCGCCGAGCGCGAACACTTGCTGGCGGGGCATGAAGTCCCGCGCGTACCCGAGCGCGTCCTCGAGAAGCGAGCGGAACTCCTCCTTCATGTGCTTCACGTCCTCGTCGTCGACCACTCCTTCCTGTTTCAAGCGATCGGCATAGAGGGTCGTGACGGTCGGATGGCTCTGGATCTCGCGATAGAAGACGGGCTGCGTGAACGTCGGATCGTCGAGCTCGTTGTGACCGTGGCGGCGGTAGCACACGAGATCGATGAAGACGTCGACGCGGAAGGCCTGGCGGAAGGCCGTGGCGAGCCGCGCCGCCTGCACGGCCGATTCCGGGTCGTCGGCGTTCACGTGGAAGACCGGCGACTGGATCACCTTGGCCAGGTCCGATGGATAGCGCGTGAAGAGGTACTCGCGGGTCGAGGTCGTGAAGCCGATCTGGTTGTTGACGATTACGTGGATCGTGCCGCCGGTGGTGAAGCTCGCGAGCTCGGACATCGCGAGCGTCTCGTAGACGAGACCCTGTCCACAGAACGCGGCGTCGCCGTGCATCAGCACCGGCACCACGCGCCGCCGCTCGCGATCGTGCAGGGCGTTCTGCTTCGCGCGGACGATCCCTTCGACGACCGGGTCGATCGCCTCGAGATGGCTTGGATTCGAGGAAAGCGAGAGATGGATCTTCCGCCCGTCCCGCATACGCTCGTCGTGCGAGTACCCGAGGTGGTACTTCACGTCACCGTCGCCCTGGGTTCCCTTCGGCAGCGACGTGCCCTCGAACTCCGAGAGGATCATCTCGTAGGGCTTCTTCAGGATGTGGGCGAGGACGTTCAGCCGGCCGCGATGCGGCATGCCCATCACCATCTCTTCGACGGTGAGGGCGGCACTCTCCTCGATGATCGTGGTGAGAAGCGGAATCAGCGCCTCTCCGCCCTCGAGCGAGAACCGCTTCTGGCCGACGTACTTCGTCTGCAGGAACTGCTCGAAGCCCTCGGCACGGACGAGCTCCTCGAGAATGCGGATGCGATCCGCGGGCTCCAGCGCGGGCCGATTTCGTGCACGCTCCATCCGCTCGACCAGCCAGTCGCGCTGCGCCTTGTCGGGGATGTCGAAGAACTCGACGCCGAGCGTGCCGCAGTAGGTGTCGTTGAGCGCCATGAGGAGCTCGGAAAGCGTGGCCGCTTCGACGCCGCGGAACGGACTCGACTGCACCGTCCGGTCGAGGTCGGCCGCGCCGAGGCCGAATTCCTCGAGCTCGAGCAACGGATGCGACCGGGGGCTGTGGCCGAGCGGGTCGAGGTCGGCAACGAAGTGGCCGAGCTCGCGATAGGAGTGCACGAGATCGTCGACCTGCAGCACCGGCGGGCCGCGGCGCCCGTCCACGGGCGCGCCGGCGCCGAGCTCGTAGCCGGCGAAGACGAGCCTCCAGGGCTCGTCCACCGACGCCGGATCCTCGCGATACCGGCGATAGAGCGCGTCGACGTACTCGGGGCTCGCGCGGGAGATCAGGTCGAAGTTGGTCACGGCGAAGGTCGGGTGGGGGGGCGCAGCGCCCCCGAAGTCATCGAGGCCCTTCGTTCAGGGATAAGGGGCAAACCCGGTGAAGGCAAGCGACCCCGGGACCGGATCGTGGATGGAGCTCACCCGGGCAGGACGCGAGTCGGGTCTCTCGCCGCCGGGGCGATCGGCGAAATCACGCCCTACCGCTTCAGGCGGCGACGTCCGCGACGGGCCGCAGCGTGTCCCAGGCGCCACAGTCCGCGCACCGCGCGGTCCACTCGGTCGCATGATGGCCGCAAGAGCGGCAGTGGTACGGCCGACGCATCGCCGCTTCGCGGTCGAGCGCACGTCCGAGGGCCTCGAGAGCGAGGTCGGTGCTGCCGCGGATCCGGTGGATGTCGGCCTGGAGCACGTGGAACTCGCGGAGCCGTTCGATGTCGGGCGTCGGGTTCGCGAGCTCCGCCGCCGCCTCGTCGGTCTTGCCGAGAGAGAGAAGCCACCGGGCGTATCGCAGTCGGAGGATCGGCGTGTCCGCGCGCCGGCGGAGTCGTCGGTAGAAGGCGAGCACCTTCTCGGCACGGCCGAGGTCGCGGTAGACCGCCTCGATGCGCGAGAGCAACAGGGGCTCCGGCCGCAGCCGGGCAGCCCGCGTCCAGACGAGGCCCGCGTCCCGGTGCTGCCCCTGCGCCCGCAGGCGGTCGCCGAGCGCCACCACCGCCGGCAGGAAGTGAGGGCTCTCCGCGACCAGCGCGCGCAGCTCTCGGGTGACGGCGCCGTCGCCTTCGGCGACCAGGGCCTGCTCGTAGCGGAGCCCCTGAAGGCGCGCCTGCTCGGCGACCGCCTGATCGGGATGGCTCGAGAGCGGCAGCAACGTGCGCTCGGTTCTGATCGCGTCGCTCCAGCGACCCTCGGCGACGTAGGCGTCGCGCAGCTCGGCGAGAAGGCGAGGGCTCTTGGGCTCGAGCGCGAGCGCCTGCTCGAGCGCCACGGCGGCGGCTCCGGAGTGCCCGAGCCGCCGCTCCGCGCGTGCGAGCAGCCAGAGCAGGCGAGGGTTCTCGGGGTCCTTCGCCCGCGTGCGCTCGAGGAGGTCCCGCGCTTCGCGGGCACGGCCGCTGTCGACGTCGGTCTCGGCGAGCGCGAGCGCGGCCTCGACTTCCTTCGGTGCGGCCCGCCGGAGCACCGAGCGTGCTTGCTCGGGCGCGCCCTGCCACTGGAGCTTTCGGCCGGTGTCGATGGTCGCGCGCTTCCGCTCGGCTCGCTGCTCGCTCCGCCGCCGTCGAACGTCCCGCAACGTCCATTGCGTCTCCCGCACGAGCGCGAGCAGGAAGATGGCGACCGCCCCGGCGAGGAACGAGATCAGCACCAGCATCGGCAGCGGCAGCTTGTAGGTTCGCGCGCCGCTGAATCGGAACTCGACCACTCCGGGGTTCAGGTAGAACACGTAGCCGAAGCCGATGAGCAGGGCGCCGGCGACCAGGAACATGAGGAACCGCTTGAGCATGGCGGATTCGGGGGCGGCGTGGCGGACGCGAGCTGCTCGCTACCCTTCGGTGCCGGTGACGAACGCGCGCGCCTGCGTGAGGTACGGCTCGGGGAGCTCAACCCGCGGCGCCTTCATCCACAGCCCTTCGAGATCGTAGAAGTCCCGGATCGGCTGGTAGAAGACGTGCACGACGACGTCGGCGTAATCCATCAGCACCCACTGTCCGCGCGAATAGCCTTCGATCGACAGCGGCCGGATCGAATGCTCGCCGAGGCTCTGCTCGAGGTGTTGCGTGATCGCCTGCACCTGCGTGTCCGATCGGCCCGTGCAGATCAGGAAGTAGTCCGCGACGGAGGTGAGCTTGCCGACGTCGAGGAGGACGAGATCGTAGGCTTTCTTGTCGAGGGCGTACCGGGTGCAGAGGAGCGCTTTGTCCCAGCCGGACGAGTCCTTCAAGCTCGGTCGTCCCCCTTGGCGTAGAGCTCGCGATCGATCACGAAGCGCTCGACGGAAGGTGGGAGCAGATAGCGTACGGAGCGTCCCCGTCGAATGGCGGCACGAAGGGAGGTCGCCGAGACGTCGATGCCGGTGATCGTCTGAAAGCGCAGGGCTCCGCCGCTCTCGTGTCGGTAACTTCCCGTGCCCGGAACGTAACAAAAGGATTTCCGAGCGGCAACGGGGAGATGGTCGATCGCGTGATCCACCGTGGCCGGCGGTCGATCCGTCACCACCACCGTCGCGAGCTCGAAGATGCGCTCGCAGTCGCGCCACGTGTGCATCTCGCGAAACGCGTCCATGCCGACGATGAAGTGGAGCTCGGCGTCCGGCTCGCGCCGCCGGAGCTCGCCCAAGGTGTCGACCGAGTAGGACGTGCCGCCGCGCTCGATCTCGATCGCGGACGCGATGAACGATGGGTTGTCGGAGATCGCGAGCTCGACCATCCGCAGGCGGAGCGCGCCGTCCGTCAGCGGCCGGTCCTGCTTGTGGGGCGGGTGTGCCGCCGGCACGAAGAGCACGCTCTCGAGCGCCTGCGCCTCGCGTACCTCCTCGGCGCTTCTCAAGTGGCCGACGTGGATGGGATCGAAGGAGCCGCCGAGCACGCCCAGTCGGCGGCTCACTCGCGCACCTGGCCGGAGCCGTGCACGACGTACTTGTAGGTGGTGAGCTCCGGGAGGCCCATCGGTCCTCGCGCGTGCAACCGGTTCGTCGAGATGCCGATCTCCGCTCCGAAGCCGAACTCGAATCCGTCGGTGAATCGCGTGGAGGCGTTCGCGAGCACGACGGCGGAGTCGACGGTCGCGAGGAAGCGCTGTGCCGCCGAGTAATCCTCGGTGACGATCGCGTCCGAGAGGCCGGACCCGAAGCGGTGGATGAACTCGAGCGCCTCGTCGAGCGAGCCGACGATCTTCACCGAGAGGATCTTGTCGAGGTACTCGGTCGCCCAATCCTGTTCCGTCGCGGGCGTGACCGACGGGGCGATCGCTCGCGTCTCCTCGCAGCCGCGGACCTCGACGCCGGCGCGCTCGAGCAGCGGCACGAGCCGCGAAAGCAGGTCGCGGGCGCGGTCGCGGTGCACGAGCAGGTTCTCCATCGCGTTGCAGACGCCGGGCCGCTGTACCTTCGCGTTCATGCAGATTCGCTCCGCTCGGTCGAGGTCGGCGGCACGGTCGACGTAGATCTGGCAGATCCCGGCAAGGTGCTGGATCACCGGGATCGTCGATTCCTCCGTGACCGCGCGGACGAGCGACTCGCCGCCCCGGGGGATCAGCACGCTGACGAGCTCCCTCTGGCGAAGGAGAGCGCGCGTCGCGGCCCGGTCCGCGGTGCGGATCGGGCTCACGGCGTCGCCGGGCAAGCCGTTCGCCACCAGCGCGTCGATGAAGGCGTCGGCGATCGCCTGGTTCGTGTGCAAGGCCTCGGAGCCGCCCTTCAGCACGACCGCGTTCCCCGACTTCACGCAGAGCGCGGCGGCGTCCGCTGTCACGTTCGGCCGGGATTCGTAGATGATGCCGATGACGCCGAGCGGAATGCGCACTTGCCGGATCTCGAGACCGTTCGGCCGCGTCCACCCGCGGATCACCTCGCCGATGGGATCGGGCAGCGCGACGATCTCCTCGACGCCGGCGGCCATCGCCTCGATGCGCGTCCGGTCGAGCGTCAGACGGTCGCGGAAGGCCGGAGTGAGATCACCCGCCTCGTCGAGATCGCGGCGGTTCGCTTCGAGAAGCCGGGGCGTGCTCGCGCGCAGCCGCGCCGCGGCCGCCGCGAGCGCCGCGTTCTTCCGGCTCGTGCTCGCTTGAGCGAGCTGGCGAGAGGCGGCGCGCGCGGCGCGGCAGAGCTCGCGAACGGCGTCTTCGATCGACAGCGGAGCGTTCACAGGACCACCAGGTCGTCGCGGTGGATCACTTCGTCGGAGATCTTATAGCCGAGCAGCCGGTCGATGTCGCGCGTGTGCGCCCCGGCGATCTTGCGGAGCTCGGCGGCGCTGTAGCTCACCAGGCCGCGCGCGATCTCGGCGCCGTCGGGAGCCGTGCAACGCACGCAATCGCCGGCGCCGAACGTGCCGTCGATCGCGCGGACGCCCGACGGAAGCAGGCTCCGGCCCTGAACGCGCACGGCGGCGACGGCGCCGACGTCGAGCTCGAGCGTCCCCTGCGGCCGGAGCGTGTACGCGATCCAGTGCTTGCGGCTGGCCATTCGGTCGGTATGCGGCACGACCAGCGTGCCGATCTCCGTCATCGGATCGAACGCGCGCGCGAGGACGTCGGGGCGCCGGCCGTCCGCGATCAGCGTGTGCACGCCCGCCGCCGAGGCCTTGCGGGCGGCCTCGAGCTTGCTGGCCATGCCGCCGGTGCCGAGCTTCCCGGCACTGCCGCCGGCGAACCGCAGCGGCCCGGGATCGTCGCCCGAGAGCAGCGGCACGAGCGGCGCGGCGGGGTCGACGTTCGGATCGGCGGTATGCAGGCCGTCGACGTCGCTCAGGATGATCAGCCAGTCGGCTTCCGCGAGCGAGGCCACCTCCGCGGACAGGTTGTCGTTGTCGCCGAGCTTGATCTCCTCGACGACCACCGTGTCGTTCTCGTTGACGATCGGCACCACCGAGGCCTCGAGCAGCGCCATCAACGTGTGCTTCGCGTTCAGGTACCGTCGGCGGTTCGTCAGGTCGTCGCGCGTGAGCAGCATCTGCGCCACGTGCCTGCCTCGAGCGGCGAAGCACTCCTCGTAGAACGCCATGAGATCGATCTGGCCGACCGCGGCCGCCGCCTGCTTCTGCGGGATCGTCTTCGGTCGCTCCGCGAGACGAAGCCGCGCCATTCCCGCGGCGACTGCGCCGGAGGTGACGAGCACGAATTCCGGACCCCTCGCGGAGAGCTCCTCGATCTCGCCGACGAGAGCGCGGATCCGCTCGCGATCGAGGCCGCTCGAGGCCGACAGCAGGCTCGAGCCGATCTTCACGACCACGCGCCGCGCGCGGCCGAGGAGTCGCCGCTTAGCTTCGAGCGGCGTCACGGACGTCGCTCTCGCCGGCGCCGAGAAGGCGGCAGACGCGGTTGACGAGGCTCCGGGTTCCTTCGCCGGTCGCCGCGGAGATCGCTTGGAGGTCTACGCCGCGGCTCGCAAAGGCTGCCTGGATCGCGGCGAGCTGCTCCCGGTCCTCCAGCAGGTCGACCTTGTTGCCGACGACGATCTCCGGCCGCTCGGCGAGAGCCGCGTCGAAGAGCTCGAGCTCCGCGCGGACGGCGTCGTAGGCGCCGAGCGGCTCGGGAGCCCCGAGATCGACGAGATGGAGCAGGACGCGCGTCCGACCGAGATGGCGCAGGAAGCGGTCGCCGAGCCCCTCGCCACGATGGGCGCCGGGAATCAACCCGGGCACGTCGGCGAGTACGAACGACGCGTCGTCGCCGCAGCGCACGACGCCGAGGTGCGGCACGAGCGTGGTGAACGGGTAGTCGGCGACCTTCGGCCGGGCCGCGGAAACGGCGCGAACGAGCGTCGACTTGCCCGCGTTCGGCAAGCCGACGATGCCGACGTCCGCGAGCAGGCGGAGCTCGAGCCGGAGGCGTCTCTCCTCTCCCGGCTTCTCCGGCACCGACTGGCGCGGAGCGCGATTCGTCGACGTGGCGAACCGCGCATTGCCGAGACCGCCGCGTCCGCCGCGCGCGACGACGACTTGCTGGCCGGGCTCCTTCAGGTCCGCCAGGAGCTCGCCCGTGTCGGCGTCGAACACCAGGGTGCCGGCGGGGACGCTCGCGACGTGCTCCTCCCCTCCCTTGCCGTGCTGGGACTTGCCGCGGCCGTGCTCGCCGCGCTCCGCCTCGAGCCTCGCCTGGTACTGGAAGTCGAGCAGCGTCGTCAGCCCGAGGTCTGCGCGCAGCACCACGTCGCCCCCGGAGCCGCCGTCACCTCCGGCAGGGCCGCCGTGGGGACGGTATTTCTCGCGCAGGAACGCGACGCAGGGGCGGCCGCCGTCGCCGGCCTTGACGCGAACTTCGACCTCGTCGACGAACTTCATGGTGTGGAATCGAATCGAAAAAAAAGGCCCCCGGCAGTCGCCGGAGGCCTGGAACTCCGAATCGCACCGACCGCCGTCCGTCAGCTCGAGGCGGACGGGCGCGGCTCGACGGACACTCGGCTGCGGTCGCGGCGGAAGCGTTCGTACTTGACGATGCCGTCGACCAGCGCGAACAGCGTGTAGTCGCGTCCCATGCCGACGTTCCGCCCGGGATGGACGCGGGTTCCGAGCTGGCGGACGAGGATGTTTCCGGCGCGGGCGAACTCGCCGGCATAGACCTTGACGCCGCGACGCTGTCCGTTGCTGTCACGCCCGTTGCGAGTGCTTCCTTGGCCCTTCTTGTGCGCCATGATCGTCCCCGCAGCGCTTCGGCTATCCCTGGATCTCGAGCACCTGAAGCGTGGTCAGGTGCTGGCGATGGCCGCGCTTGCGGCGGTAGCCCTTGCGGCGCTTCTTCTTGAACACGATGATCTTCTTCGCCTTGCCGTGCTCGAGGATGCGTGCGGTCACACGCACTCCATCGATCAGAGGGGTGCCGACGCGCACCTGGCCACCGGCGGCGGCGAGGAGAACCTCGGCGAGCTCGATCGTCGAGCCCTTGTCCCCGGCCACGGACTCGACGCGGAACACGTCGCCCGGCGCCACCCGGTACTGCTTTCCGCCGGTGCGCACGATCGCGTACGTCTGGGGAGTGTCGCCGTGTTCCGTGCCGTCCATGAGCGTCTCGCGCGAGCCTCGGCCCGAACCGTGGACCTGTACCGAAGCAGTCCCGGAGAGTCAACGGCTTGTCGCCGGGGTACGGCTCGTCGATAATGTCCGCGCTCGAGGCAGCCGCGCGTGCCGACGATCGCGATCGATGCCATGGGCGGCGACCATGCGCCCGAAGAGATCGTGCGCGGCGTGGCGCAGGTCTCCCGGGAGTCCGACATCCAGTGCATCCTCGTCGGCAACGAGGCAGTGATCCAGCGCCACCTCGAGGAGACGTCGTACCGCCCGGAGAAGCTCTCGATCGTCCACGCCCCGACGGCGATCGGCATGGCGGAGGATCCGCGGGAGGCGATTCGGGCGAAGAAGGACTGCTCGCTGCTCGTCGGCACCGCGCTGGTCGCCGCCGGCCGCGCCGATGCGATGGTGAGCGCGGGAAACACCGGAGCGTGCGTGCTCGCGTGCGCCAAGACGTTTCGGGTGATCCGGGGCATTCGCAAGACGGCGCTCGCCTCCGTCTACCCGCGCAAGGTCGAGTATCCCGGTCAGGACCCGCTCGCGCTGCTGCTCGACGTCGGTGCGACGATCCGCTGCCAGAGCGACGAGCTCGCGCAGTTCGGCATCATGGGGGCGGCGTACGCCAAGCGAATCTCCAAGGTGCCGACGCCGCGCGTCGCGCTGCTCAACATGGGGAGCGAGGCGAACAAGGGCGGCGACGTCCTCGCGTCCGCCTACGAGCTGATGCAGAAGCTTCCCGGTCTCAACTTCGTCGGCAACATCGAGGGCAACGATCTCGCCCGCGGCAAGGCCGACGTGATCGTCTGCGAGGGCCTGCTCGGCAACGTCGTGCTCAAGCTGATCGAGGGCGTGTCCGAGGTCGTTCTCGACCTCGCGAGCTATGCGGCGCATCAGCACCTCGCGTGGCGCCTCGGACTGTCGATGCTCGCGAGCGGCATCCGGCAGCTCCGCGATCTCACCGACTACCGGAACTACGGCGGCTCACCGATCCTCGGCTTCGAGAACATCTTCATCAAGTCGCACGGCCGCTCGAACGCGCGCGCGATCGGTAACGCGGTCAAGGTGGCGGCAAAGGCGGTGCGCGACTCGGTCCCCGCGGAGATCGCGGCATCCGTCGCGCTGGGCCGCTGATGCCGGGCCCGGGAGTCGCACGCGGCGGAGATGCGGGAGCGGGCGCGGCGGCGCCGGAAGCCGTCACGGTCTTTCGCTGGGATCTCGACAAGACGTATCTGCGGACCGATTTCGACTCGGTCCGCGACCTCCTGCGCGTACCCTTCGAGACCGCCGCGCAGAAGATCCACGTCCCCGGTGTCGCCGAGCTGCTGCGCGCGCTCCGCCGTGGAAATCCGTCGCGGCCGCGGAAGGCGCTCGTCTACTTCCTGACCGCGAGCCCGCCCCAGATCGCCGGCCCGATCCGCGACAAGTTCGCACTCGACGGCGTCGAGGTCGACGGCATCGTCTTCAAGAACCAGCTGCAGATCCTCATGCGCGGGAACTTCCGCGGGCTCCGGGAGCAGGTGGGGTTCAAGCTGACGGAGCTGCTGCGCGCGCGCATCGAAGCGCCGGAAGGGGTGCACGAGTACCTCTTCGGTGACGACTGGGAATCGGACGCGATCCTCTATTCGCTCTATGCCGACGTCGTGCGGGGGGCCGTCGACCCTGGCGAGCTCGAGCGGCTGCTCGCGCTGCTCGCCGTCGACCGCGAGTGGCGGCGCGGCATCGCCGCGCTCGCCGAGAAGCTCACCCCGGGGGACGTCGTGCGGCGGATCTTCATCCATCTCGAGCGCGAGAGCCCGCTCGGCGGGTTCCGCGCGTTCGGCCGGCGTTTGGTGGCGGCGTTCAATTACTTCCAGACGGCGGTCTGCCTGTACGAGGAGGCGGAGATCGACCTCGACGGCGTCGAAGCGGTCGCACGCGCCCTGATCACGCGCGAGGGCTACACGCGGGCGATGCTCGAGAACTCCCTCGACGACGTGCGCCGCCGCGGGCACGTGGGTGAGGAGACGCACCGGAGACTCACCCGCGACCTCGCCGAGCGGGGCCTGGTGCCGTGGCGCCGTCGCTCCCTCGTGCGGCGGATGCGCGAGGGCATCGGGCGCTGGCGGGTGGCTCGCCGCGGCAGTGCGAGCGGCGACGCCGTCAGTGCGCTCGATTACGCGGCGGTGATCGCCGCCTGGAAGGAGAGCCGATGAGCGCGGGTGAGATCGTCGTGCTGGTCGTCGCCGGATCGGTGGACGACGCCGCGCGGATCGGGCGGACGCTCGTCGAGGAGCGTCTTGCCGCTTGCGCGAACGTGGTGCCCGAGGTTCGCTCGATCTACCGCTGGAAGGGCGAGATCGCCGACGAACGGGAGGCGTTGCTTCTCTTGAAGACCAGGCGCGCGCTCTTCGTCGAGATCGAGCGCCGCATACGGGAGCTCCACCCGTACGACACGCCGGAAGTGGTGGCGCTGGAGATCGCCGCGGGGTCCGAGCGTTACCTGAGCTGGGTCCGAGCCGAGACGAGTCGCTGACCGCGTCTCGGCCTCGCCGCCGGAGCGAAGCGACGCCCTACCGCGGTCAGAGCTTCCGCACGGCGAACGGCGGCGGCTCGCGCTTTCCCTCGATGCGGAACGTCGGAGTCCCCTCGGCCGGGGCGGCCGCTTGCTTGAAATCGGAGTTGCGGATGCGGATCCGCAGGTTGTTCGCGCTGTCCGCGTTCGCCAGCGCCTCCTCGAGGGTGATCTTGCCTTCCACGTGCAGCAGGTAGAGGGCGCGGTCGAACGTCTGGCAGCCCTCCTGCTCGCCCATCTCCATCGCCTCCTTGAGGGTGTCGATCTCGCCCTTCTTGATCAGGTCCTGCACGCGCGGCGTGTCCATCAGGACCTCGAGCGCGGCGACGCGCATTCCGTCGACGCCCGGGACCAGACGCTGCGAGATGATCGACCGCAGGTTGAGCGACAGCTGCAAGTAGATCTGCGAGTGCCGGTTCGAGGGAAAGAAGTTCATGATGCGCTCGATCGCCTGGTTCGCGTTGTTGGAGTGGAGCGTGGTGATGCACAGATGGCCGGTCTCGGCGAAGGTGATCGCGGCCTCCATGGTTTCGCTGTCGCGGACCTCGCCGATCAGGATCACGTCGGGTGCCTGCCGGAGCGTGTTCCGCAGCGCCTCGTGGAAGGAGAGGGTGTCGAAGCCGACCTCACGCTGCGTGAGGATGCAGCGCTTGTGGGGATGCATGAACTCGATCGGATCCTCGATCGTGACGATGTGACCCGGCACCATGGAGTTTCGCCAGTCGATCATCGCGGCGAGCGTCGTCGACTTGCCCGAGCCGGTGGCACCGACGACGAGCACCAGGCCGCGCTTGGTCTCGATGATCTGGTTCAGGATCGACGGTAGCCCGAGGCTTTCGACCGAGGGCACCTTCTCCTTGATCTGGCGAACCACCATCCCGACGGTCCCGCGCTGCTGGAAGATGTTGCAGCGGAAGCGGCCGAGGCCGGCGAGCGCGAGCGCCAGGTTCATCTCCTTCTTGTCGAAGAACTCCGTCCGCTGGCCGTCGTTCATCGTCATGTTCGCGAGCGTCAGCGTGTCCTCGCTCGAGAACTCCGGCTCCTCAGTGTCGGGGGTGGCCGTGCCCTCGACGCGGTAGACCGGCGGCATCCCGACCGTCAGGTAGAGGTCGGAGGCTTCGAGCTCCAGCATGCGCTGGAGGTAGCGAAAGAGATTCGGAGCCGACACGCTGCCGTGGACGTCAGCCCCGCGCGCTCGCCAGCGACGCCCCGCTGACAGGGCCGGCGAAGAGAGAAGGATTGGAGCTCTTCGACTGCGCCTCCTCGCGGCTGACCACCCCGCGATTGACGAGGTCCATGAGCCCCATGTCGAGGGTCTGCATGCCGAACTTCTGTCCGGTCTGGAGGACGGACGGGATCTGGTGGATCTT
>JAXDLK010000369.1:0-5150 GCA_034666665.1 Candidatus Binatota bacterium
ACGACGACGGCTCGTCCGACGCTGTCGTTCGCTCCCATGCCGCGGCCCGAGATGCGCTCCGGGGCGATGCCCCGCTGCGCGAGATACCGCGCCATCCGGACGACCAGCTCGTTCGATACCCGCGTCGCATCGCCTGGACGGCCGGCGACGTCTACCGTCGCGGCGTATGCCGCCAGGTAGAGCGGTGAGGTCGGGTACCGCCGCGCAGCGTCGATCGCCTCGTTCGTCTCCGGACGGCTGTCGAGCGAGCCGAAATCCGTGAGAGAGTCGAGGGGGATCGTGACCGTGACCGCCGCCGGTGCCTCCGGCGCCGGCGATGCCATCGCCGGCGGGGGCGGCGGAATCGGCACGACGGGAGGGCCGGTGCTGACTGCCGGCGGAGGTTCGACCACCGCAGGCGGCGGGGACTCGATCGGTGGCGGTGGCGGCGCGAATGCCGGAGACGGTGACGCGACGGCGGGTGGCGGCGACGCGAACGTGGGGGGCGGCGACGCGAACGCCACCGCCGGGCTCGGAGTCGGCGGGATGGATCCGAGGTCCGCCGGCGAAGGCGGCGGCACCAGGATCGGGACGCCTCCGGCGACAGGCGGCGGTGTCGCATAAGGCGTCGGCACGAAGGGTGAGGGAACGGGAGTCGGGATCGGCGCCTCGGCGTAGCTCGACGGCGATCCGCCCGGCGGGCTCTGCGCCAGGCGCCCGGTGCAGGCGGCGATGATCGCACCGGCGGCGATCGCGGTGAGCGCGAGCTTGACCGCCGCGCTCCGCGCGTGTGAGGATCCGCCCGCCTGCGGCGGTGGCGCCGGGGCGCGGAGCGCACGATGAAGCGCCTGGTCGCGGCCGTTCTTCTCAGCTTTGGTCTCGTAGCGTCGAGCCCGACCTCCAGCCACGCGACCGGACCCCCGAGCGAGCCGCACGAGACGGAGCGCGGCAACACGCTTCGCGCCGTCTATTTCCCCTTCCTGGCGATCGGCCACGGGGTACTGGCGATCCTCACGTACGGCGTGGCGTACCCGATCTACTATCTCGCCAAGCCCGCGTACGACTTCCTCTACGAATCGTCGGAAGACCCGGCCGAGCTCGAACGCTCTCCGTCGTCCGGTTCTCAAGCGGGGAGCTCGTCCTCGTCGGCCGGTCCGGTGATGTGGAGAAGCGGGTTGTCGCGGAGCCGCAGCGTCTCGGGCTGACGCGGTTTCCGGCCGCTCGCGTCGACCACCACCGTCACCACCGGCCGCAGCGGATGGCCGGGCTCCGTCTCGACCACCCGAGCGAGCGCCTTGGAATTCAGCCGCACGTAGCTGAAGGGCGGGAACACGGAGAAGGCCGAGACGAACTCGCGAAGAAGCGCGCGCGGAAACTTCTGGCGCTCGCGCTCGAGGAGCTCCTTGACTGCGCGAAAGGGGATCATCCGCTCGCGATACGGCCGGGGCTGGATCAGCGCCTCGTAGACGTCGACGAGGCCGATGAGCAGAGCCTCGGTGCGGATGTCGGCGCCTTTGCGGCCCTCCGGATACCCCGAGCCGTCGATTCGCTCCGGCGCCTGGTAGACGATGTCGGCGACGTTTTCGAAACGGTCTCCGTGGGCGGCGATCAGCTCGCGGCCGATCCTCGGGTGGGCGCGGATGACGTCGAGCTCGCGCCGCGAAAGCCGTCCGGGCTTCGACAGCAGCTCGGGCGGAGCCATCGCCAGTCCGATCTTGTGGAGGAATCCCGCGGCTCCGACGTCGACGAGATGCTCGCGCTCGTAGCCGAGCGCGGCACCGAGCCTGAGCGCGTAGATCCCCACGTTGGCCGATTTGCGCGGCAGGAAGGGCCCGGGTGGGCGCGAGCGGAACGTGTCGGTGAAGAGCGCGTCGAGCACCTTCGGCCGCTCGAGCAGTGCGGTGACGTTCTCGAAGATCCCTTCGGGATCGAAGCTCCCCTCGCTCGCCTTCGAGAAGAGCTTGCCGATCCAGTCCTCGAGGAGGTCGTAATCCCTGCGCGCTTCGAGCTCGGGCGCCGTCGGCTCCGCGGCGGCAGGCTCGACCGGATGCGTCGTCGACCGCGGCGGCGGCAGCGGCAGCGAATCGTCCTCGCGCGAAGGCGTCGGCTTGCGAATCAGATCGCTCAGCCGCGGCGGCCGTGTGCTCTTCATCGCGCGGCGAGCCTCCGCACCAGGCTCTCGTCGACCCGGTGCTCGCCCCGTTGCGACGCGACCATCAGCGAGCGATCACAGAGCGTGTTGATGCGCCGCGGGATTCCTCCCGTCGAGGCGTGAACCGCCCGCAGCGCTTCGGGCGTGAACGCGTTCTCGTACGCCCCCGCGATCCGCAGCCGGTGCTGGACGTAGTGCTCGGTCTCCGCGAGCTCGAGCGGTCGGAGGTTGTAATGAACGGCGATCCGCTGCTCGAGCTGCGGCAGAACCGCGAGGCGCTCCGCCCATTCCGGCTGGCCGACGAGCACCAGAGTCAGCAGGTAGCCGTCGTTCAGCTGGAAATTCAGCAGCAGCCGGAGCTCCTCCAGGGTACCGGCGTTCTTGATCGCCTGGGCCTCGTCGATGAAGATCACCGTGTGCTTCCGTGCTTGATGGTTCGCGATCAGCGCGGAATTGAGCTCGTGCAGGATCTCGACCTTCGCGCGGGGCGCCTTGGCGGCGCCGAGCTGGAAGAGGATCTCCCGCAGGAGGTCGACGGGTGAGAGGCTCGGGTTCACGACCACGGCGAGCTCGTACTCGTCCGGCGACAGCTCGCGGATCACTCGGCGAGACACCAAGGTCTTGCCGCAGCCGACGTCGCCGGTGAGGACGACCGCGCCTTTTCGTTCCTGGATCCCGTACGTCACCCACTCGAGCGCCTCGCGATGAACCGGCGAGGAGTAGAAGAACTCCGGATCCGGCGTGTTCTCGAACGGGTACCGGGAGAGCTTCCAGAATTCCTTGTACATGACGTTCAGATGACTCCGGCGGCGCGAGCCGCTTCGGCCGCGCCGGCGCGCGTGACCTCGACCTCGTCGAGGAGCGTGTAGCGCTCGGGGCGCGTGTCGCGCGCGTGCAGCAAGCCTTCGACGACCTCGTCGTCGGCGATGCCGGCGTCGCGCGCCGAGAGCGCCAGGCCGAGCCGCGACATCGTCGATCGCAGCGGCTCCGAGTCTTCGCCCCGCAGCACGGTCATGATCAGCGTGCCGAGGCCGACCTGGGTCCCGTGCATCGCGGGGCGTACCGCCAGGCGATCGAGCGCATGGCTGAAGAGATGCTCGGCGCCGCTGCACGGCCGACTCGATCCGGCGATCTCCATGGCGATCCCCGAGAGCACGAGGCCGTTGATCAGCGCCTCGAGAAGCTCGGGACTCGCGGGGTCGACCGCGTCCTCGCCGTCGCCGTAGCGCAGCATCGCCTCGGCGCCGGTGAGCGCGAGCAGCCGCGCGAAGTCGTCCATGCGGTCGCGCGCGCGGTCGCAGGCGAGCTCCCAGTCGGCGACTGCCGAGAGGTTCGCGAGCAGGTCTCCGACGCCGGCGCGAACGCATGCCGGCGGCGCCTGGCGGAGGATGTCGAGGTCGGCGACGACTCCGATCGGCATCCGTGCCGGCAGGCTTTCCTGCAATCGCTCGGTGCGGATCACGGCGATCGGCGAGGCGATGCCGTCGTTGGACGGGGTGGTGGGAACGCTCAGGAAGCTGGTGCGCTCGCCGGCGGCGACGAACTTGGCCACGTCGAGCGGCGTGCCTCCGCCGACGCCGACGATCAGGTCGGCACGCCGCTCGCGCGCGGCCGCCCGGACGGCCTCCACCGATCGCCAGGCGTTGCTGTCGACGACGACCGGCGGTCCCGCAGAGAGCGCGCGAGCGACCTTGCGGCCGGCGATCTCGTCGCTCCGCGGCGTGGCGACGACCACCGGGGAGCCGAAATGAAGGTGATGCTCGAGCAGGAGCCCCGGAAGATCATCCAGCAGGTTCCGGCCGATGCGCAGAAAGACCGGTATCTGGATCGTGCGGCTGATCAGCATCGGCCGGGCTCTCGGCTCCCCCGTTCGCGGGACCACGCTCCGTCGGGATTCGCGACCCAGGGCACGCGGGCGGCCTTGGTCTCACGGCTCCGGCAACGTGATCGATCCACCCCGCGCCGGGTTTTCCACGGTTTTCGCCACACAATCAACCGGTTGTACGCGGCGGGCGGAGCCGCGCGAGCACCTCGCGCTCGGCGCGCGCGAGATCACCGGGATCGTCGATCTCGATCCAGGCTCGCCCGGCCGTCGACCGCCGGGCGATCGATACGGCGGCCGCCGCCTGGCCGATCGCCGCTTCGTACCATTCTTGTGAGCCGCCCCGGGAGACGATGTCCTCGATCGCGAGCAGGAACGCCCGTGCTCCTTCGGGGTCGAAGCGGGCGACGCCGATGTACTCGCCGTCGGCGGTGGCGGCGTCGAGCTGCTTGCCGATCGCGACGAGGCGCTCGGAGCGGTAGCGAACCTTCATCGCCTCGTCCCGCGGCGGTCGCGTCGGATCGACGACGAGGAAGCTCTCACTCGAGGCCGAGAGGACGTCGCCCATGATCTCGGGGTCGAGGATCACGTCCGAGTTCACGAGCACGAAGCCATCGTCGGCGATCTCGGACAGCAGCGCCGCCGACTCGATGTTGTTGGCGGCTTCGTACCGCGGGTTGAAGATCCGCCGGACGGGGAACGGGAACCGCCGCGCTCCGAGGAACTCTTCGATCCGATCGCGCGCGTGGCCGACGACGAGCACGACCTCGGAGATCGCTCGGTGCGAGGCGAGCGTGGCGAACAGGAGCTCGAGTGGCGACGAGTCGCCGACCGGCACCAGCGCCTTCGGCCGTTCGTCGGTGAGCGGACTCAGACGGGTTCCCCGGCCCGCCGCCAGGATCGCGACCTTGAGGGACACGGCTGTCGCGGGATTCTGCCGCAGCAGGGTGGGGGCGGGCAAACACCCTCCGCGCCCCCCACCACTCCGGACGCGCTCGCAGAAGAGCTCGCGGGCGCAGGATGGTCCTCGCCAGCTCGGACCGCGCCCTCCGGCGGCCCCACCCAGCCGAACGCGCTCGCTGTGAAGCGCTCGCGGGCGCAAGAGGGCCCGCTTCACGCGGGCCGCGCCTCCTCCACCACCCCACCCAGCCGAACGCGCTCGCTGTGAAGCGCTCGCGGGCGCAAGATGGCCCGCTT
>JAXDLK010000370.1:0-37729 GCA_034666665.1 Candidatus Binatota bacterium
AGCTTCGCGCCGATCGGTGAGCGCTTACCCTGAGGCGGCCTTCTTGTCGGCGTCCTCGACCCCCTTCTCGATCGCGCGAACCGTCTTCACGAACAGTTCCTTGACGGCGCCCTTCTGCGCCGAGACCGGCAGCGGGATGTTCACCTTGTCGGTCGCCGTCGCCGTGTACCTGAGGAGCGTCTTCTGGCCGTCCGGTGACGGCACCAGCTCGTACGTGCCGTTCAGATCCTGAGGCCCTTGCAGCGTGTGCGTCATCATCCGCTTGGCGCCCTCGTCGAACGTGAACTCGATCACGAACGTCTGGGTCGGCAGCGTCAGCACCTGCGCCTGGATCTCGACGACCTTCTTCCCGCCCTCGTTCGACTTGAGCTCGGACTTCTTGAACGAGTCGATGAACTCGTGGGCGCGCTCCGGTTGCTTCATCGCGTTCCAGACCTTGTCGGCCGGCTTCGAGATCAGCGAGTGCATCTCGATGTGCCAGGTCTGACCGTCCTTCTCGATCGTCTCGTAGACGATCTCCTTCGCGCTGTCCCACTGCACCGCCGCTTGCTGGAGCTTCCAGTACCACCAGCCGAGCGCCACGACGGCGACCACCACGACTCCGATCACTGCGTACAGAATCCCCTTCACGATACCCTCCTCGCTTCGTTGGTCACCGGCGGCTTCAGTACCGCGGCGGGCTGACGGGCTCCGGCGGCTGCGAAGGATCGTGCGGCTCTTCGCCGAGAGTACCCGGTGCGGTGCGCTCCGCGGATGGCGCGATCGGAGCTCGCGGTGGCGGCGGGAACGAAGACGAGCTTCGCGCCGGCTCCGGTTCCACTACGCCGCTGAAGTAGAGAGTCTGCTCGTTCCGGAGATGGGCTGGCGTAACGAGATAGTTCCCGCCGAGCGACGGCGCCCAGATGCGATCGGCGATCTCGAAGTTGCCGCCCGTGAGGCAGTAGGCCACGCCTCCGGTCAGACCTCCGAGCCCTGCGTAGACCAGCTTCGCGGGGACGTACAGCAGATTCACCAGCACCGATGCCGTGCCCATGCCCGCGTCCGATGCGTAGCCGTCGGCGCGTGCGACGTCCGCGGACAGCACTCCCGCGAGCAGCACGCCCGCCGCGACTCGCCTTCCCCTGCACCACTTCGATTGACGATTCACCTCAGGCTTCCTCCGTTCGCACCACGCACCCGGCCGGCAGCACCGACACCAGATGCTCGAGCGCGCGCTCGACGTAACTTCGATCCTTGGATTCGAGCGTCACCTTCACCGCATAGTCCGGATCTCCCAGCTTCGGGTACGAGCCGAGCAGAAGTTCCGGGTAACGCTTCAGCGTGTCGTTCAGGAATTCGGCGATCGTCCCTTCGCCGGACCGCGTGTAGACGATCCGCAGATGATACGGATCGCCGGAGAAGCGGTCGCGGATCGACAGGAACTTCGATTGCAGGATCTCCGGGATCCCGGGCAGCACGTACACGTTCTCGATCTTCAACGTGGGAAAGGCGAGCGCACCTCCGAAGATGAGCTCCGCTCCCTCCGGCATCTCGCTCATCTTGAGGCGCGCCTCGTTGATCTCGTCCTTGTAGAACTCGCGAAGCTTCCGCTCCAGGCCGGGATCGCGGACCACCGGGCGCCGGAACGCCCGGGCGACGCCGTCGATGGTGACGTCGTCGTGAGTCGGCCCCACCCCGCCCGAAGTGAACACCAGCTCGAACGACTGGTGGAACGTACGGACGCTCTCTTCGATCTCCGGAAGCTCGTCCGGGATCACGACCACCCGGCGAACCTCGACGCCGATCTGCCGGAGCTCGCGCACCAGGAACGGCGAGTTCGTATCCACCACCTTGCCGGAGAGGATTTCGTTCCCGATCACCACGATGCCGGCCGTGCGATTCATCGGCACGCCTTGTCAAACGGAAATCGCGTCCTTGCGGAAGTCGCTGCGACCGAGCTTCACGTTCACCAGCGCGGGTTTCCCGGCGGCCAGCGCTCGCTCGAGCGCGGGACGGAGCTCGGAGGGCTTCTCGACGTACTCGCCGTGCCCGCCGAGCGCCTCCACCACGCGATCGTAGCGCGTGTACGCGAGCGCGGTCGCAGGGGTCCGGTCCGGGCCATAGAGCTGCTCTTGGCCCCGGCGGATCTGCATCCAACCCGCGTCGTTGCCGACCACGCCGACCACGTTGATCTTCTGCCGCGCCATGGCCTCGAACTCCATGGCGTGGAGCCCGAAGGCGCCGTCTCCGTAGAGGATCAGGACGGTGCTCCGCGGACTCGCGAGCTTGGCCGCCATCGCGTATCCCGGCCCGACTCCGAGGGTGCCGAGCGGACCCGGATCGAGCCAGTGCCCGGGCTTCCGCGGTCGTACGGTATATGCGGCCGTGCCGACGAAGTCGCCGCCGTCGCCGATCAGGATCGTGTCGTCGTCGACGATCGCATCGATTTCGCGGCACGCGCGCAGCGGATCGATGGGCTCGGCGTCGGACTGCATCCCCGCCTGCATCTTCTCCCACTTCGCGTCCTCGCGCCGCCGGAGGTCGCTGACCCACCCGCGATAGAGTCCCGACTGGAATCCTTCCGACTCGGCCAGGTCGGTGAGCTGCGCCATCACCAGTCCCGTGTCACCGACGATGCCGACGTCGCACGCCCGATTGCGACCCAGCTCGGCGCCATCGAGGTCGACCTGGATCAGCTTGACGCCGGGCGGGAGGTGAGACTCGCGGCCGTACCCGATCCGAAAATCGAGCGGCGTCCCGAAGATCAGCACCACGTCGGCGCCGCGCAGCGCATCCTTCCGCGTCTGCTGGAAGAAGAAGGGATGCCCCGGCGGGAGACTGCCGCGGGCCGCGCCGTTCACGTAGACGGGAATGCCGAAGGTATCGACGAACGGCTCGTACGCATCACGCCGCCGTGAGAACCAGTACTGGCTGCCGACCAGCGCCACCGGCCGCTCCGCCGCCTGCAGCAGGGCGAACGCCCGCTCGACGGCGCGGGGGTCACCGGCGATCCCCGCGTCGGAGCGGTACCCGGTCGGCATGACGGCACGGTCCTCGTCGACCGCGTCGAACAGCAGGTCGAGCGGCATCTCGAGGAACACCGGGCCCGGCACGTTCGTCGTCGCCTTGCGGAACGCGGTGGCCACGTACTCGCCGAGCCGCCGCGACTCCGGAACGGTCGCCGCCCACTTCGTGATCGGCCGCATGAGCTCCACGTGGTTCATGTCCTGGAGCGAACCCATGTCGGCGAAGATCCGCGGCCCCTGCCCGCCGATGACGATCATCGGCACGTTCGCTCGGTACGCGCTGGCGACGGCGGTCACGGTGTCGGTCACGCCCGGGCCGGCGGTGACGATCGCGACGCCCGGATTCCCGGTCACTCGCGCCCAGCCGTCGGCGGCATGACCCGCGGTCTGCTCGTGGCGCACGTCGATCACGCCGATGCCTTCGTCGAGGCAACCGTCGTAGATCGACATCACGTGTCCGCCGCACAGCGTGAAGACGAACGGCACGTTCTCGGCGCGGAGCGCGCGGGCGACGAGACGGCCCCCGTGGATGGTTCCCATGATTCGATTGGTGCGGTCGAGATCCTCCGAGCGGGCTCGCCCGGAAAAACGGGCGCACTATAGCGGGGGGGTCCCGGGGTCGCAACTCGCGCTCGTCGGCCGCCGACGGCGTTGTCGGGCGCTCATCCGCGACTTACACTGACCGTGATGGACTCGGAGGCTCACCCCGCGCGCTGGTGGCGCCCGCTCGAGAACGACAAGCTGCTCTGTTACCTCTGCCCCCGGCTCTGCGAGGTTCCGGAAGGCAAGGCCGGCTTCTGCTACATCCGCAAGAACGTCGGTGGGCAGCTGGTCAGCCTCGGCTACGGCCGATCGACGGGTTTCGCCGTCGATCCGATCGAGAAGAAACCGCTGAACCATTTCCTCCCCGGATCCTCGGTGCTCTCGTTCGGCACCGCCGGTTGCAATCTCGGATGCAAGTTCTGCCAGAACTGGGACATCAGCAAGGCGCGCCTCGACACCCGCCGGAGTGAGGCCGGGACGCCCGAGCAGGTGGTCGAGCTCGCGTTGCGCACCGGGTCCGCCGGCATCGCGTACACCTACAACGATCCGGTGATCTGGGCGGAGTACGCGATCGACATCGCGCGTGCCGCCCGCGATGCGGGGCTCAAGAACGTGTTCGTCACCGCCGGCTACGTGACCCCCGAGGCTCGCGAGGAGGTCTTCCGCTACATGGACGCGGTCAACGTCGACTTGAAGGCGTTCACGGAGGACTTCTACCGTCACGTCACCCTATCGCATCTCGAGCCCGTGAAGGACACGCTTCGCTGGCTCGCGCGCGAGAGCCAGGTTTGGTTCGAGGTCACGACGCTGCTGATCCCGGGACTCAACGATTCCGAAGCGGAGATCCGCGAGCAGTGCGACTGGATCTTCGCCGAGCTCGGACCCGACGTTCCGCTCCACTTCACCGCGTTCCATCCCGACTTCAAGATGCTCGATCGTCCGGCCACGCCCGCCGGGACGCTGGTGCGCGCACGCGAGATCGGGCGCGAGGCGGGCCTGCGGTACGTCTACGTCGGCAACGTCCACGACCGGGCCGGGCAGACCACGTTCTGTCCCGCCTGCGGCGCCGTGCTGATCCGGCGCGACTGGCACGCGATCGCGACCTACCGCCTGGACGGCGGCCGCTGCGGCGCGTGCGGCCAGTCGATCCCCGGCGTGTTCCACGCCGGGACCTTCACGGGCGGCGAGATCCGTACGCAGGGCGCCCGCTGGCGCGTGTCGCTCGACGGCTGAGCTCGTTGCAGCGGGCGGCACCGGCGCCTATCCTGCGACCGCGATGGGCGCCGGCACGCGAGCGGTACGGATCGGCGGCTGCACGGTCGGTGGCGGCACGCCGGTCGCGGTGCAGAGCATGTGCGCCACGCGCACGCGTGACATCGACGCGACCGTCGCGCAGGCGCACCAGCTCGATCGGGCCGGTGCGGCGATCGTCCGCATCGCCATCGACAACGATCTCGACGCCGAGGCGCTAATCGAGGTGCGGCGGCAGACGCCAGGGATCACGCTGTCGGTCGACCTGCAGGAGAACTATCGCCTGGCGGGGAAGATCGCCGGCCACGTGGACAAGATCCGCTACAATCCGGGGCACCTCCACCACGTGGAGCGCCGCAAGGCGATTCGCGACAAGGTGACCCGGCTGGCAAGCGTGGCGCGCGAGCACGACTGTGCGCTCCGCGTCGGCGTCAACTGCGGTTCCGTGGCACCGGACTTCCTCGAGCGGTACGCGGACGATCCCTTGCGAGCGCTCGTCGAGTCCGCCGTCTACCATTGCGACCTCCTCGAGGAGCTGGGCTTCGAGCGCTACGTCGTCTCCCTCAAGGATTCGGATCCCGGCAAGGTGGTCGATGCGAACGAACGCTTCGCCGCTCTGCGGCCGCAGGTGCCGCTCCACCTCGGCGTGACCGAGGCCGGGCTGCCTCCCGATGGCATCATCAAGACTCGCCTCGCGTTCGAGAAGCTCCTCGCCCGCGGCATCGGCGATACGATTCGCGTCTCGCTCACGCTGCCGAACGAGCGCAAGCACGAGGAAGTCGAGGTCGGTCACCGCATCATCGACGACGTGGCGAACGGCCGCTTCATCTCGGTGCCCGACTTCGGCCGAGGGCTGAACATCATCTCGTGCCCAAGCTGCTCGCGAGTGGAGAACGACGCGTTCGTGGAGCTGGCGGAGCGCGTGCGTGAAGTGACCGCCTACGCCGCGGCGCATCGGGTGACGATCGCCGTCATGGGATGTCGCGTGAACGGGCCCGGCGAGACCGACGACGCGGATCTCGGCGTGTGGTGCGGCCCTTCGACCGTGACGCTCAAGCGCAAGCAGGAGAAGATCGGCACGTTCGGATACGAGACCGTCCTCGAGCGCTTGCGGCAGGAGCTGGATTGCCTGATCGCCGCCCGGTCGACGTCGTTGACTGAGTGATGCGGCGTCACTAGTGAGGGGTCGTCACTCAGGAGGATAACCGCGTGCCGATCCGCAGCCTCGACCCCGCGTACGACACCGTCAGCCGCGACGAGTTCCCGGCGATGCTCGACGTCGCACGCTACACCCGGCGAACCCCGTGCTTCGACGAGATCATCTCGCGGACGCACGAGCACTTCTGGGACCCGAGCGACCCGGACTACATCGACTTCGCGCAGCCGTGGGATGCGACCGAGCCGCTGCTTCCGCTCGACTTCATCCCGGAGCTGCAGTCCGCGGTGGCCGACCGGCTCGACCAGGGCCAGCAGATCGCCTTCGCGAACGAGAGCGCCCGCTGGACGTTGTCGAACATCCTGCATGGAGAGCAGGGGGCACTGAACCTCTCGTCCAGTCTCTGCGACCTGTTCCTCGACCCCGGAGCGCAGGAGTACGCCGCGAATCAGGTTCGCGAGGAAGCGCGGCACGTGCACGGCTTCACGCGGTACCTCGTGGCGCGGTTCGGAGGTCGCGTGTTGCCCGTGGCCGAGACCGTCGGCAACCTGCTGCGCGACCTCGTCGGCACCGACGTCGTCTACAAGAAGCTCGTCGGCATGCAGATGCTGGTCGAAGGCGTGGCCATGGGAGCGTTCGCGACGCTGCACGTGAAGGCCCGCGATCCCCTGCTCCGCCGGCTTTGCCAGCTGACGATGACGGACGAAGCGTTCCATCACAAGTTCGGCAAGATCTGGGCGAACGCAACGATTCCCAAGCTCGACGAAGCGCAGGCGAACGAGGTCGAGGACTGGGCGCTCGAGTGCTTCCAGCTGCTGCTGTTCAACCTGGTGAACGCGGAGCAGAAGCGCGTGATCTATCCGGCGTTCGGGCTCGAATGGGAATGGGTGCGCGAGGCGATGCTGGAAGCGTTCACCGACACCGACCGGCGTCGGCTGATGCGGCAGTCGACGGACGTCTTCCGCACGCTGATCAAGACGCTGCTCAAGGCAGGGATCATCACCGAGCGCACCCGCGCTCAGTACGCCGCCTGGGTCGACATGGAGGAGCTCGTCGCCGAGGGCGATCGCATGGTGGGCGACGACATCGCGGAGGAGGGCATCCGCACGCTTCGCGAGATCAACGCCGGCAAGCGGTCGATCGTCCGGAAGATCTCGGCGTGACGGCGGCGGCAGCGCCGTCACGAGCGGAGCGCCGCAAGCGCGAAACCCGCGAGCGGCTCTTGGCCGCGGCCCTCGAGGTGTTCCTGCGCCGCGGCTTCGACACGGCCACGACCGCCGAGATCGCCACGGCCGCCGATCTCGGCGCCGGCACGTTCTACCTGCACTTCCGCGACAAGCGCGACGCGTACGAGAGCCTGGCACGGCGGGCGTCGCGGGAGATGATCGATCGCTGGCAGGAGGCGGTCCGGCCGGACACCGCGCTGTCCGAGCGGCTCGCCCTCGCGCTCGAGAAGGTCGCCGAATTCTGGGCGGAGGACGTGAATCGCGCTCGCCTGCTCCTCGAGGGGGGGCCAACGCTCGGGAGCCTCGCGCACGCGAAGTTGTTGCATGATTTGGCGAAGCTGTTGGAAAGCGACGTCCGGCGTGCACGCACGGCGAACCCGGCGCTGCCCGCCGCCGAGATCGCGGCCTTGGTGGTGGTGGGGCTCGGCCTCGAGCTCGGCCGGGTGATCGTCGCGGGGACGGCAGACGCCGCGGAGATCGTCCGCGGCACGATCGAGACGCTACGCCGGGCATTTGCGACACCACGGCTGCGGGCAGCAGGGCCAGGTCCACGGCCGCAGCCACGACACCGACCGCAGAACTGATGCGCCCTCACCTCTCGACGCGCCTCGCCTCGGTTCTCCTGTTGGCGCTTTCGGCCGCCGCCCCGGCGTCGGGTGACGATGCTGCGGCATCGCCGGATCTCCGCGCGCTCAAAGGCACCGCGGTATCGATCGAGTACACGGTCACCGACGAGAACGGAAAGCCGATCGAAGACACCGCCGCGGGCGACGCGATCGTCTACCATCCCGGCCGTAGAGAGCTGCCGCCCACGCTCGAACAGGCGCTCCATGGTCTCCGCTCGGGCGATGAGAAGGACGTCCGGCTAACGCCGGAGCAGGGCTACGGCCCCGTCGATCCCAAGGCGCTGCTCGAGGTCCGGAAGTCGGAAGTCCCGGAAGGCGCGCGCAAGGCCGGAGCGCTGCTTCGGACGCGCGGCGCCGACGGGCGAGCGGTGACGGTGCGCGTTCGCGAGGTGAAGAAGGAGACGGTGGTGGTCGACTTCAATCACCCGATGGCGGGGAAGACCCTCCTCTTCCACGTCAAAGTCGTCGACGTGAGGCCGGCGTCACCGGCGCCGGCCCCGGGCTCCGGACCCGCTGCGAAGGGCAAGTGAGCACGGGTGACTGGCTTTCAACCGCGAGGAGGCCGATGGTTCAGGAGCGGATCAGGTCGCGGAGCCTACGGTAGCCGATGAGCTCGACGCCGGCGTCCCGAAACCAGGACGCCACCTCGGGCCGGGCAAACGTGCGCCGCTCGGCGTCCCGTTGCTGCCACGAGTCCGGGGTGATCGCCTCGAGCTCCTCGTCGCTGCGTGCCGGGTGGATGAGAAAGTGGGTCACGCCCACGCGGAGCTCGCCGATCACCCGCCGGTAGTGCTCCTCGACTCCTTCGGCTTCGAAGGACAGCGAGCGCAGCTCGGCGTGATCCACCATCAGCACACGAGAGGAATCGAGCTCCTCGAGGATCTTGGGTAGCTCGCCGACGATCTCCGGATGGCCGACCTCTTCCAGGAGCTCCGGGGTGGGGCGCGGCAGGAACACCGGCAGGCGGTACTCCCGACCGAGCTCGACGTAGATCGGCAGCAGCTCGAACATCATCGCCGTCCCCATGTGCGCGTCGAGATGGGTGACGTCGATGCCGCTCGCTTGGGCGCGGTCCACCTGTGCTTTGAGCTCGACGCGCACCTCGTCTGGGTTCGCCCGCGCGAGCGTTTCCGAGGTCGAGGGCCAGAAGTAACCGTCCGCATCGACCAGCGTCGGAACGCGCTCCGCGCCGCTCACGGGCGCCCAGCGATAGCCCGAAAACTCGCTGTTCAGGACGAGATGAACGCCGAGGTCGATCCCCGGGCGGTGTCGCGCATAGGCCGCCACCTCGGGAAGCCAGGAGCAAGGCACCATCGCGCTGCCGGAGGTGACGATCCCGGCTTCGATCACCTCGAAGAACCCGAGGTTCTGCGCATGGCACATGCCGACGTCGTCGGCGTGGAGGATTGCCACCCGAACGTCGGGCCCGAAGCCGAGCTGTTCCGAGAGCGTCTTCACGTCCCGCGTCTCAGCGCAGGGGCCGGAGCTCGTCGTACTTTCCCTTGCCCTTGGCCTTCAGCTGCGCGATGTCGCGGTGCGCATCGCGGACGACCCGACCCTTCCTGTTGAGAGCCCAGCGGAGAGCCAGGAGCGCGACCACGACCGCCGCCGGGATCGCGGGATGGACGAGTACCCATTGGGTCACCCATCGGGCCAGGTAGATGAGATCCTCCATCGACTCTCGGCCCGGTGAGTCTAACACACGCCGGCCATCCGGCAGAAGCTCGACTGGGAATCGGCGAATGCTCGGGTGCGGACGCCTTCGCCATCGCTCTCGACGAGCACGGCTCCGTCGACGTCGGTACGGAGTACGCGCGTGCCTCGCCTCCGGTAGCGCGCCAGCACCTCGGCGCGCGGCATCCCGAACGGATTGCCGCCGCCGACGGAGATTACCGCGACCGAAGGAGCCGCCGCATTCACGAATGCCGCGCTGCTCGACGTGAGACTGCCGTGGTGCGCCACCTTGAGAACCGCCACCCGTCCGAAGCCGCGGTGCAGTAGCTGCCTCTCCGCTGGCTCCTCGACGTCGCCGGTGAGCAGGACGCCGATCCGCCCGATCCGCAGGCGCAGGACCAGCGATGCGTCGTTTCCGGAGAGGGTCGATGCTGCACCGGGATGGACACATTCGATCACCGTGTCGTCGCGGCGCCAGAGGACCTCCCCTGCCCCCGCGCGACGGACGATGCCGCCACCCTGCCGCACGATGTGCTCGAGCCGTCCGAGGCGTCCTACCTCGTCGGCGGCGTCGCTCGTCCACAAGGCGCGCGGGCGAAATTCGCGTGCGACGAAATGCAGGCCTCCCTGATGGTCCCAATCCCCATGGGTCGCAGCGATCGCCTGAAGACGCAGCACCTTCCGACTCCAGAGATACGGCGCCACCACTCGCTCGCCGGGATCGAACGAGCTCATGCGGAAGCCGCCGGCGTCGACGAGCAGCACCCCGCCCCGCGGAAGCTCGACGACGATCGCGTCGCCCTGGCCGACGTCGAGGAAGCGCAGCCGCAGCGTCGGGTCGGCGCAGCGCTCGTACAGCCAGGCGCCGACGTCGACGGCGAGGAGCAGCAGCAACGCCGCCGCGGCGGCCCGGCGCCTGCGCCGTATCCACGGAAGCGCGAGCAGCCCGTAGGCGAGCGCGAGCTCGAGCAGGCTCGGCATCGGCACGCGAAACGACGCGAACGGCAGCGCCGCGACGATCTCGGAAGCGCTGGCGAGGAGCTCGAGCGGCCAGCCGGCGACGCGGAAGAGCTCAGCTGCGGCGGTGTCCGAAGCCAGCGCAACGGCGGCGGCGCCGAGGCCGAGCACCGTCGCGGGTGCACCGCAGAGCGGCACCAGCAACGGGTTCGTCAGCAATCCGATCGGCGTCACCCACTGGAAATAGAGCGCCACCAACGGCGCGGTTCCGGCGACGGCGGCGGAGGAAGCGACGAAGGCCGCGACCAAGTACTCACGAACGCGGTGCGGCGTCTGTTGCGGCCGACGCCGACGCCGTCGTTCCGCCAGCTCGGCGCCGAGACCGAGCGCCAGGACGGAGCCGAACGAGAGCTGGAAGGAGACGTCCCCCGGGCTTCCTGGGTGCACCAGCGACAACACCGCGGCCGCGAGGACCAGCAGCCGCAGGATCGCGACCTCGCGGCTGACCGCCATCGCCACCACGGACAGCACGGTCATCGCCACCGTCCGCTCCGTCGGAAGACTGCTGCCGGCGAGGACGCCATAGGCGCCGGCGGGGATCAGCGCGACGGAGGCGGCGAGCGCACGCACGTCGATCGCGAGCAGCAGTCGTTCGCTTCGCGAAGCGAGCGCGCGAACGAGCAGGAAGGCGGCGCCCCAGACGAGCCCCACGTGAAGCCCCGAGACGGAAAGCAGATGCACGAGCCCGGCACGGGCGATCGCTTCGCGAAGAGGCGGCGGCACCGCGGCGGCTTCGCCGAGGATCAGGGCGCGCATCAAGGCGGCGCGGCGCGCGGGCAGCGAGCGGTCGATCAAGCTTCGCAGACGGGCTCGCGCCGTCGCGATCCACAGCGCCCCGCTCGGGGGCGGCGGCGCGAGTGGCTCGACGTCCATGGCGCTCGCAAATGCGGTCATCCAAACTCCTCGGCGCGCGAGAGCCGTCTCGTGATCGTACGCGCCCGGGTTGGCGAAGTTCCGCGGCCGGCGGAGGCTCGCGTGGAGTCGCACGCTTTCTCCGGGCATCGGCTCGTGCTCCAGCCCCGAGATCGTCACCAGTAGGGCGCCGCAGGACCGCCGCAGACGCCCCCCCTCCTCGACCCAGGCGTCGGCGCGGACGCGATATAGCGCCGACTCGCCAGCGCTTGCATCGAGGACGCGCGCGCGGACCCACCGCTTCTGTGACCCGCCGGGCGACGGCAGAAAGCAGCCGTCGTGCGCCGGCTGCAAGGCCGCTCCCGCGAGCCAAGCTCCCGCCGCCGCCGCGAACGCGCAACGAAGGACCGGCTCCCTCCGCAATCCCGCAGCAAACGCCAGCAGCCACACCGATGCCGACGCGACGGTGAGCCACATGCCCACGGCCACACGGCCGGCCAAGAGCTGCCCGGCCAGGAACGCTACGGCGAAGCTGATCAGTCCGGATCTCCGCTGCTCGCGGAGACGCGGGAAGGTGGCGGATGGAAGCTAGCGCGAAGGCGGTCGCAGCGAAAGCGCCGGAAAGATCATTCGGCGCCGACGACGTCCTTCAGCACCAGTCGACGCCGTCGCGGCGGCTTCTCGCGCAGGCGTTCGGCGACGGCGGCGGCGAGCGTGGCATTGATGCCGGGAACGGTGGCGATCTCCTCCGGCGTTGCCTCCGCGAGCCGGCGGGCGCTGCCGAAATGGCGCAATAGCCGGCGGCGGCGCTCGGGTCCGATGCCGGGAACGTCATCGAGCGTCGATCGCAGTCGCTCGCGGTTGCGGAGCTCGCGATGGAACGTGATCGCGAAGCGGTGAGCCTCGTCCCGCACCCTCTGCAGCAAAAAGAGCGCGTTCGAGTTCCGCGGCAAGATCACGGGATTCTTCCGCTGCGGCAGAAAGACCCGTTCCTCGGAACGTTGGATTTCGGTGCCGCGAACGTCCGATGCGACCCGATCCTTGGCGAGCGAGGCGACGTCGACGGTCTGAATTCCGAGCTCGTCGAGCACGGCGACGGCGACGCCGAGCTGGCCCTTCCCCCCGTCGATCACCAGCAGGTCCGGCATGTCGTCCTCCACCAGCCCGCGTGCGAAACGGCGCTTCAGCACTTCGTACAGGCTCGCGAAGTCGTCCTGCCCCTCGACGGTGCGGACGCGATAGCGCCGGTAGCGGCTCTTGTCGGCCTGGCCCTCGTCGAAGGAGACCTTCGAGCCGACCACCAGCCGCCCTTGAAAGTTCGAGATGTCGAAGCATTCGATCCGCTTCGGAGCATTGCGCAAGCCGAGACGTCGCTGCAGCTCCTCGACCATGTGGGCCCGCTGCTCATCACTGTTCCGCCGCGCCTGAAATGCCTGCCGCGCATTCTCGGCGGCCATCTCGACCAGCCGTACTCGGTCTCCCCGCTGCGGCCGGAAGACGATCACTCGCCGGCCCTTGAGCTCGCTCAGGTACTGGCTGCGGGCCTCGTGGTCGTCCAGCTCGTACGGAACCAGCACCTCTTCCGGCAGGAAGCGGCCACCGGAATAGAACTGGCCGAGCACCTCGCCGAGCACCTCCTCGTCGGGAAATTCGCGGTCCTCGAGAGCGTACGTGTGGTTGCCCGTGAGCTTGCCGCGCCGGATCGTCAGCACCTGGACCTCGATGGAGCCCCCTTCCCGGTAGAGCCCGAAGACGTCCTGGTCGATGCCGAAATGCGAGACCATCTCCTGCGGCTCGGAAGTCTTCTCGAGCGCGCGGATCTGATCGCGCAGCCGCCCCGCCGCCTCGAAGCGCAGAGCGTTGGAGGCAGCCTCCATGCGTGCCTTCAGATCGCGGACGAGCTGATCGTTTCGCCCGCCGAGGAAGAGCATCGCCGAGCGCAGGTGGCTGGCGTATTCCTCCCGATCGACAGCGAGGCAGCAGGGCGCGGCACAACGCTTGATCTGATACTCGAGACACGGGCGGCTGCGGTTGCGGAACACGGTGTCGGAGCAGTTCCGCAGCGGAAAGATCTTGCGGATCGCATCCAGGCTCGCACGCACCGCCGACGCCGAATGAAAGGGACCGAAGTAACGGTCACCGTCCTTCTTCACCTTGCGGGTGACGTACACGCGCGGCCATTCGGCGGTCACCGTCACCTTGACGCTGACGTAGGATTTGTCGTCCTTCAGCCGGACGTTGTAGCGCGGCTTGTACTGCTTGATCAGGTTGTTCTCGAGGATCAGCGCTTCCTTCTCGTTGCGCGTGACCAGGGTTTCCACGTCGGCCACCTTGCCGACCAGGAACGGGATCTGGATGCGCTCGTCCCCGCCGCGGAAGTACATGCGCACCCGCGTCCTCAGGTTCTTCGCCTTGCCGACGTAAATGACCTTGTGGGCGTGGTCGCGCAGCAGGTACACGCCGGGGACCGGCGGGATCTTCTGCAGCCGCTCTTCGATCGCGTCCTCGACCGCGGTGCTCTCCGTGTCCATCACGCGACGGGAGCTCCGGTCTTGCGCTCGAGGTCGCGTGCCTCGAGGCGCTGGATTCTGTCGCGCACCTCCGCGGCCCGCTCGAAATCGAGGTCCTTCGCCGCGTCGCGCATCTCCTTTTGCAGGCGTGCGATCGAACGCGCGATCTCCGCCGGCGAACCGTACTCTTCTTCGTCTTCGGCGGCGACCGTCACGTAATCCGCCTCGCAGAGGGCGACGAGCGACTCGGGGATCTGCTTGCGGATCGTCTGCGGCGTGATCCCGTGGGCGCGGTTGAAGTCCTCCTGCAGGATGCGGCGACGTCCCGTCTCGTCGATCGCGCGCCGCATCGAGTCGGTGTGCTGGTCGGCGTAGAGGATCACGCAGCCGTTCACGTTCCGAGCGGCTCGGCCGATCGTCTGGATCAGCGACCGGTCGGAGCGCAGGAAGCCTTCCTTGTCGGCGTCGAGAATCGCGACCAGTGACACCTCCGGGATGTCCAGCCCCTCGCGCAGAAGGTTGATGCCGACCAGCACGTCGAAGACGCCCTTCCTGAGATCGCGGATGATCTCCACCCGCTCGATCGTTTCGATGTCCGAGTGCAGGTAACGAACCTTCACGCCGACGTCCTGGTAGTAATCCGTCAGGTCCTCGGCCATCTTCTTCGTCAGCGTCGTCACCAGCACTCGTTCGCCGGCAGCCGCGCGACCACGGATCTCCCCGAGCAGGTCATCCACCTGGTGGCGAGCGGGACGCACTTCCACGCGCGGGTCCGTCAGTCCGGTGGGACGGATGATCTGTTCGACGACTCGGCCCTCCGAGCGCTCCATCTCGTAGGGACCGGGAGTCGCCGAGACGTAGATCACCTGTCGCACCCGCTGCTCGAACTCGCGAAAGCTGAGCGGCCGGTTGTCGAGGGCCGACGGCAGACGGAAGCCATACTCGACGAGCGTCTGCTTGCGGGATCGATCGCCACGGTACATGCCGCCGATCTGCGGCACGGTGACGTGGCTCTCGTCGATGAACAGCAGCGCGTCGTCGGGGAAATAGTCGAGCAGCGTGTGCGGCGGGTCTCCCGGCCGGCGTCCGTCGAGGTGCCGGCTGTAGTTCTCGATACCGGGGCAGAATCCCATCTCCTGCAGGATCTCCAGATCGTAGAGCGTGCGTTGCTCGAGGCGCTGCGCTTCGAGGAGCTTTCCCTCGCCCCGGAGCTCGCCGAGGTGCTCCGCCAGCTCGACCCGGATGTCCTGGATGGCGCGATCGAGGCTCTCCTTGGGAGTGACGTAGTGGCTCGCCGGATAGATCGCCACGCTGCGGATCTTACGCAGAGGCTTCCCCCGGAGCGGATCGATCTCGCTGATCGATTCGATCTCGTCTCCGAAGAACTCGATGCGGATCGCCCGACCCTCCTCGGAGGCCGGGTAGACCTCGACCACGTCGCCCCGGACGCGGAACGTACCGCGATGGAAGTCGAAGTCCTTGCGCTCGTACTGGATCGTCACCAGGCGCCGCAGCGCTTCGTCCCGGTCGATCGACTGGCCGGTCTCGAAGAACGCGAGCATCTTCCGGTATGCCTCCGGGGAACCGAGGCCGTAGATGCACGAAACGCTCGCCACGATCAGCACGTCGGTGCGCTCGAAAAGCGCCGACGTCGCCGCGTGGCGCATCTTGTCGATCTCGTCGTTGATCGACGCGTCTTTCTCGATGTACGTGTCGGTCGACGGGACGTACGCCTCCGGCTGGTAATAATCGTAGTAGCTCACGAAGTACCGCACGGCGTTCTCCGGAAAGAGAGAGCGAAACTCGTGGTAGAGCTGCGCGGCGAGGGTCTTGTTGGGCGCGATCACCAGCGTCGGCCGATTCAGCCGTGCGACGACGTTCGCCATCGTGAACGTCTTGCCCGAGCCGGTGACACCGAGCAGCACCTGGTGACGGTCACCTGCCAGGGTTCCCGCCGTCAGCGTCTCGACGGCTTCCGGCTGATCTCCCTGCGGCTCGAATGCAGCGACCAGGCGGAAGCCACGCTCTTCTCGCGAGGTCATCCGTGAGTCCGGCCAGGACTATACCAGCAGGCCGGAGCTCTCACAGCGGCGGGAACGAAAGTCGGACGGCGGCTGACGACGAGTGGGACAGACGAGTGTTCCGCTCAGTCGCGTCTGCCCCGATCCCGATACTTCCGGCGGAGCTTGTCCTTCTCGCCGGGCGGCAGCTTCTTCCACCGCTCGTAGTCTGCCTGGAACGTCTTCTTCTCGTTCGGCGGCAGCGACTGATAATGCTGGTAGTTCTTGATCGCCCGGTTCTGCTCGTCGGTGGAAAGATCCTGCCACTGTCGAGCGAGCTGCGCTGCCCTCGGGCCCGCAGCCATTGCCGGTCCTCCCAGGGAAAGGCCGACCACCGCCATCGCCAACGGCGCCAGCCGACGCATCGCGGAGGTTCTCCTCAGCCCGTGTGGCCGGGAGCCGCTCCCGGCGTCTCCAGGACCCGCAGCTCCCGGATGATCGCGTAGTCGATGAAGGCGTCCGCCTCGCGGATCAGCTCCGGCGGCACGGAGGGACGACTCGCCACGACGCCGGTGGAGACGCCTTGGCGGGGCGCCTGAGCCAGCGCGGGTGACTCGGACCGTGAATTCCGGATTCCCAGAGGTGCGTTGGCAGCGGCGTCCGGTCGCACCGCGGGCTGCGACTGGGCGATCACGGATTTCGCCGGGGTCACACCGGGCGAAGGACTGAGGGAATACGTGACGGCCAACACCAGAACCGCCAGAGCTGCGGCCGGGATCATCCAGGGTCGCGTCAACCAGCCGAGCACCCCGGGGCGCTCGCGGCGAGCTTCCTCGGCAGCGATCTCGGCGGCCAGTCGGTTCGCGAACGTCGATGCGAACGTCGGAGAGGGACTGATGCTGGGCAGGTGCACGCGGAGGAGGTCTTCGAGCTTCTGTAGCCGGACGACCTCGCCCTGACAGCCCGCACATTCCCGGAGGTGGACCTGGAGGATCGCGTGTTCGGGCGGCGCCAGCTCGCCATGCACGTAGCCGATCACCTTCTCGAACATGGTCTCACAGGCTCTGCTCACGATATAAACTCCTCGAGTTCTTGGCGGAGGGACTGCGTGGCGCGGAAGATCAGACTCTTTACGGCGCTGACCGACGTTTCCAGGCAGTCCGCCACCTCCTGGTAGGACAAACCCTCTACCCTGCTCAAAAGTAGCGCGGATTTTTGATTCGGAGGAAGCCGATCGAGCACTTTTTGAATGCGATCGGCGGTCTCCCTGCCCATGAGATGCTCATCCGCAGTCGGCAGATGCTCATCGGGTAACTCGCGCCCGCCCTCCTCGCCGTCGTCGGACGTCCCCTCCAGGGGCTCAATCCGGCCCTGGTATTCGAAGCGGCGGAGCTCGTTCAGGCAGAGGTTCGTCGTCACCCGGTAGAGGAAGGTGGCGAACCTGGCGCGGGGCTCGTAGCGCTCACGCGCCCGGTAGATCTGCAGGAAAGCGTCCTGCACCAGCTCTTCCGCTCGATCGCGGTTGCCGACGAAGCGGTACGCGAAGTTCAGCAGGGGCTCGCTGAACTTCGAGAAGAGCTCGCGGAACGCCCGGTGGTCGCCGCCTCGAGCGCGGAGCATCAGCTCGACGTCGGGGTCGCTCTCCCAACCCCCTTCCAGTGGCTGGCCCGCAGGACGACCATCGGGCTTCGCCGCTTCGCGGGCGCTCATGTCATCGGCCGCCAAACCACCCTTCTAGCCACCGCTCGGTGGCTTTCCAAGGGTTGCTCGGGGATGTCTCGACCGGGCGGTGAGCGGCGTCCGGCTCGAGAACGTCCTCGTGGATCGGCAGCTCCGCGGCGGGGAGCGACTGCCCGTCGCAGGTGGAACGTGGCTCCGTACCCATCACGAACGCTTCTCGGATGGATCCCGGACAGGACCATCCCGCGAGGAAACCGGTGACCGGATCGATGTCACGGAAGACCACCCCCGCGGGCACGGGAAAAGACCGCGCACCGCTGAGCGCCAGCGAATCCTTCATCACCCGCACCCAGATCGGCAGCGCGGCGGTCGCGCCGCTGAGACCGAGCGGGGTGCCATCATCGAAGCCGACCCAGGTGCCGGCGACGACGTCGGGCGAATAGCCGATGAACCAGGCGTCCTTGGAATCGTTGGTCGTACCCGTCTTGCCGGCGACAGGCTGCCGCAAACCGAGACGGCGGACACCCGCCCCGGTTCCGCTGTTGACGACGCCCGCGAGCAGGTTGCTGGTGACGTAGGTCGCCGCGCCGGTAGCGACCCGGCGCCGGACGAGGCGATCCTGGTAGAAAACGGTGCCGTCGCTGGTGAGCACGCCGCGGATCAGCGCCGGCCGGGTAACCTCGCCGAGGTTGGGAAAGACCGTGTAGGCGCCGACCAGATCGAGTGGCGTCACTTCCGCCGTCCCGAGGGCGATCGCGGGCACCGGCCGGATCGTCCCGAGACCCACGAGGCGCGCGAGCTCCGCGACTCGGGGGAAGCCGACGTGCTCGGCGACGACCACCGTCGGCACGTTTCGCGAATCTTCGAGAGCTCTGCGGACGCTGACCTCGCCGAGGAAACGCCGGTCGTAGTTCGTCGGCGACCACACGTCCCGGCCGACCCGCCAGCGCAGCGGCTCGTCGCGCACGTGGCTGGCGGCGGTCATCGGCCGCTCCGCGTCGTCGAGCGCCGCGAGGTACACGAACGGCTTGAATGCCGAGCCGGGCTGACGCCGTGAGCGGGTGGCGCGATTGAACTGGCTCTGGGTGAAATCGCGTCCGCCGACGATCGCTCGAACGAGCCCACTCTGCGCCTCCAGCACCACGACGGCCGCCTGCAGAGGGTGATCGGCGCTCCGCAGGCGCCGGAATCGCTTCTCGAGGCCGGCGAGCCCCTCCGCGACGTCGTGATCCACCGCTCGTTGCAGCTCGAGATCCACGGTCGTGTACACCGCCATCCCGCGGACGTGCTCGGGCGAGATTCCGAGCTGCGTCAAACGGCGCAGAACCTCGTCCACGAAGAACGGCGCCTCCAGCGGCTGCAGCCCCTGCCGCGACGGACGGAGCGGCTCCGCGAGTGCCCGCGCGAGCTCCGCCTCGCCGAGCCACCCGTTGCTGGCCATGTTTCGCAGCACGAGGTTCCGCCGGGCGAGCGCCCGCTCCGGGTGGCGGATCGGCGAATCTGCATTCGGCGCATGGATGATGCCGGCGATGGTCGCGGCCTCGGCCGCCGTCAAGCCCGTCGGCTCCTTGCCGAAGAACGCTCGCGCCCCCGGGGCGATCCCGTAGAGGCCGATGGACCCGACGCGCCCCATGTAGACGGTGTCGAGATACGCCTCGAGGATCTCCTGCTTCGTCAGCCGGAGCTCGAGAAGCACGGAAAGCACCGCCTCCGTCACCTTGCGGCTCCACCGCCGCTCCGGCGTCAGCAACGCGTTCTTCGCGAGCTGCTGGGTGATGGTGCTCCCCCCCTGCAGCACTCCGCCGCCTTTGACGTTCACCATCGCCGCCCGCAGAACTCCGACCGGATCGATGCCGGGATGGGTGGCGAAACGCTCGTCCTCGGCTGCGAGGACCGCTGCGACCACGTGAGCCGGAAGGCCCGCGAGCCGGACGGGCTTGCGCTCGCCGAGGACGCCGCCCGCGTAGCTCCCGAGGAGCTCCGGTTCGAGGGAGACGCCGTCCGCCGTCAGCGGGCCGTCGATTTGCCGCACCCGGACGATCGTGTCGCCGCCGAGATCGATCATCACGTGCCGCTCCGGCTCCTCTTCGGCGGCATCGACGAAGCCGCGAAGGCCGATCTCGATGCGTCCGGGTGTCGCACGGAACGTCCCGGTGCTCACCGGGCCGCCGGTCAGCTCCCGGTAGCCGAGCCTGCGGAGCCGCGGGATCAGTCGTGCGCCCGCAGTGGAGAGCCCCGGACGGAGCACGAGCGGTGACGAGAAGATCCGGAGCGGTCCGAGTGCTCGCGCCGCCACGAAGCTCTCGACGTCGCGGTAGAGCTTCCACAACCAAGCGGTTCCGCTGGCGACCGCCAGCAGCAACACGACGGCGGTCCAGCGCCGGACGCGGGCGCCCCGAGGGGACCGGCCGCGATCTCTTCCCGCGCGCTTGGCCATCCGTGAACTAGTCTCGATTTTCCCGAGCTGCTACTCGTAAATCCAGAACCGATCCTAGGAATCTGCTTCGGTGAAAGACGCGGAAAACGCCTCGCTGACGGAGCACCTGAACCGCATCGAAGCGTACATGCGCGGCTGCGGGCTGCTGCGCTTCGCGCGCGAGCCTTCACGGCTGCGATCGGAGCTCGCGGAGTTCGGGCGCGAGCTTCTTCCCGAGATCGTCGACGAGTGGATGACGGTCGTGAGCGGGGCCCTGGCCATCACGGAGGCGGAGCGACAGAAGGTCTGGCAAGCGATGTACGATGCGCAGCTCCGCTGGTTCCGCCACATCGAGGATCCGGCCGACTTCGACACCTACGGGTATCTCCGCGAACACACTCGTGACGGCTTCATCTCGGAGTTCCCGGCGTCACGGTTCCTGGCTGCGCAGATGAAGGTGCGGCAGATCCTGCGCCGGGCACTGCACCGGCGGTACGCCGATCGGCCGGAGAAGCAGGGGGAGCTCATCGCCCTCCTCGATCAGGAGTTCCAGGAGCGCATCCTGCACATCACCGACTTCTTCGTGGAATCCAAGGTGGAGGAGCTCCACGAGCAGGAGATCAGTTATCGTCAAACGGTCGACAACGCGCCGGCGCCGATCTTCCGGATCGACCACGATTCCGGAACCGTGATCGCCGCGAACTCGGTCGCGGAGCGAGTGACCGGATTCCCCGCCGCGGAGCTGATCGGCCGCAAGACCTGGGAGCTTCATCCTGCGGACGAAGCAGAAGCCGCCCGGCGCCACTGGCTCGGAACCCGCGACAGCCACCACCGCACGAGCGAGGATCTCCATCTCCGCCATCGTGATGGCGCATCGATTCCCGTGTTCGTGAGCTCCGGCGTGATCGAGTACGGCCGCGAACGATTCATCCAGCAGATCTGCGTCGACATCTCGGACCGGCGGCGGCTCGAGGGCCAGCTCGTGCAATCCGAGAAGATGGCCGCGATCGGTCAGCTCGCCGCCGGTGTCGCGCACGAGATCCGCAATCCGCTCGGAGCGATCCGCAACGCGCTCTACGACCTGAAGGAGATCCTTTCCGGTGCTCCGGCGGAGGCACAGGAGGATCTGCGCATCGCCGAGGAGGAGCTCGTCCGCGCGAAGGTGATCATCGACAACCTCCTGGAGTTCTCCCGCGTGTCGCACGCGGAGCTGGAGCCGATCGACCTGAACGATCTCCTCCGCAAGACGCTCCTCCTGATGAACCGCTACCTGCAGAACAGCGACGTGCGGGTCGAACAAGACTTCGGTGAGATCCCTCCCTGCCTCGTGAATCAGAACGCGATGCGCCAGGTCGCGCTCAACCTCATCACGAATGCGGTTCAAGCCATGCCGAAAGGCGGCACACTGTCGCTCCGCACGTGGCTCGTACCCGCGCGGAACGGTCGCACGAACCGTCTCGCGTTCGACGTCACCGACTCCGGCGTCGGCATCCCGGCCGAGCACCTGAAGAACATCTTCAATCCCTTTTTCACGACCAAGGAGCCCGGTCAGGGTACCGGCCTCGGGCTCTCGGTCGTGGACTCGATCGTGCGGCAGAATCGCGGCGAGATCCGCGTCGAGAGCAATCTCGGCCGCGGCACCACGTTTCATCTCGAGTTCCCCTGCAACTGCCCCGAGCCGTCGGCTGACATCCGCGAACCGCTCTGATGGCGCGGATCCTCATCGTCGAGGACGAGCCGAACATGGTTCGGACGCTCGCGAAGATCCTCGAGCGCCGCGGTTTCGGCGTGGCCTCGGCGAGCGACGGGCGCGAGGCGCTTTCGGTCCTGGAGTCGCAGTCGATCGACCTCGTGCTGACCGATCTCAAGATGCCGGGAATGGGCGGGATGGAGATGCTCACCAAGATGCGCGCCCGGGGGCTCGAGCGCCCGACCCTCGTTCTCACCGGCTACGGCACGGTGCAGAGTGCCGTCGAGGCCATGAAGCTCGGCGCCGCGGATTACCTGATCAAGCCCTGCAACCCGGACGAGCTCCTCCTCCTCGTCGAACGGCAACTCGAGTCGAGGAGGCTTCGGCTCGAGAATCAGCGGCTCCGCGAGGAGGTTCGCCGCAGCCGCGGCCTCGGCGAGCTCGTCGGACAGAGCGGGCCCATGCTGGACCTGTTCCGCATGATCGATGCCGTCAGCCAGACGAAATCGAACGTGCTGATCACGGGCGAGAGCGGCACCGGCAAGGAGCTCGTCGCGCGCACGATTCACGAACGCGGCCCGCTCGCGGATCGTGCCTTCCTCGCGGTGAACTGCGCGGGGATGTCGGAGACGCTGGTCGACAGCCAGCTGTTCGGTCACAAGCGGGGCGCGTTCACGGGGGCGGTCGTCGAATCGGAGGGCCTGTTCCTCGCCGCGACGGGAGGGACGCTCTTCCTCGACGAGGTATTCGAGATCCCACTGGCGCTGCAGGCGAAGTTCCTGCGGGCGATCCAGGAGCGCGAGGTGACGCCGCTCGGTTCGAGCCGCCCGATCTCCGTGGACGTGCGCATCATCGCCGCCACGCACCACGACCTCGAGAGCGAGGTTCGCGCGGGTCGCTTTCGATCCGATCTCTATTATCGACTGAACGTGGTGACGCTGATGATTCCGCCGCTGCGCGACCGGCGCGACGACGTCCCTGCCCTCGTCGATCATTTCACTCGGGCCTACGGGCGTTCATACCGGGTCGAGCCGAAGCGGGTGACGCCCCGGGCACTCGATGCCCTCGCCGCGTACTTCTGGCCGGGAAACGTGCGTGAGCTCGGAAACGCGATCGAGCGTGCGTTCGCGCTCTCGCGGGACGGCGAGATCGATCTCGACGACCTGCCGCCGCCGGTGCGCGGGGAGACGACGGTTCCGCGCGCCGAGGAGCAAGTCCCGCGCCTCGAGGACGTCGAACGCCAGGTGATCCGCATCGCGCTCGAGCGGTCGCAGGGCAACAAGAATCAGGCAGCACGCCTGCTCGGGATCGATCGACAGCGTCTGTATCGCAAGATCGAGAAGTACGGCATCAAGCACTGATCGCGTGGGGCGTTCGCCGCGCCAACTTTGCCAACGTACTTGGTTCGCTTCCGGGGATGTGGCATCCCGACGGAATCGAGAACGCCACGGCGTGAAGCGCAAGCCCTGATGATCTCCGGCTCCGAAGACAAGCGAGCACGCATTCTCCTCGTCTCTCCGGAGGCCAATTTCTACGCGACGCTGCAGCGCATCCTCGGCCGCTGCGGGTACGCGATCGAGGTCGCCGCCACCGGCGAGCAGGCTCTCGAACGGATCGGTTCCCAACGGTTCGATGCGATCGTCAGTCAGGTGCATCTGCCGGGAACGATCTGCGGGGTCACGCTGCTCCAACGCCTGCGTGCCTATGGCCTCGAAGTCCCGGTCGTCCTGCTCACCGAAGAGCAGACCGACCGCGTGCGGCGCGTGCTCGAATCGAGCTCCCGGGTGACGTGCGTCAGTCAGCACGCGGACGTCGACTCGCTCAAGTCGACGCTCGCCGCCTGCCTCGCGTCAGGGCGCTGAAGCGTCCTCACCGAGGTCGGCGAACGTCGACACACTCTCGACGAGCTCTCCGTAGCGCTCGGCCGCGAGTCGCCCGCGGACCAGCTCGATCCGGAGGAAGAGCAGATAGGTGAGCAAGACGTCCCGGCGACAGTATCGGTGGATCTCGTCGAGGCAGCCACCGTCCCAGAGCTCCTGCACGCGCGAGCCTTCGATGCGTCCCTTCCCGGGATGACCGATCATGCGCAGCAGCACGTCGAGACCGCCTCGCAGGCGGTACGATCCTCCGCGCGTGAGGAAATCGTAGAGGTCGTAGTGCTCGCCGTCGTCCGCAGCGTCCCTCCATCCGCCGAAGTAGCGCGGTGCAGAACAGCCGTAGCGCAGGGCGGCGAGCTCCATCACCGGCAGGTCGAAGTTTCGCCCGTTGAACGACACCCAGCGGCCACGAAATTCCTCGATGCGAGTCCAGAACGCGCGCACCAAGGTCTCCTCGCCGGAGGCGTCACCGGCGAGCGTCTCGATGGTTTCGAGGCCGTGCTCCGCGTTCACAGACGCGATGGCGACGGAGATCGGAACGTGGAACGCCAGCGGAGCGAAATCGCGGCCGCGGTCCTCGAACGCCGCGCGGCGGAACTCCTCGTATGCGCCGTCGTCGTCGAGCCCCCGCCCGCGGAACAGCACCTGGTTCAGGAGCCGCTTGTCGATCCGCGTCTCGATGTCGAAAACGGCGACCGACATCGTCGCGTCAGGGCGGCGATACCGCCGACTGCGACGAAAGCTCGTCCGCCCCTTCCGGCGCCGCGACCGTGTCGCGACCGTCGAAGGGCGGCGAGAACACCACCGCGGCGACCGCCGGCGACTCGCCGGTGTTGCGGAAGAAGTGCGGTGTTCCCCGCGGGACGTGCACCACGTCGCCCATCTTCATCGGCATCTGCTTCTGCTCGACCGTGAGAACTCCCTCACCGCGGAGCACGAACACCGTCATGTCGTGGAAGCGGTGATAGTGAGGCTTCTCGGACGTGCGGACGACGGCGACGTGGTGGCTAACCCACGCGGTGTGGCCGAGGTTCGCGACGGCGACGTCCTCGGAGCCCGCGCGCCGGATCTCGGCGTCCACGTCCGTCGCGCGCCAGTCGCCATCGTAGCGCAGCGACAGTCGTGGATTCGGGATCGCTGCGGACGAACAGCCGACGAGAAGCGAGAGCGTCGCCACCGCAACCAGACCCATTCCCCTTCGCATGGTGCCCTTGCTCCTCCTTTCGGGCGACGCTAATACCAGAGGACGTCCTGCGTCGCCATTTTCCCCAACCCGGAGGAGAGAACATGCCCGAATCGCGTGAAGCGGTGGTCGTCGCCAGCTCGAGAACTCCACTCGCGAAGTCCTTTCGCGGCTCGTTCAATCTCACCCGCCCCGACGATCTCGCCGCGCTCTGCATCAAGGACGTGCTGCAGAAGGTTCCCAACCTCGATCCCAAGGAAATCGAGGACGTGGTCTTCGGCTGTGCGTTCCCCGAAGGTCCTCAGGGCTTCAACATGGCGCGCAACGTGGCGATCCTGGCCGGCCTGCCGGTGACGACGGCGGGCACCACGGTCAACCGCTTCTGCTCTTCCGGCCTGCAGGCGATCGCCTTCGCCGCGCACCAGATCATGAACGAAGGCACCGACGTGGCGATCGGTGGCGGCACCGAGTCGATCACCATGCTGCAGTCGGATTTCAACAAGAAGGACCTGTGGAACCCGTGGCTGATGGAGAACATAAAAGAGATCTACATGCCGATGGGGATCACCGCGGAAGTGGTCGCCAAGCGCTACGAGGTCTCGCGCGAGGATCAAGACCGTTACGCCGTGCTCAGCCAGCAGCGCACCGCTGCGGCACAGAAGTCGGGCAAGCTCGACGACGAGATCTTCCCGGTGACGGCGACGCGCCTGGTCAAGGACAAGACCACGGGCGAGGAGCGCAAGGAGGAGGTCACCGTCAAGAAGGACGAATGCAACCGGCCGGACACGACGTACGAGAGCTTGTCTCAGCTGCCACCCGCGTTCACCGAGGGTGGGACCGTCACGGCCGGTAACGCGTCGCAGTTCTCGGACGGCGCCTCGGCGACGCTGTTGATGTCGGCGGAGCGGGCGAAGAAGCTCGGCATCAAACCGCTCGGCGTCTTCCGCGGGTTTCGCGTGGCCGGGTGCAAGCCCGACGAGATGGGTATCGGCCCGGTGTTCGCGGTGCCGCGTCTCCTCCAGCAGACCGGCGTGAAGCTCGGCGACGTCGATCTGATCGAGTTGAACGAGGCGTTCGCGTCTCAGGTCGTCTACTGTCGCGACAAGCTCGGACTCGATCCGGAAAAGCTCAACGTGAACGGCGGCTCGATCTCGATCGGACATCCGTACGGTACCACCGGATCACGATGCACCGGAACGATCCTCTACGAGCTCCTGCGACGGAAGCAGCGCTATGGGATCGTCACGATGTGCGTAGGCGGTGGGATGGGCGCCGCGGGCCTCTTCGAAGCTCTTCACTGATCCAGGTACGCTACAAATTGTGCATAGTTCGCAAATTTTTGCGTAGCGACCGAGGGATGATCAACCGGAAAACCTAGGAACGGCGTGCGTGCTGCTGCCGGCATGAGCTTTGCTGGTTCATAAAGACGCATCGTCGCCCCTCCTTTCGAAAAGCCCGGCCGGGATTCTCCCGACCGGGTTTTTCGTTTTTGGACTCTTGGCTTCCTTATTTATTTCTCGAGCTCCTCGCGGACCGAGTACATCTTCTGCCGCGCCTCGGTGACGTAGGCATCGAGGTTCAGGCGGTGATTGGCGAACAGGCTCGCCGGACCGCCGTCGAGGATCACCAGAGGCTTCAGGGTAGCGGCGCGGGAGAGCGCCTGCCCCACCTCCTCGAACAGGGTATCCAGGATCGGACGCTCCTGGAGCTCGGCACGGTACTCCACCCGCAGCGCGCGTGAGACTTGGAGCATCGCGTGCGCCACGCCTTGCGCGTGGTAGAAGGCATCGTCGGTGGCGAAGAAGCTCACGTCCTGCCGGTAGAGCGCAGCGTGCGCGTCGCCGAGCATGTCGGTCCACGTCTGAAAGAGGCGGATGAGCTCGACGTTCCGGCGGTTCATCGGCTTCGAGCGCGGCGGCTTCGTGTGTAGCCCGGCCACGTACTCCCGGAGGTGCTGCACGCCTTCGCGGAACCGGCCCTCCGCGGACGGGAACCAGAACTTCTGCGCGTCGTTGCGGAAGAGCGTGTCCGCCTGCACCAGGTGCGGATCGTACTCGTCGCTCGAGACCTTCGTGAGGTGGTCCTTGAAGACGCGCATGGTCTCACGCACCGCGAGGATGATGCCGAGCTGCCGATTCGCGTTGTTGTCGGCGAGCATCGAGGGGCCCCAGAGAACGAAGTCGTTCGGCCGCCAACCGGTCGGGGAATCGAGCTCGTGCTCCATCACCGCCGCCACGGCTGCCGCGACCGCCTCTCCGGGCGCGGCGTCGGCGATCGCCTCCGGGTCGAAGCTCAGCTGGTCGTGACGGATCTGGCCGAGGTGGAGCGCAACGATCGTGCACACCCACCCGATCGCGGCCACCGCGGCCAGCGTGCCGCCGCGACGCATGCGTCAGCGGCGAGCGAACTGCTTTTCGCCGAACAGCACGGAGCGCGTCTCCTCGTCGAGCTCCGGGGTTCGGCGGCGGCGATCCTCGAGGACGGCCAGACCTCGCTGAACCGCGGGGCGCCGTCGCAGCGCCTCGACCCAGCGCGAAAGGTTCGGCGTCTCTTCGAGCGCGACCACCTGATCGAGCGCATGCACCCAGGGAAAGATCGCCATGTCGGCGATCGAGTAATCGCCGGCGACGAACTCGACACTCGAGAGGCGGCGATCGAGCACTCGACAAAGGCGCTTCGCCTCGTTCGTGTAGCGATCGATCGCATACGGGATCTTCTCCGGAGCGTAGCGGAGGAAATGTCCCGCCTGTCCGAACATGGGACCCACTCCCGCCATCTGGAACATCAGCCACTGCAGGGTCTCGGTGCGAGCGCGGACGTCGCGCGGCAGGAACTGAGCCGTCTTGTCGCCGAGATAGATGAGGATCGCTCCGGACTCGAACACGGAGATCGGCCGTCCGTCCGGACCTTCGGAGTCGACGATCGCCGGCATGCGGTTGTTCGGGCTGATCTCGAGAAAGGCGTCCGAGAACTGCTCACCACGCCCGATGTCGACGGGCACGGTTCGGTAGGGCGTTCCCGTCTCCTCGAGGAAGATGCTGATCTTCCAACCATTCGGTGTCGGCCAGTAGTAGAGGTCGATCATCGCCGTCCCTCCTGCACGCGGACCAAACTGACAACCTCCGTCGGCCGAGGCAAGCCGAGAGCGACGCTTGACCCGCTGATCAGGGTTCGTCAGTAAAGACCGCGGTGCGAGCCGATCGGCAGCGCACCATCGGCGCCCGTAGCTCAACGGACCAGAGCATCGGACTTCGGATCCGAGGGTTGGGGGTTCGAATCCCTCCGGGCGCGTTCATTCCGACGTGGCTACGTCGCTCCGCCGATCGATTCTGTGCGGCCGCGAAGGCCGCCCTACTTCTTCGCGCGCGCGGACGAAGCGCGGACACCGCTCCTCTTCTTCGGACCGCGGGAACGGCGACCGCCGGTCAGGAGTGAGGTCATCGACCAGTAATAACCGCCGTCACCGTCCGAGCCCCAGGAGACCAGCTCCTTCCCCTCCGGCTGCTTCGAGAGGAAGTGGCTCTCGAGGAAGGCCCTCACCTCCTCCGGAGAGGCGCAACGACGCTGGTCGCTGCCCGAAGGAAGCCGCGATGGCGCGGAATTGGAAACCGTACCATCGCGCCCCACTCGGACGGCTTTCCAGCCGGCGATGCGCCACTTGCCAGCATCGCCGCGAATCGCCGCCGTGATGCCTCGTGCAACCGCCGATCCCGGCGCGTTCACGACGCCCGCGGTAGGCTTCCGGCTGTTGGCGCGCCCCGAGGACTTCACCTGGACCCGCGTGTCCGCGCGACCACGTTGCCGATCGCGAGGATTGGACGTGTACGTTGCAACCGTTTGGCGAGCGGCAAGAGCCCGCCGTGTCCCCCTTCAACCCCACCAATGCGCACGTGCGTCACGAGTCGCGGTGGTTTCGCCGCTGATCACCGCGGAAGCACAGATTCGAGCCGAACGCCCTCCCCCTCCACCCGGACGCATGCGCTACATCTTGCGTAGCGACCGCTATATCGATCCGACGGCGACGTCGAGTGTTGCGCGCATCATCGGATCACCGGTGCGTGAGGAGCACCGCGACGCCGCACGCGCGACTAGCCACCGCGGGGAAACTCCTGTAGGAACCGCGATCACCGCGCCTGGAGCGCCTTTCCGGCGCCTTGACGACCGCGCTCCACGGCTGCGATCGGGGAGCGCCGAATCCCTCCCGGCGCACACGCGGGATCGAGCGAGATGAGCATCATGCCGATCGCGATCGAATGCGCCGGCTGCCGCGCCCACTATCAGGCGGGGGAAGACGGCACCTTCTACCTCGGCCCGATCCCGTACCCGTGCGAGATCTGCGGCAGCGACGAGTTCTACGCGTGGACCCTCGGAGTACAGACGCCACCGTTCACGATCTCGGGTACCGGCGCGATGTGCTCCGTCACCTCCTCTTCCGGACGGCTACGAATCGACCTTCAGCCGTGATGCGCGCACGGCGCGATCGGTGAACGGCGCGTGGCGAGCGGCGCTCGCAATCGCAGGCTTCGCGCTCGCCGTCGCGGTCTACCTTCCCGGCGCCTGGGGAATTCCCTTCTCGGGAGTACCGGAGCCGCTCGAGGCGCTCGTCGTCCGGGAGATGAGGAGCAGCGGGGATTGGGTGCTTCCTCGCCGCAACTTCGACGAGATCCCGGCGAAGCCGCCGCTCTACCATTGGGTCGCGCTCGCGGCCGCCTCGATCCGAGGCGAAGTGGACGAGCTTGCGGCGCGGATGCCCTCGGTGCTGTTCGCGGCCGCGACCGTGGCCCTCGTGTTCGCTGCCGGGGCGGAGAACGGCGGCCCCGCGGCGGGCGCGCTCGCGGCAGTCGCTCTCGGCACCTCGCCAGAGTGGGCGCACTGGGCAGTGATGGCGCGGACGGACGCCACGTTCGCGTTCTTCGTGGCCGCGACGCTCCTCCTCGGGGAGCGATGGCTCCGCGGCGGCCGCGACCCGCTGCTGATCGCGACCGCGCTCGCGGCCGCGGCCGCCGTCCTCACGAAAGGCCCTGCCGGAGTGCTGTTTCCCGCCGCCGTTCTCGCCGCCGAGACCTGGCGGCGCGCCGCGTGGCACCGTTTCCACACGCGGCAGATCGCCGTCGCGGCGGCGCTCGTGGTGGTGATCGCCGGCAGCTGGTACGCCGCCGCGGGGCTACGGCTCGGAGCCGATTTCTACCGCAAGCAGATCTTCGTCGAGAACGTCTCGCGGTTCTTGCCGGGAGACGCGGACTGGCCGAGCCGCACGAAGCCTTTCTACTTCTATCTTCCCGCATTGCTGATCGGCATGGCGCCATGGAGCCTGGCGCTGCCGGCAGCGATCGCCGGCGGCGGCCGCTCCCGTGGTGAAGAGAGCGGCTTTCGGCCGTTCCTGATCGTGTGGATCAGCGTGATTCTCGCGGTGTGCACGCTCGCCTCCGGGAAGCGGAGCAACTACGTGCTGCCGATGTACCCCGCCGCGGCGTTACTGATCGGCGACTACCTCGCCGGGCTCTTGGAAGCGCCAGCGGCGGAAAAGACCTTGCGCACGATCGGCATCGTGACTGCCGCCCTGCTGCTGGTTACCGCGGGTACCCTCGCGGCATGGGCGCTCGGGCTCGAGCCGTGGCGCATCGTGCTGCCCTGGCTTCATTCGCGGGACCGTCAGCTCCTCCCCTCGGTGGCGGGCGCGCTCGGCAAACCGTCCTTCCTTCTTCCCGTCGCCGGAGCGGCGACCGCCGCCGTGGTGCTCGCAACGCTGCGGGCGCGAGCCTGGAGTTGGATGATGGGAACCGCGGGCGCCGCCCTGATCGGCGTGGTTCTCTCGGCGAACGTCTTCTTCCGTCCCGCCGAAGCGCGGCTCAAGAGCTTCCGCGGGTTCGCGACGCGGGTCGCCACGCGCGTGCCCGCCGACGCTCCGCTATCCTTCTATCGCAAGCCCAATCACGCGCTTCTCTTCTACCTCGGTCGCAAGGTGCCGGTGGAATACGTGGACTTCGCCGCGATCCCGCGGCCGGGCTGGGCGCTCGTGTGGGAGAGTGACTGGCGAGCTCTACCGATCGACGCGCGGTTCGGTACGCGTCCGGTCGCGACCAGCCAGCCGGCCGCGTCGAATCGTCCGGATTCGCGCCTCCTCCTCATCCGATTACGCCGAACGACCAGCTCGCCGCCGCGCGACGGTACACGTCAGCTGGAAAAGAGCGACGAAATCCGCGAGAAGCGGACCCGCGAGGCCGGTGCAACCGCGGCCGCGAACGGGGGAAGCAGATGAGCGGTATTGGCGTGGCCCTGGCCTTCCTCGCCTGCGTCACCATCGACGCTCGACCGCCGGGAGGCGATTCGCTGGTGGCACTGCTCTCGGACGGTCTGGTGATCGAAGACGTGAAGACCGGCGGCGGATTCGCACGGGCGCTCGTTCGTTTCGAGAACCGCACCGGCAAGACGCTCCAGGGGACCGTGATTCGCTGCTTCGCCATCGGTCCGGGAGGCACGGAGATCGGCAGCGAGGAGCGCAGCGTTTCGACCGACGCGACTCTCCGCCCTGGTTACGTCGGCCACGTGGAAGTCCCCGTGGCGCTCAAGGGGGCAGACCCTCGACTGTTCTCCTGCAAGGCGCGAACCGCGGTCCTCGATTGACGAAGAGTAGCCGTCCGGCCACCCGGGTGGACGAGCAGGAGGCGAGAATGGCCGACCGTCTCGAGAACGGGAAGCACTGGATCGAGGAGAAGCTCGGCGAGATCGCCGCTCAGATCGGCCTCATGAAGGACAACTGGCGGCAATGGAGCTGGGAGGAACCTGCGACCCGCGGCGAGGGGCACACACGTTCGCTGGTGATCGACACCGGGAAGGCTCGGAAGGCGATCGCGTTCAGCGAAGAGGAGCTCTCTGCGTGCGCCGATCCCAGCGCTGCCGGAGAAGACCGGCGCCTGCGCATCGAGAGCCGATTGCGTGAGGCACTCCGGGAGCTCTCCCGCTCGGGACGGCGCGGCGCATCCTGAATTCGGCAGGGGAAACGCCGGTCGAGTTGCTTTCGACTCTTCCGGACATCTAGATTTCTCCCATGCCACGCGCGCGCGCCGGGCTGGCGCCGTCGGCCGTTCAGGCCCCGCCCGAGCGCGGAGCGCAGAGCGCGCCGACGGTGGCGCCGCCTCTCGGCACCGGAAAGCTGCTCCGCGTCGTGCTCGCGATCATGGCCGTCGGGTGCGCCTCCATGGCGCTCGTGTTCGTTCTCGCGCGGCGCACGGCCGTCGATCGTGCGGGCACGGAGGCGACGGCGTTGGCGGAGCTGATCGCCGCACACCTCGACGTTCGGACCGAGCGCGGAGACCGTCCGGCGGTGCTGAAGAGCCTCTGGTCGCGGCTCCAGCGGCACGTTCCGGAAAGCGCGCTTTCCACGGTCTCCGCGGACGGCAAGATCGCTCTGCAGACCTCGAGACCGGCCGACGTCGGCACCGACGTGGGCGGCGTGATGCTGCGGTCGGACGTTCCAGGAGAGCGCCTCACGGTAACCGACCTGATCGCCAGCCGCCGGAGTGGATACGGCTGGGCGCCGATCTCCGGCGGCTCGGAGCTCGTCGCATACGCTTACAGCGGCGCGCTCCCGGGACTGGTCGGCGTTCACGTCCCCGCGTGGACGATCTCCGCAGCGACACGCGACGCAGCGATACCCGCCGTCGGCGCCCTCGCCTTCCTCGTATTCGCGATCGTGCCGTTCGCGCTGCTCCACCTCGGACGCACCTCCTCCCTCGCATCCGACCGGGTGCAGCAGACGCTCGGGACGCTGCGAGACGACGAGGAGCAGAGCCGGCGGATCCTCGACGAAGCGGCGGACGCCCTGCTCGTGTACGGCGGCGATGGTCGCATCGTATCGGCGAACCGGCAGGCGATGCGCGCGCTCGGATACTCGCGCGAGGAGCTCTTGCACCTCTCGATGTCCCAGATCGACGCCGAGAAGGACCCTGCCGCCCTCCGCGGCCTCACCGACCGGATCGAACAGGAGCGCTCCCTCACCGTCGATCGGGCCTTCCGGCGCCGGAACGGAAGCTTTCTGCCGGTGGAGGTACGATTCACGCGGCTCGACGTCGGCGGCGTCAGTCGGATCGTCGCCTCCGCGCGCGACATCGCGGAGCGGCAGCGCGCCGTGGACGCCCTCCGGGAGAGCGAGCAGCGCCTGCGGAGCGTGGTATCGAACGCGCCGCTGATCCTCTTCGCCTTCGATCGGGACGGATACTTCACGCTGTCGGAAGGAAAGCGGCTCGACGCCTTCGGCGTGTTTCCCGGCGGGCTCGTCGGGCGGTCGTTCTACGACGTGTACCGGGAATACCCGCGTCTCCTGCGAAACGCACAGCGAGCGCTCGCCGGCGAGGTGTTCGCCTCCGTCGTGGAGGTCAACGGCGTGATGCTCGATACCTGGTACACGCCGACGCGAAGCAGCGGCGGCGACGTCACCGGCGTCATCGGCGTCGCCACCGACATCACCGACAGGCTGCAGGTCCAGGCCACGCTGCGGAAGAGCGAGGAGCGATTCCGCCAGATGGCGGACACGATCCGCGAAGTCTTCTGGATGATGGACGCGGCGGTCCTGCAGCCCCTGTACGTGAGCCCGGCGTTCGAGGAGATGTTCGGCGCGACCGTGAAGAGCGTCTTCGAGGACCCGCGGTCCGTTCTCGAGTTCCTCTCGCCGGAGAACCGCCGTCGCGCGATCGCCGTCGATCACCAGAAGGGCTTCGACGAGGAGTTTGCCGTTCACCGCTGGGACGGATCCACGCGCTGGATCCGCGTGCGCGGCTTCCCGATCCACGACGAGTTCGGCAAAGTGTACCGCATCGCCGGCACCGCCGACGACGTCACGGAACGGAAGCTCGCCGGCGAGGAGCTCGCCCGCGTACGCGACGAGGCGCTCGAGGCCTCGCGCTTGAAGTCCGCGTTCCTCGCGAACATCAGTCACGAAGTGCGGACGCCGCTGAACGTGATCCTCGGGTTCAACGCCGTGATCGCCGACCATCTGACGGACCTCGGCGACGACGCGCACGCGGCGATGCTCGAGCGCATCGCCCGCGCCGGGAAACGCCTGATGGGCACGATCGACGGGGTGCTCAACCTGTCGAAGTTCGAGACCGGCGGATTCGAGGTGCGGCCGGTGAAGCTGCCGCTCGTCTCCGTGCTGCAGGAAATGATCGCGGACTACCGGGTGCTCGCCGAGGAAAAAGGCCTCGCGCTGTCTCTCCGCGTCGACGAGCCGGACGCCACGGTCGTCTTCGACGAATACTGCTTCACCCAGAGCATGAACAACCTGCTCGACAACGCCATCAAGTTCACCGAGAAAGGCGAGATCTCGGTTCGACTCTATCGTGACGCCGGCGGCCTCGCGCTCGACATCCGCGACACCGGCGTCGGCATCGACGAGAGCTACCGGCCGCGCTTGTTCGAGGCGTTCACGCAGGAGGACGCGAGCTATACCCGTCGCTTCGAAGGACCCGGCCTGGGGCTTGCTCTGACGAAGAAGTTCCTCGACGCGAACCTCGCCGAGATCACGGTCCGAAGCGAGAAGGGTCTCGGTACGGTGTTCACGGTCCGGTTCCTCACCGGGGAAGTGCCGCAACCGGCACCGTCGCTTACCCACATCACCACGGGCGGCGGCGCGGCGGCGGTGGCACCGCAGGACGAGCAGAAGAAGACCCTTCTCGTCGTGGAGGACGATCCCGACACGCAGGCGTACATGCGTACGGTCCTCGGCTGGCGCTACAACGTGCTGCTCGCCGGCACCGGGGAGATGGCGCGACTCCACCTCGCGGAGAACCCGGACACGCGCATCATCCTCATGGACCTGCAGCTCAAGGGAAACGAGAACGGGCTCGACCTGACGCAGCAGCTACGTAGTCAGAAGCTCTGGAAGGAAGTGCCGATCATCGCCGTCACGGCGCACGCCTTTCCCGAGGACCGCATGAAGGCGATGGCTGCCGGCTGCACCGCATACTTGCCGAAGCCCTTCGACAAGAAGGTGTTGCTGGCGATGATCCAGCAGCTGATCGCGTGAGGATCAGGAGCGGCGGTACGGCGGCGACGGCCACCGAGGGTGCCACGGACGCTCGCGCTCGAACGCCCGCGCCGCGCGCAGGACGAGGTCTTCGCGGTGCCGCGGACCGACGATCTGCATGCCGATCGGCATTCCCGCGCGTGACATCCCGGCACGCACCGTCGCCGCGGGGTGCCCGGAGAGGTTGAACGGAATCGTGAACGCCGCGACTCCGAGCGGCACCTGCGGGCGGCCCTCCGTCTCCTCGGGGAACGGCCCTTTCGCCGGCGGAGGGTCGTAGGGGACGGTGGGCGTCACCAGGAGATCGAACCGTTCGAAGACCTCGCCGCACCATGCGTTCAGGCGCGCGCGCTGCCGCGCGGCCTCGCCGAAGCGTTCCGGCGTCATGCTCCAGCCGCTCCGGACTCCCGCGAGAAACGCACGGCCGAATCCTTCGACGTCGGCCCCGAGGCGCGCGTGGAGACGCGCGGCGAGCTCGAAATTGCCGAGCAGGCCCCACTCGCGCCCTACGAGCGGCGGACCCCCTTCGACGAGGCTGGTTTGCGCGCCGTGTCTTTCGAAGACCTTGGCGCCGTCCTCGACGGCCGCTGCGACGTCCGACTGGACGACCGCATAGCCAAGGTCGGGCGAGAACCCGATGCGCAGCCCCGTCGGCAAGGGCTTTCCAAGCTCCTCCACGTACGACGACGCGGGAGGCGGCAAGCTGTTCGGGTCGCAGCTCGAGGGTCCCGCGGTGACGTCGAGCACGAGCGCAGCGTCCGCCACGGTCCGCGTGAGCGGTCCGTAGACCGCGGTGTCGCCGAACTCCCAGAGATCGAACGGCCCGCGAGGCACCCGGCCGAACGACGGCTTCAAGCCGAAGGCGCCCGTGAAGCTCGCGGGGATGCGGATCGAGCCGCCCCCGTCGCTCGCGGTCACCAGCGGCAGGATGCCGCCGGCGAGCGCAGCCGCCGATCCGCCGCTCGATCCGCCCGGCGTGCGCTCCAGGTCCCACGGGGAGCGCGAGACGCCGAACACCCGGTTCTTGGTGATCGCGGTGTAGCCGAATTCGGGCGTGTTCGTCTTGCCGATCGGGATCGCCCCGGCCGCGCGCAGGCGCGCCACCTGCGTCGAGTCACGGTCCGCGATGCGCCCCGCGAAGGGCACGGAGCCGAGCGACGTCGGCAGCCCCGCCACGTCCTCGAGGTCCTTCACGCCGAGCGGAACGCCTTCGAGCGGCCGCGCCTCGCCGCGCATGATCCGCCGTTCGGCGGCACGCGCCGCCTCCTCGAGGCGCTCCCGGTCGTCGACGACGACGACCGCATTGAGGTCCTCGCGGGTCGCCTCCACGCGCTCCAGAACCATCGCGAGAAGCTCGACCGGCGACACCCGCCGCGAGGTCACGGCGTCGATGATCTCGAGCAGGCTGCCTTCGAGCAGGGAGGGCATCACTTTCCCTTTCTTCGCTTCGTCCGCCGTGACATTAGACTGCCCGCCGCCACGGGATCAACGCGGGCGCTGGCGGCCGATGGCTTCCCCCGCGTGAACAAGGAGAGATTGCATGCCGACCGTCATCGGAGCCCCCCTGTCGCCGTTCGTCCGCAAGGTGCGCGTCGCGCTGGCGGAGAAGAACGTCGCCTACGACCTCGATCCCGTCATTCCGTTCAATCCGCCGGCCGACTTTCGCAAGGTGAGCCCTCTCGGCAAGATCCCGGCGTTTCGTGATGGCGACCGCACGCTCTCGGATTCCTCGGTGATCTGCGCGTTCCTCGAGAAGGTGCATCCCGATCCTGCGCTCTATCCGCGTGATCCGTACGACTACGCCCGCGCCCTCTGGTTCGAGGAGTTCGGCGACACGGCGCTCGCGCAGAACCTGACCGGGACCTTCTTCTTCCAGCGCATCGTCGGGCCCCGCATCCTCAACCAGCCGACGGACGAGGAGGTGCTGAAGAAGGCGGCCGAGCAGGATCTGCCGCCGCTCTTCGATTATCTCGAAAGTCAGATCGGCACCGGCGATGCGCTCGTCGGCGGCGCCTTCTCGATCGCCGACGTGGGCATCGGCACGCAGTGGGTGAACGCGCGGCACGCCGGCTTCTCGCTCGACACGGCGCGGTGGCCGAAGCTCGGCCGCTACGTCGACGCGGTGCTGTCGCGGCCCTCGTTCCAGAAGCTCATCGAGGAGGAGTCGAAGTTCTTCGGCAAGGCTGCCTAGCCGCCCTCCTCGCTGCCACATGGCGGATCGCGAGCTCGTCGAGCTCAAGATGTATTCGGACTACAAGAGTCCGTTCGCCTACCTCGCCTTCGATCCCGCGTTCGCTCTCGAGCAGCGATATCGCGTGCGCGTGCGCTGGATCCCGTTTCAGCTGCGCATCAAGGGACGCGGGGAGCGGAGCCTCTATTCGGAGTACAAGGCGCGGTACTCCTACCTCGACGCCCGCCGCTGGGCGAAGCCCCGGGGCCTGGTGATCCTCGGCCCGCGCAAAGTCTACGACACCACGCCCGCCCTCGTCGGCGGTCTCTTCGCCGAGCGCGCAGGACGGCTCCGCGAGTACAGCCGCCTCGTCTACGAGCGCTTCTTCCGGCGTGAGCTCGAGGTCGACGAACCGGAGGCAGTGGCCGGAGCGATCGGCGAGCTGGGGCTCGCCGCCGACGGGTACCGTGCGTACGCCGCCTCGGAAGGAGCCCGCGAGTACGAACGCGCGCAGCAAGAGGCCGCCGCGGATCACGTGTTCGGCGTGCCGCTCTTCGTCCTCGACGGCGAGCCCTTCTGGGGCCACGACCGCATTCCCGCGCTCGAGCAGCGCCTGGTCGAGAAGGGCCTCGCGCTCGCGTCCCCCGGCGGGAGCGCCGGGACGATCGCCTAGGGCATCCACCAGCCGCCGTTCGGACTGATGATCTGACCGGTGACGAACTCGCCGTCGTCGGACGCGAGGTAGAGCGCGGCCGCCGCGATGTCCTTCGGCTTGCCGGATTTCTTCAGCGGAGTGTTCATCATCCACGCCTGGCGAACGAGCGGCGAC
>JAXDLK010000371.1:0-2731 GCA_034666665.1 Candidatus Binatota bacterium
TGCCGCGGCTGCCACATGCCGCCGGTCGATTCGCCGGAGCTCCGCGACCAGCGGTCGAAGTACTGGACGCGCACGAACCGGTACGGGAAGCGCTTCTTGAAAGTCAGCGTGATCAACCTGGCCGCCATCGGCACCGATCCCACGGCCGCGGTGAACTGGTACCAGCGCGTAGCGGAGACGAATGACCTGGGGCTCGGGACCGTCGGAGCCGGAGAGGCGCTCGAAGCGGTGACCACTCACGTCGCGGAACGCGCCTACGACGAGCTCCGGCTCTCGGAGAGCGAGCGTGCCGAGTGGAACGGATATCGGGATCCGGCCGTACGCGCCCCCCTCGGCTACAAGGCGCGGCCACTCGACGGCATCTGGGCGACGGGGCCGTACCTGCACAACGCCTCCGTGCGCAGTCTCTACGAGCTGCTGCTGCCCGCGAGCGAGCGTGCGCGGAGCTTCTCGCTCGGCAGCCGCGAATTCGATCCGCGAGAGGTGGGCTTCGTCTCCGCGAGGAACGGTGCCTGGACGTTGCGTACCGACGAGCCGGGGAACTCGAACGCCGGACACGAGTTCCGCGACGCGCCGATCGGCGCCGGCGTCATCGGACGCGAGCTGACGGACGACGAGCGATGGGATCTGGTCGAGTACTTGAAGACGCTGTGAGCGTCCTCCGGCCTCGGCCTGGACGACCGGCGGCCTCTCCGAATAAGACGTGCGAGATGTCCTCCCCGAACGACACCGGTTCGACCGAGCTCTGGCAGTGGCCCGCGACGGATCTCGCGCGTGCGATCCGCACGCGCCGAATCTCCTCACGCGAGGTCGTCGAGTCTTGCCTCCGGCGCATCGATCGCGTGAACCCGAAGCTGAACGCGCTGGTCGAGCTGTCGCCGGAAGAGGCCCTCGCCGGCGCCGACGCCGCCGACACGGCCGTGGCGCGCGGTGAACCGCTCGGTCCGCTCCACGGGGTGCCGGTGTCGATCAAGATCAACGTCGATCAGGCAGGGCACCCGACGACGAACGGGATCGTGGCGCTACGCGACAACGTCGCCGAAGACGACGGCCCGACGGTCGCGAAGGTTCGCAGCGCCGGCGCGGTATTCGTCGGACGCAGCAACACGCCGGCGTTCTCGTTCCGCTGGTTCACCGCCAACGATCTCCACGGCCGGACGCTCAACCCTTGGGATGCGCGGCGCACACCGGGCGGATCGAGCGGCGGCGCCGGGGCGGTGGTGGCCAGCGGCATGCTGCCGATCGCGCACGGGAACGACATCGGCGGCTCGATCCGCTACCCCGCGTACGCCTGCGGCGTCACCGGCATCCGGCCGACGGTCGGCCGCGTGCCGACGTGGTACGGGCCGGTGGACGGAGACGAGTCGCCGTCGGTGCAGACGATGGTGGCGCAGGGGCCGCTCGCCCGGACCGTCGCGGACCTCAGGATCGCGCTCGACGCCATGTCGGGCTACGACCCGCGCGATCCGATGAGCGTGCCGATGCCGCTCGCGAGCAAGAACCCGCCGCTCGAACGTCCGATCCGGGTCGGACTGCTACGAGACGTGGGGGCGGCGGCGCCGGTGCCGGCGGTCGCGCGGGCGCTCGAACAGTCGGCGCGTTGGCTGGCGGACGCCGGTTACGCGGTCGAGGAAGTCCAGATGCCGGTGCTCGGCGAGGCGTGGCGGCTCTGGTGGCTGCTCGCGCTCGAGGAATTCCGGCAGCTCCTGCCGACGATCGAGGAGATCGGCGACGAGGCGATCAAGCGCGCCGCGAGCCACTACTTCGAGGTGTCGAAGGAGTGGTGGGGACCGGCGCCCGGCCTGGCCGAGTACATGAACGGCTATGCCCGGCGCGCGACGCTGATCGCGCGCCTGCAGCAGTTCCAGGAGAAATTTCCGCTGGTGCTGCTCCCGGTATCGGCCGAGCAGGCATTCGAGCAGGATGCCGACCTCGCGAGCGTCGAGCGCACGCGAGAAGTGATCGCCGCGCAGTGGTCGATGATGGCGATCCCGCTGGTCGGCTTTCCGGCGATCTCCGTGCCGACGGGAGTCGCCGAGGGGCTCCCCGTGGGCGTTCAGCTGCTCGGGCCGCGGTTCCGCGAGGACCTGCTGTTCGATGCCGCCGAAGTCGTCGAAGCACGTGCCGGCGTCTTCACGCCGATCGATCCGCGCGAGCCGTAGCACTGGCGATCGCATCCGCAGAAGCACGCGTCGCCAGCCGCGCTCCCATCGGCAGGCACGGATCGCGTGCGCGGCTCAGGTCGAATCGGCCCCGCTGCGCGCGATGAACGCTCTCAGGCCTGGTCAGCGGTTCCCGCGTGCGCTCTCTACTGCGGCGGAGGCAACGTGAACGGACAGGGCGTCTCCCACTGATAGAAGCTATGGTCGTTGATCTCGAATCCGTCCGGAAACGCTCCCCGGGCAGAGAACGTGCCTCCACCGATCGCCTTCCCGGTCACGCTCAGCACACCCCGGAACGCGACCCGGATGAGCTCCGTCGTGCCATCTTCGGCAAAGACGTGACCGACCCAGCGCAGCGTGCCGTCATCCTTCACGGTGCCTCGCCCGCGAGCAACGATCTGCTGGCCGTTGTGTCCACCCACCTTCTCCAAGGTCGCCGTGAAGGTTTCGCCTTCCTTGCCGGTGATGATGAGCACGCCGGCCTGAGGCTCGAGCCCGGGGGTCACCAAGCTCCAGTGATTGCCGAAGTAGCAGCGTTGCAGGTCATCGATGTCGGCGGCGAGACCGCG
>JAXDLK010000372.1:0-7163 GCA_034666665.1 Candidatus Binatota bacterium
GGAGTCGCGGAAGTCGGTGAACGCCTGTCCGTCCGATCTGCCGACTCCCACGCCCGCCGAGCCGACGCCCATCCCATGCCTGGCGCAAGGAACATCGTGCGCGGCCGACAGCCAGCCGTGTTGCGAGGGACTCACGTGCAACACGGTGGTCGGGGCGTGCGAGCCGCTCTGAAGCACGTCGACTAGGTCCGCGCTCGTTCTTGCCGGCGGCAACCGCTGCGCGATCTCGCCCGCGCGGGGGAGATGCGCGTGCGCCGTCGACGCCGGCAGAGACGAACGTCCGATCGCGCGTCTTGCTTTCCGGACGGGAGAGGTGAGGGGCGCATTCGGGGCCGGCAGCGCGTCGGTGGGAGACATGCGCCCCGTCGAGGCGCGATGGTGCGCGGGAAGTACCGCCCGCCGGTCCAGAGCCCGCGAGACAAGAAAAAAGGGGAGCGGCCGAAGCCGCTCCCCTCGTAGACCGATCGAAGTCGATCCGATTAGTTGCCGTAAGCCAGTGCACCGGAGAACGTGGCGCTGGTGAGGGCGCCGCCATTGCCGGCAGGAGGCGCATCGCACTGGGCGAGGGCGTTCTGCACCGTCGCCTGGTCGAACAGCAGGGTGTACGCCCAGCCGTTCGTCGAAGGGGTGCCCGTATCACCGGTACAGTTGATGCCGGTGCAACGGCCGCTGAACGTGGACTGGTCGATGGGCGCCCCGTCCTTGCAAGCGGGCTGACCCTTCGTCGGGCTCGTCGGGCGCGGATCCTCTTCCCAGCAATCGCCCGCGCAGATCACGCCGCCGCCCGTGTGGGCATTGGCAGAGCAGGTCGCGCCGGTGATCTGGCCCTTCGAGCAAACCTTCGTGCCCTTCGCGAGGCCCGACCCCTGGCAATTCGCCAGCGTTCCCTTGAACGTGAAGCTGAGGCTCGCCGGAGCCAGGGGGGTCGCCGTAGCCGGAATCCCGCCGTCCCTGAGTTGGGCCACGCCGCCCTGCACCTGGCAGATGTTGCCGCTCTGAGCCATCGCATCCTTCGCCACGAAGGCGAGGGCGAGGCCCGCCACCAATGAAAGCACTACCTTCTTCATGTTGTCTCCCTCCTCGGAGATTGGGGGTCTCGCCCCCTGCATCGTGAATTTTGCCGAAGCTCTTCGGCTGCCCATGGCCCTCGCCACCGCCTCCGGGAAGGAGGGAGGTGCGAGATGCCGCCGATCACCCACGGACGTCGGCTCTCTCGACCGATCGCCTTGGTCCTGTCACTGAATTTGAGTACCTGCTGAATTAGAGAACAGACGGCGGGCTGTCAACGATTAATTTCGACGATGACGACTGAGCTCCCATTCGTTTCGGTGGTCGTGCCCATGCGAGACGAGGTGCGACACATTCGCGGCTGCCTCGGGAGCTTGCTGCGTCAGGACTACCCGCGAGACCGGCTCGAGATCATCGTCGCCGAGGAGGATCGCAAGACGAATCGGGGGATGGCGACGCTCCCGTCCGAACTGGCTTCGCCCGGACCGCCCCGATAGAGTTTCCGCCGGTGCGGCGGCTCTACTTCTACATGGCGCGGTATCGGCGGCAGTACGCCGTCGGGTTCCTCTGCCTCCTCGCGACCGCGACGATGGCGATGCTGATCCCGTACCTCCTGAAGCACGCCGTCGAGGTGATCGAGCACGACCGCGACCTCCGCTTCCTCGGCTACTACGCGCTGGCGATCGTCGCGCTGGCGGTCGCCCAGGGCGTCGTCAGGACGTGCTCGCGGGCGATCATCTTCAACATCGGCCGAGACATCGAGTACGACCTCCGGAACGACCTCTTCGCTCATCTCGAGCGTCTGTCGCCGAGCTACTACCAGCGACAGCAGACGGGCGACCTGATGTCGCGGCTGGTGAACGACATCACCGCCGTTCGCATGATGCTCGGGCCCGGCATCCTGAACTTCGTCAACACGCCCGTCTACTACGCCTACGCGGTCACGATCATGATGATGATCGACGTCCGCCTGACGCTGCTCTCGCTGACCGCGTATCCGCTCGTGCTGTGGATCGTGAAGCGCTTCAGCCGGAACCTGATGGAGCGGACGCTCAAGGTCCAGGAAGGGCTCGCCGAGCTCTCGACCCGCGTCCAGGAGAACCTGAGCGGCATCGCGGTGGTGAAGGCGTACGCGCTCGAGAATGCGGAGATCGAGCGCTTCCGGGCGCTGAACGACGAGTTCCAGCGGCGGAGCCTCGAGCTCGCGCGCGTCCGCGGGCTGATCATGCCGGTGATGAAGGTGGTGTCGAACGCAGGGATCCTGGTCGTCCTCTGGTACGGCGGCCGCCAGGTGATGCTCGGCCGCATCTCGCTCGGCGACGTGGTGGCGTTCATCTCGTACCTCCACCTGCTCGCCTGGCCGACGATGGCGATGGGCTGGATGCTTTCGATCCTGCAACGCGGGCGCGCGGCTCTCCAGCGGCTCGAGGAGATCTTCGCGGCCGAACCGGAGATCGTCGGACCGCCCGCCGACGGCGAAGCGCCGATCGCGCGTGGAGACGTCGCATTCGAAGGCGTGTCGTTCGCCTACCCGACCGCGCGCCGGTCGCCGACGGTGCTCTCGAACGTGACGCTGCGGATCGACGCCGGATCGACCGTGGCGGTGGTCGGCCGGACGGGTGCGGGGAAGACGAGCCTGGTGAGCCTGATCCCCCGCCTGTTCGACGCGTCGGCCGGATCGGTGCGCGTCGACGGCCGCGACGTTCGCGCGATCTCGCTGGCGACGCTGCGGCGGGCACTCGGCGTCGTGCCGCAGGATCCGTTCCTGTTCTCCACCTCGGTCCGCGAGAACGTCGCCTATGGTCTCGCTCCCGGTCCGGACGTCGATGAAAAGGTGCAGTGGGCGGTGGACGTCGCCGGCCTCGAGGACGACCTCGCGGCGCTGCCGCGCGGGCTCGACACCCCGGTCGGCGAGCGAGGCATCACCCTTTCCGGAGGCCAGAAGCAGCGCGTGACGCTCGCGCGCGCGCTGGTGATCGATCCGCAGGTCCTGGTGCTCGATGACGCCCTCTCCAGCGTCGACAGCGAAACCGAGGGGCGGATCTTGAGTCGCCTGCGCGCGGCGTTCCCCGACCGTACCTGCGTGCTCACGTCCCATCGGCTGTCCACGCTCAAGAACGCGGACCGGATCGTCGTGCTCGAGGAGGGCGAGGTGGTGGAGACGGGGACGCACGGAGAGCTCCTCCGCCGCGGTGGCGTCTACGCCGAGATCTTCCAGGAGCGGATGATCGAGGACGAGCTCGAGGCCTCATGAAAGGCCGCCCGGGACTCTCGTCCGCGCTGGACGCGTCGCCCAACGGGGCTGACCGATCGAAAAAGACTCCCGACCCCTTTTTCCAGCGGGACGAGATCAGCGGCAAGGCCTACGACATCCGCCTGATGTGGCGGCTCTGGGCGTACGTGCGGCCCTATCGCCGGACCTTTCTGCTCTCCGTCGTGTCGCTGATCGCCGCCACGCTCGCGTTGCTGGTTCAGCCGTACCTCCTCAAGATCGGCATCGATCGCTATCTCGCGACCCGCGACTTCGCCGGGCTGACGCGGACGGCGATCCTCTTCATCGTCGCCACCGTGGCCGAGCTCGCGTTCTTCTACCAGCAGTACTACCTGACCATGGTCGTCGCGCAGCGCGCGCTCTCCGATCTCCGGATCGCCGTGTTCGCGCACCTGCAGCAGCTCCCGGTCAGCTTCTTCGACCGGAACCCCGTCGGCCGGCTGGTGACGCGCATGACGACGGACGTCGACGTCATCAACGAGATGTTCGCCGCCGGCGCGCTGACGATCTTCATGGACGGGCTGACGCTCCTCGGGATCATCGCCGTGCTCTTCGCGCTCGACGCCCGGCTCGCGCTCGTGACGCTGTCGATGATGCCGGTGATGGTGCTGGCGATCGACTTCTTCCGCGTGCGTGCCCGCGTCTCCTATCGCCGCATCCGCGAGCAGATCGCGCGCATCAACGCGTTCCTGCAGGAAGCGATCTCCGGGATGACGGTGATCCAGCTCTTCGTCCGCGAGAAGCGGACGTTCGAGGAGTTCGACCGGCTGAACGAATCCCACCGCGAGGCGAATCACCTCTCGAACCTGTACGAGGCGGCGCTCTTCTCGCTCGTCGAGGCGGTGAGCTCGATCTCGGTCGCGCTCACGGTGTGGTACGCGGGCGGCCGCATCGTCGCCGGCGCGATCGCCTTCGGCACGCTGGTCGCGTTCGTCGAGTACGTGCAGAAGTTCTTCGTGCCGATCCGCGACTTCTCCACGAAGTATGCGGTGATGCAGTCGGCGATGGCGGCGGCGGAGCGGGTGTTCGCGCTGCTCGACACGCCCACGGTCTCGGACGCGGACCGGACGTACGCTCCGGCGCGAGTCGAGGGACGCGTCGAGTTCGATCACGTGTGGTTCGCCTACCGCGGCGACGAGTGGGTGCTGCGCGACGTCACCTTCCACGTGGATCCCGGCGAGACCGTGGCGATCGTCGGCGCCACCGGCTCCGGAAAGACGACCTTGATCAAGCTGCTCGCCGGATTCTACGCGCCGGGGCGCGGCGCGGTCCGGATCGACGGCGTCGACGTGTGCGAGTGGCGCCTCGACGCGCTCCGGCGAAACGTCGGCATGGTGCTTCAGGACGTGACGGTCTTCAGCGGCGACGTCGCCTGGAACGTGACCCTCGGGCGGCCGGACATCGACCGCGCGCGCATGGAGGCGGCGGCGCGGACGGTGCACGCGCACCGGTTCATCACGCGGTTGCCGCGGGGATACGACGAGCCGGTCCGCGAGCGCGGCAACAACTTCTCGACCGGACAGCGCCAGCTTCTGTCGTTCGCACGCGCGCTGGCCCACGACCCGGCCATCCTGGTGCTCGACGAGGCGACGTCGAGCGTCGACCCGGACACCGAAGGCCTGATCCAGGACGCGCTCGAGAAGCTCCTCCAGGGCCGCACGGCGATCCTGATCGCCCATCGCCTCTCGACGATCGAGCGCGCGGACCGGATCGTCGTCATCCACCGCGGCGAGGTGCGGGAGATCGGCACCCATGCGGAGCTCCTCGCCCGCGGGGGCATCTACGCGAAGCTCCACCGCCTGCAGTTCGTCGCAGCCGAGGCCGATCCGCCCGCCGGCTCGCGCGTCGGCGCTTGATCGCGGCCGCGGGCGCGGCCATATTCGCCTGACCGGGCGCGATGCCGTACGAGAGACCGCATGGAGCCGCGTGAGATCCTCGCCTGGGTTCTGGCGGGCCTCTCTCTCCTCGGAGGTGGCATCGTCTGGGCGACTCGGACCTCGGCGCCTGCGCCCGGCGTGATGCGTACGGCCGAGGAGAACCGCGCTCTCGATGCGGAGAATCGCCGTCTCGAGAGCACCGTCTCGGAGCTCCGGGGCGAGCAGATGACGCTCCGGGGTGAGCTCGACCGGCTGCTCCAGCAGGTCCGCAGCCACGCGACCGCTGCTGCGGCGCCGTCGGGCACACCACCGGCCGGCACGGCTCCGCCCGGAGAGTCGGCTCCCGGAGAGCTCGGTACTCGCGCGCACGAAGCGGTGGCGGACCTCGATTCACTCTATGGCCAGCTCGCGAGCGGCACGGGTGGCGGCATGAAGGGGATCTTCGACCGCATCTCGCAGCTCCAGGCGATGGGTCCCGAAGCGCTGCCGGCGATGAAGGACGCCTTCCGCGATGCCACCGACCCCGGTACCCGGCGGGTGCTCGCCTCGATCATCGCCACCCGCGGAGGTCCCGAGGAACAGCAGTTCCTGATCGCCGCCGCCGAACGCGAGACCGAGCCCGCGATGAAGGAAGCGTACCTGTCGAACGCGTCAATGATGGGCGGCGAGGGCAAGGCCTCGGCGCAGGCCGGCCTCGGTGAGCTGATGAAAGCGCAGGACCCGCAGGCGAGAGCGCAGGCGCTTCGCGGCATGGTGGACTTGTCGGATCCGGGTGTCGCCTCCGCCGTGCAGTCGACGCTCGCGTCCGATCCGAACGAGGACGTCCGTCTCGCCGCGTTCGGAGCGCTGATCCGGGCCGGCGAGACGCGCGACGAGGCCTACCGGATGGCTCTCGCCGATCCCTCGCCGCGGGTCCGGGAGATCGCCGAGTGCCGGCAGCGCCTCGAGCAAGTCCCGGGTCTCTGAAGTTGCGGACGTCTCGGTCCGGTCTTGCAGTGCTCGCCGTCGCGGGCTTCGCGCTGAGCGCGTGCTCTCCGGCGTACGTCGCGCGCGCCGTCTACGAGGAGGCCTGGATCCTCTTGCGGCGGCAGCCGATCGAGAAAGTGCTCGCCGAGGATCGGCTCACGCCGGCGGAGCGCACGCGTCTCGAGCTCGTGCTCGACGCGCGGCGGTTCGCCGCGGACCAGGTGGGACTGGAGGTCGACGGCGCCTACTCGACGCTCTCCCGCGCGAACAGCGGCGCGGTGGTGTACGTGCTGACCGCTGCCGAGCGAGATCGCCTCGAGAGCTACAAGTGGTGGTTTCCGATCGTCGGCAGGGTGCCGTACAAGGGCTTCTTCTCGAAGGCGAAGGCCGAGGCGGCCGCGGCCGACCTCGAGAAGCAGGGGTACGACACCTACGTCCGCCCGTCCGTCGCCTTCAGCACGCTCGGCTGGTTCGACGATCCGCTGCTCTCCTCGCTGCTGAAGCTCGATACCGTCACGCTGCTGAACGTCGTCATCCACGAGCTCTTCCACAACACGGTCTTTCTCGCCGGGGAGATCACGTTCGACGAGTCCGCTGCCAACTTCGTCGGCAGCCGCGGCGTCGTCGACTTCTTCTGCGACGGCCCACGGGAGCGCTTTCGCTGGTGCGCCGAAGCCACGGCGGAGTGGCGCGACGCGGTGTCGGTGTCGCGATTCCTCGACGAGGAGCTCGACCGGCTGCGCGAGTTCTACGAGGACGCGCGTGGCGATCCGGAGCTGCTCGGGATGCGGGGCAGGGCCTTCGCCGCGATCCGCCGCCGGTTCCGGGCGCTGCCGCTCGAGAGCCATCGCTACGACGATTTCCTCGACGAGCCGATCAACAACGCGAGCCTGCTTCACGACCGCGTGTACTACCGGGACCTCGAGGTCTTCGACGAGCTCTACCGGCGTCGCGGCGGTCTTCGCCGCGCCGTCGATGCGCTGAAGACGATCGACGAGGAAGGAAGCGACCGTCCGTTCGAACGGCTCCACGAGATGGCC
>JAXDLK010000373.1:0-18927 GCA_034666665.1 Candidatus Binatota bacterium
CCGCGACGTTCGGCACGCCTTCCTTGCCCGCGAACTCGTCGGGCACGGGAGTCGCCGCCGGCAGGCCGCCGACCGGCTCATCGGTCATCCGGCGGATCAGGAACACGAGTCCGAGCAGCGCGATCGCCGCAACCAGCGCCACCTGGCCGGCGAACACCAACGATCGCGTGCGGCGGCTCGGCGGCGGGGCGAGATCGCGGAACGCCTCGAGGTCGCCGGATCGGAAGTCGCCCTCGCTCGCTGCGACGTCACCCTCGAACGCCTCGGGCATCGCCGCCTGCGCGGCCGCCCGGACGCTCTCGAGCGCGGACTTGAGGTCGCGCGCGAACGTGGTCGCGTCCGGTGTCCGCTGCTGAGGATCCTTGGCGAAGGCGCGGGCCAGGACTGCGTCGACTCCCGGAGGCAGCGAGGGGTCGATCTCGCTCGCCCGCGGCGGATCGACGTTCATGATGTTGTAGATGACGGCGGTCGGATGGTCGCCTTCGAACGGCCGCCGCCCCGTCAGCACCTGGTACGAGAGGACGCCGAGCGCGAAGACGTCGACGCGCGGGTCGGTCGGCTTGCCGGCGATCTGCTCGGGCGCCATGTGCGTCGGGGTTCCCAGCGGCGACGGTCCGACCGTGGCCTCGGCGCTCATCAGCTTGGCGACGCTGAAGTCGGCGATCTTCGGCTGCCCGGCGGTGGTGAGGAGGATGTTCGCCGGCTTCAAGTCGCGATGGATCACGCCCTGGCGATGCGCGTAGGCAAGCGCGTCCGCGATCAGCAGCAGCACCGGCAGCGCCTCGTGCGGCGGCATCTTGCCGCGGTTCTTCAGCTCGGCGTCGAGGTTCGTGCCCTCGACGTACTCCATGGCGATGAACGGGACGTCTTTCTCGAGCCCGCCGTCGTAGACGACGACGATGTTCGGGTGGTGGAGCCGGCTCGCCGCCTTGACCTCGCGCTCGAACCGCCGGCGGAGCTCGTCTCCGAGCAGCACGTTGGACTCGTACGTCTTCACCGCGACGGTGCGGCCCAGGAACGAGTCGTAGGCCTCGTAGACGGTGCCCATCGCGCCGCGTCCGAGCACGCGAACGAGCTCGTAGCGGCCGATTCGTCCGAGGCTCTCGGGGCTCATCCTTCGAACCGGAGCGCCGCGACCGGATCGACGGCCGCCGCGCGAAGCGCGGGGTGGAGACTCGCGGCGAGACCGATCGCCACGGCGATCGCGGCGGCGACGATGCACTCGCCAGCGCCGATGGTCCACGGGAACCCGCCGGCGCGCGCCGCGGCGAGCGAGCCGAGGCTGCCGAGCACGGTGCCGGCGGCAGCGCCCCCGACGGCGATCGCCGCGCCCTCGAGCAGGAACTGCGCGACGATCTCGCTTCGCCGCGCGCCGACCGCACGGCGGATGGCGATCTCCCTCGTGCGCTCGCGAACGCTCTGCCACGAGAGCGTCGCCATGGCGATGCCGCCGAGGAAGAACGCCGCGGTCGCGACGCTGCCGAGCAACACGTCGAGGACTCCGCGGGCGGCTCGCCCGCGGTGCAGGAGATCCTCCGCCGTCAGCACCTCGAAGTGCTTGCGTCCCGCGTGCCGGCGGAGGAGCGCGCGCTCGAGCACGTCACGTCCCGCATCCGGATCGACCTCATCGTCGATGCGCAGCAGGATCTCCCGTAGCGATCTCCTCCCGGAGGCGCCACCCCAAACCGTTTCCCCGACCAGCGTCCGGCCACGACCCTCATCCCGCAGCGCCTCCTGCGGGTTCAACCCGGCGGTCTGCAGAACCGTCGCGATCGGTACGAACACCTCCCGCCCCTGTCCTTCCGTGTCGCTGCTCGAAGATTCCCCGCCAGAAGACCGGGCGAGGACACCGACCACGCGGTACCAGTTTCCGCCGACCTTGACGAGTGTCCCATAAGCAGCACCGGCGGGAACGATCCGGCGAGCGGCTTCCGCGCCGAGCACGCAGACGTTCCGTCCGCTCGCGGCCTCCTCGCGGGAGAACGGGCGGCCGCGCTCGAACCGAGCGCCGCGGAGCGCGAAGAACTCGGGAGTCGTCGCCAGTACGCGGACGGCGACGCTCTCGTCCGGCAGCAGCACGCTGCGGGCGAGCACGGCGACCGGGGCGACGTCGGCGACGAACGGGAAGCTCGTCGCCAGCGCTTCGGCATCGCCGAACGTGAGCGGCGGCTCGAGGCCGCGGCCGCCGCCGATCGCCCGCACGGTGACGAATCCGGCACCGAGAGCGCGGATCTGCTCGAGAATCTCGAGCCGCGCACCTCCGGCGATCGCGAACAGCGCGACCGCCGCCGCGGTCCCCGCCGCGAAACCGGCTGCCGTGAGCGCGGATCGCCAGCGGTGCAGCCGAACGCCGCGCTCGGCCGACGCGAGGAGATCGCGAAGCGTCACGGGGCCACCTCGAGACGGCCGCGATCGAGGCGATAGCCGCGGGTGCCGATCGACGCCACCCGCGGATTGTGGGTGACGACGACCACGCACGTGCCGGCTTCACGGACGGCGCCGAAGATCGACAGCACGATCGCCGCGGAAGCCTCGTCGAGGTTGCCGGTGGGCTCGTCGGCGAGCAGCAGGATCGGGTCGATCACGAGAGCGCGCGCGATCGCCGCGCGCTGCTGCTCTCCGCCGGAGAGCTCGTCGGGACGATGCGCCACGCGATCCGCGAGCCCGACGCGCTCGAGCTCGGCGAGGGCGCGGCGGCGCCGATCCTGCCGCGCCTGACCGCGGTAGACGAGCGGCAGCTCGACGTTCTCGGCGATCGTCAGATGCGGGACGAGATGGAAGGCCTGGAACACGAAGCCGATGGAGCGGTTCCGCTGCGCGGCGCGGGCGTCGTCGTCGAGCCCGCCGACGTCCTCGCCACCGAGCCGGTAGCGGCCGGCGGTCGGGGTGTCGAGGAGTCCGAGGACGTGGAGCAGGGTCGACTTCCCGGAACCCGACGGGCCGGTCAGCGTCACCAACTCGCCGCGCTCGAGGTCGAGCCACACGTCCTCGAGCGCGCGCACGTCGGCATCCGCTCGGGCGTAGAGACGCGAGATCCCTTCGAGAGAGACGAGCGGCATCGTCGCGGACGAGAACGTCAGGCGCTGGGCTCCGCCGGCGGCGAGCGCCGGACACCGCTCGTCGGGCGGCCGAGCATCAGCTCCTCGCCGGGCGAGACGCCCCGACGGACCTCGACGTGCGTCTCGTTGCGGAGCCCGAGCACGACGGGCTGTTCCCAGGCATCGGCGCCACGGCGGACGAAGCAGACGTCGCGGCCGCCTTCCTCGAAGACCGCGTCGAGCGGCACGAGCACGACGTCGTGCGCCGCGTCGAGCAGAAAGGACACGCGCACCGACATCCCCGGCCGCAGGCGAGCGTCGCTCCGGTCGAGCGCGAGCCGCACACCGAAGAACTTCCAGGGAGAGTCATCGGACGCCTCCGCCAGGCTGCCGATGAAGTCGATCGTGCCGTGGAGCTCGAGCTCCGGGTACGCCTCGACGGCGACGGCGCCCGAGAGCCCCTGACGAATGCGGTGGAGGTCGACCTCGCGGATGCGCGTGAGCGCGATCACCTGCCCGAGGTCGGGAATCGTGGCGATCGGCTGTCCGCTCCAGACGGAATCGCCGACCTGGGGCTTTCGCCGGCCGCTCTCGAGGGGAATGTCCTGCAAGATCAGGAAGCCGGCGATCGGCGCACGCACCACGGCCTTCTCGAGCTCCTCCTCGGCGCTCCGCAGCGCGGCGCTCGTCGCTTCCACCTTGCGCGCCGCGACCTCGGCGGCGGCGTCGTAGAACTCGTGCGTGTGGTAGAGGACGGTCTCCGAACGCGCCACCGCATCCTTGGCCTCGGCGACCTCCGCGCGCGCGCGCTCGAGATCCCTCGGGAACGTCACTTCCCGGGTGGCGCGCAACCGGTCGCGCTCCAGCCCGTGTTGCCGCTCCACCTCCTCGACCTTGGCGCGCTGGCGCGCGAGCTCCCCGTCGCTGACGAAGCCCCGGGCGAACATCTGCTGGATGTCGTCCAAGTCGCGCCGCGCCCGATCGAGCTCCGAGCGACTCTCCGCCGCGCGCACCTCGGCCTCACGGACGTTGAGGGCGCCGGTGCCCTTCTCGAAGGAGTCGAGCTGGAGCGCCGCCAGCTTCGTCCGGTAGCGCGCGGACTCGAGCTCTTCCTCCACCTTGGCGAGCTGGAGCTTCCGTTCCTGCTCGAGGCGGTCGGCCGCAGCCTCGGCATCGCGAGCCTCCGTCGCCGCCTTGGTCCGGTCTTCTTCGAACGGCGTGCGGTCGAAGCGGATCACCTCGTCGCCCGGCTTCATCCACGAGCCGTCCGCGAGGAGACCCACGATCTTCGCGCGGTTGCTGCGGATCTCGGACGCCAGCGTAACGGACCTTGCCGCCTGGAGCGTTCCCGGCTCCGCGAGCGTCACCTCGAGGTCGCCGCGCGAGGCGACCACGCGCGGCACGGCCGCGGCCCGGTCCGCCGGCCCGCTCCGGCCGACGATGGCAACCGCGGCGGCGAGGGAGCCGATCGCGAAGAGCGTGATCGTGGTGCCGCGGTTCGCGCTCACCGGTCTTCTCCTGGATCTTCTCCAGCGGCGTCCTCGTCGGGAAGGGGTTCGGACGCCGCCCCCGCCGGCGTGCCGAAGCGCTCCGCGAGCGTGCCCGCGACGCGGTGGAGCTCGGCGGCGGCGATCGCGGTGTCGATCGCCGCGATCGCGGTGCCGCTCCGCGCCTCGGCGAGCTGGACCTCGGATTGAACCAGGTCGAAGTTGTCCGTCACCCCCTTCTCGTAGCGGAAACGGGCGAGCTCCGCCTGCTCGCTCGCCTGGTCGGCGATGTCTCCCGCGAGTACCTGCGCCGCTCGCGCGCGGTCGAGCTGGCGGTACGCGTCGCGGGCCTGCCGCACGACCTCGGCGCGGATCTGGCGGTAGTCGCGCTCGCGACCCCGAAGCACGATCTCGGCCTCGGCGACGGCGGCCTGTTCCACGGTCCGCTGCAGCGGCACGGACGACTGCAGGCCGACGTTCCATTCCTGGCGGTCGAGCGTCGTCGAGTCGCGAAAGTCGTTACCGAACCCCTGCTTCGCGTAGAAGCCGACGAGGTCGAGCGCGGGCCACACTCGGTATCGTGCGAGCAGGAGCTTGCGCTCGGCGTTCGCCACCTCGTCGCGCGCCTCGACGAGCTCGATACGGCGCTCGAGCGCCGCCTCCTCGGCGCGCTCGGCATCGTACGCGTCGGCGCTCGGGCCCTGTACGCGGGCATCGATCTCGAGAGCGATCCGCGGGTCGACGTCCAGCAGCAGCTTCAGCGTGTCGAGCGAGGCGTCCCGCCGCGCCTTCTGCTCGACGAGCGCGTTCTTCAGCCGCGTCGCGTGGAGGTCGGCGCGAAAGACGTCCATCTTCGAAACCGCGCCGAGCTCGAGCTTCCCTTCGGCGACCTTGCGAAGCGCGCCGACCCGGTCGAGCGATTTCTCCGCCACGGCTTGTAGCTCCTCCGCCTTGACGACGTCGTAGAAGGTGCGCACCACCTCGAGCGCCAGCTCCTCCCGCGTCTGCGCGAGCTCGTGCTCCGCGGCGGCGATGCGCCGCTCTGCGTCGTCGATCGCGTCGCGATTCTCGAGCCGGGTGCGCCCCTGCAGCAGAGGCTGGGTGACGGTGATCCGTCCTTCGCTGAAGTACGGAACGGACACCTCGGGGACCGAGGAGAAGACGCTGGTGCCGCCGCTCACCGCGACCTCGGTTCCGCTCGTCAGGAGCTTCCGGCTGAAGAGCATCTCGTAGCGCTGATCGGTTCGGTTGCGGCCGCGGACGCCACCCTGGATCGTCGGGATCGCCTTCACCTCGTAGTCCGCGAGGGCAACAGTTCGCGAAACCTCCGCGGATCGCGAGGCGTCCTGTGCCTTCTCCACGGTGGCGTTCCGGGCGAGGGCGCGCCGTACGCACCCGGCGAGATCGAGAGGCTCGGCGCTCGCGGCGCCGGCGCGTGCCGCGAGCGAGAGAAGCACGAGGAGCGGAATCGAGCGCGCCGGTATGCGCAGGGCGGCCGGGACGATCCCCCGCTGCCGCCGTCCGCCGCGGGCGAAGTACAGGAACGCCAGCGCGGCGGAGAGGCCGCCACCGAGCAGCAGGACGAGGAGCGACGGGCTCGAGGGGATCGCACGCTCGGAGGGGGCTCCACCCCACACCGGACGATACCGCATGCGCCAGCGCTCCGGTGCGGCCCAGAGGTCGAGACCGCGACCTGGAGCGAGAGCGAGCGATGCCGCGCGCATATCCTTCCAGGGAAAGACCGAGGTCCACGGTGCTTGGAGCGCTCCACCGTCGGGCGGTGCGGCCAGGGGCTCCGGTCGACCGATCAGCCACCAGAGTCCGACGACCAGCGGCGCGATCCGCGGATCGCGGTGGAAGGCGAGGGGGTCGTCGAAGCGCACCTGCGCGTGCACGGCCCGCACCTGGTGCCAGTAGCTGGTCCCGACCGCGACCGCCTGCACGCAGACGCCGGCGGCTGCGGCGACGGCGAGGGCCGCCCGCCCTCTTCGTCCGGCCGCGAGCGGCAGCAGCCACAGCGACAGGAGCGGCAGCACGGGCACGAGATAGCGAGGGCCCCACGACATCCCCCAGTTCGCCCACCACCGCGCGTACAGCACGAGGAGCGAGATCGCCACGGCGAGAATCAACAATCCTTCGCGCGGGAACCGTGACGCGAACCGACGCAGACCGAATGCGGCGAGTGGCAGCGCGGGCCAGAAGAAGAGGAGCCCGTACGATGGCCTCCAGACGAGCGTCGCGACGCCCTCGGGCAACGAGGCCCGGAAACCCGTCAGGCGGTACCCGGGATCGAGAGGCGAGCCGAAGCGCCACGCGCCGAGCGCCGCGAGAACCACCGCCGTGGCGGCGACGGGCGCGAGCATCGCGAGCGAGCTCGACAATCGCCTGCCGCGTGGCGTGCTGGCGGCGACGTAGAGGAGGAACCAGGGGACGACGCAGAAGTTCGCGACCTTGGCGACGACGGCGATCACCAGCGACAGGCCGGCGGCAGCCGCCGACGACCGACGTCCTGCTGCCGAGGGCACGACGAAGAAGAAGGCGGCCGACAGACCGAGCCCCTGGAGAGCTTCGGTGGAATCGATCCGCGCGTAGAGCCAGAGCGGGCTCGCGACGGCCATCAGCCCGGCGACGCCGTAGGACGCGCGGTTCGAGAATCCGAGTCTCCGGCCGGCGACCGCGATCACCGTCACGGTGAGCGCCATCAACCACGCGTTCGTGAGCTGCGACCAGAACTCGTCTCGGAGGAGCACATCCGTCTGCCCGCCACCGCCGGGGACGGACGACGGCCACGTTCGCGCGGCGAGCAGGGCCGGGACGTGAGCGATCGCCAGCCCGGGAGCGAACTCCGCGTATCGCCGTCCGTCCGGACCGATCCGCTGCGCGCTGCCGGCGAGCGGGACCGGGTCCATCGCGAGCGTCCCGTGCTCGAGGAGGCTCCTCGCGGTGAGCATCAAGACGTAGCCGTCGCCGAAGCTCGAATGTCCCGCTCCGGTCGCGGCGTAGAAGCAGAAGAGCGCGACCGCGAAGGATGCCGCGCAGCCGCGACCGCTCTCCACGCGCTCCGCGCTCAACCCGCCCTCACAGCGGCGTCTCGCAGGTCCCGAAGTAACAGGTCTGGCCGCAGCACTCCGGGCCGATCTCGCACGGCGAGCCGTCGGGCAAGCAGAGTGGCGTCGTGGCGGTCGGCGTCGGGGCGCTGCTCGGGGTCGGCGTCACGGTCGGCTGGCGCGTCGCGGTCGCGGTCGCCACCGGCGGTGGCGGCGTGCCGGTCGGCGGCGGCTGATCCGGGCTACGGACGTTCACCTGGGCCGTTCGGGTGACCGAGCTCGGCGGCTCCGCGGAATCCGTGCAGCGGAACGTCGCCGCGATCGTCCGGCCGGCGTCGCTCGACCGCGTCGGCACGCGCATCTCGGCGGCCGCCGGATTTCCTGCACCGCTCGTCTGGAACGTCGATCCGGGGGGAGGGTTGTCCGCGGTGATCGTCACCGGGGTGCCATCGGGATCGCTGCACGTGGCGGAGATGACCGCGGTCTGACCCGCCACGACGGTCTGGCTTTCCGGCGACAACTGGAGCGCCGGCTCGTTGCCGCGGGCCCCGCCGCCGTCGCCACCTCCCCCGCCGTCCGAGGCGATGATGCCGGCGGCGATGCCACCACCGACGACGGCCGCGGCTCCGACGCCGATCGCCGCCTTCTGACCGAAGCTCAGACCACCGGCGGCGATCTTCGGCAGCGCCGCCGTCTCGACGGCCTGGGCGACGGCGTCGAGCGACATCCACGCGGCCGGCACGAGAGCGCAGAATCGCCGCGCGAGCCGGAAGCTCGGATCCTCCTGCTCCACCCGGCGACACGCGCGCTTCGCGCGATCGGCATCGCCCCGGTCGACGGCGTCGAGTGCTTCGCCGAACGCCAAGACGGCGGGGACGCTCTTCGTGTGGGACTCCGTGACGCGGGCGGACTCCGCCACCGACAGCGTGGACACGGGCCGTCCGAGCACCGCCGCGAACACGGTCGAGATCTTCGGCACCATCGTCGAGAAGTCCTCGAGCATGCCCTCCTGGCTCGAGCTGCCGACGACCTTACCGTCGTCGACGCCGACCAGCACCGCATCGATCTTGAGGTGCGGGGGGCTCGCAACCCAGTCGGCATAGGTGCCGGCGCCGATGCGACCCGCTCGCAGGAGCTTGCCGGCGCGAACGGCGGCGTCCTCGCGGACGAGACCACTCTGCGCGAGCTTCGCCTCGTCGAGCAGCGCCTGCACCTGCTGGCGCTCGAGCACCCGAAGGCCGCGGATGCCGGAGAGATTATCGATCAGCATCGCGGCGAGCGCCTTGCCGAGCGGGGCGACGTCCACGCTGCCGAGGTTGCCGAAGGCGCCGATCGCCACCGTTCGCGGATCCGTCCCGAGCGTCGCCAGGTGGTTCTCAGCGGAGACGGCGTCCCGCGCCGCGCGCAGGTTCGCCTCGCGGAGGAGGATCGTGACGTACTTCTTCACGTCGCCGGCGAGCTGCCGGTCCTGCGCGAGCCGGACGTACTCCGTCCAGTGGATCGACGCGCGTGCCGGATCGTCGAGGCGGAGATGGGTGAGGCCGAGGAGGAGCGCCGCGTCGGCATCGTTCGGCTGGTGCTGGCGCGCGACCTGGAGGGCGGCGAGCGCATCGGCGTAGCGGCCATCGCGATAGAGCTGCTCACCCTTCTCGAGCTCCTCGCCGCTGGACGCGGTGCTGCGGGCCATCTCCGCGGCGCTGGCGCCGCCGCTCGAGACCACCATCGCCATGAACGCGACGGCGGCCGCCTTCATCCACGACGGACGTATCCGCAGCGCGCGTCCTCCCGCCTCGCCTGCGCGAGGCCACCGCACCCTCGTTCCGGCCCGAATGCCGCGCATCTCGTCGATTACGGGCTCGGCGTTCGCGTCGCGCTGCGGGTCGGCGTTCGCGTCGCGCGGGACCGGGTCGGCGTGGGGGTCCCCGCGCCACGGACCGTCGGGCTCGGCGTCTGAGCGGCTTCGTCGACGTCGATCCGTGCGCTCACCCGCGTCGTCTCCGGCGGATTGCTCGAGTCCGTGGCGGTGAACGAGATGGTGTGCACGCCCTCGTCGGCCGCCCGCGGGGTCCAGCGGAAGACGCCGTTCGCCGGATTTCCCGGCGTGGAGGTGAACGTGGATCCCGGCGCCGTCGTCTCGTTGTCGGCGTCGAGCGACACCGTGGTACCGTCCGGGTCACGCGCCGTGACGCCGAGCACGACCGTCTCTCCCGGAGCGACGCTGCGGTTCTCGGCGCCTTCGACCACGGGCGCAGTGCCGCTGCCGCCACCTCCCCCGCCGCCGCCACCTCCGCCACCTCCGGCGGCGATTCCGACCGCGGCCGCAGCGCCGGCGGCGGCGACCACGCCCGCCGTGATCCACACGGCGCGCGTGCTGATCGACGGGCCGGGCTGCTTGCCGACCGCCATCGTCAGAGCCGGTCCCTCGACCGCGTTGCCGATCGCCACGAGCGAGATCATCGCCGCCGGCAAGCGGTCGAGCTCCGCGCGCGCGAGCTCGAAGCGGTTGTCCTTCTGCACCGCCTTGCGGAGCTCGCCGCGCGCCTCCGGGTATTCGCCGCGATCCTCGAGCTCGAGGCCGCGGCCGAAAGCCAAGGCCGCGGCGAGATCCGCCGTATGCGACCGGCGGAGCTTCGCCACCCGGTTGGCCGGAAGCCGCGCCACGTCGGCGCCGAGCGTGGTCGCGATCTTCTCGGCGAGCTCCGGCACCACCGACCGAAAGTTGCTCTCCGGCTGGTGCACGAGGCCGTCGCCGACCTCCTTCTTGCTGTCGACGTCGATCACCGCCACGTCGACACGGAGCCGCGACTCTTCACCTCGCGTCAGCCGGTATGCGCCGATGACCACGCGGCCGGCGCGGAGGAGCTTCCCGACGCGCACCGCGTTCGTGCGTTGCACGACGTCGGTCGGCTCGAGATTCGCGGCCCGGAGGTACGCGAGCGTGCGGTCGCGTTCGACGACCTGCACCTCCGGCACGGCAGAGAGGTTCTCCGCGACCATGGCCGCGAGCGCCTTGCCGAGAGCGTCTCCCTCGGGCGCGCCGACGTTCCGAAAGGGCGCGATCACCACCACCGAGTCCGACGTGGACTGCGCCGCCAGGCTGCGCTCCTGGGCGATCGCCTCCTGCGCCACCTTCGCCGCCGCCTCGCGGCGAAGAATCGTGACGAACCGTCGAACGTCGGCGGCGAGCTTGCGGTCACGGCTGAGACGCACGTAATCGTCCCACTGCTCCGCGGCCTCGGTGGGACGCTCGAGGCGGACGTAGGTGAGGCCGAGGAAGAGCGCCGCCTCGGGATCGTCGGCATTCGCCTGACGAGCGGTTTGCAGCCGTGCGAGCGCCAGGTCGTACTCGCCTTTCTGGTAGAGCTCCTCGCCGCTACGCAGCGACTCGCGACCTTCCTGCGCCACGGCTCCCGAGACCGAGCACACGAGCCAGAGCGCCGCCGATGCGCTCGCCAACAGCCTCGACATCCGCCTCACGATCGAACCTCCTGCCGGACGCAACCGAGCGCGCCGGTTACCACTTTTCCCATTGGGATGATATACGATCGCAAGTGAGCCGCCGCTCGGGTTGCCTCTGCTGGCTCGCGCTCGTCGGCATGATTTCGGCGTCTCCGGCCGCCGGTGAAGACGCGCCGGACCCGCCGCCTCCTCTCGAATCCATCGTCTGCGTCCTCGGCGATCTTCAGGGTGCGACCTTCACCAGCTCCGGATTCGCGGTCACCCCCGGCGACCAAGTGGTGACGACGGCCCATGGCCTCGCCAAGGTCACGAACCTCCGCGTGAAGCTCCACGACGGGCGGGTCTTTCCGGCGCGTCTCTCGCGGCTCGGCACGGAGCGTGCCGACGTCGCCCTCATCGAGCTGGTCGGCGTGCGGCTCCCGCCGCTGGAGCTCGGCTCCGTCGACAGCGTCGAGACCGGGGCCGAGGTATCGACGATCGGATGCCCTCAGGGCTTCGACTTCTCCCTCACCCGAGGAGTCGTCAGCGCGATCCGCGGCAGCGATTACGGCTATCCGGTCATCCAGACGGACGTCCCGGTGAACCCCGGCTCGAGCGGCGGACCGCTTTTGGACCGCAAGGGACGCGTGATCGGGCTGGTCAAAGGCCGCGTCGCCGAGCGCGAGCGGATCCATTTCGGGCTCCCCATCGAGCTCGTGAAGGCGCTCCTCGACGAGGTCCGCAAGGAGCGGCAGGCCTACGAGGCGTTCAACCAGGCGGTGCTCGAGCCGCGTATATCGGAGAAGGTGCCCCTCTACCGGCGCGCGATCGGCCTCGACCCGGACCTCTCGGAGGCTCACTACAACCTCGGCCTCGCGCTCGAGCGTCTCGGCGATGCGGCGGCGGCGGAGAAGGAGTACCGCGAGACGCTGCGGCTCGGGCCCCGCGACGAGTCGGCGGTGCTGAACCTCGGCGCTCTGCTGCACGGCCAGGCGCGGTACACCGAGGCGGTGTCGCTCTACAACGAGGCGCTCGGGCGCATGCCCTCGGCGATCAAGGTGCGCAACAACCTCGCCGAAGCGTATCGCTCGCTCGGCAAGACCGCCGAAGCCAAGCGCGAGTTCGAGCGCATCCTGAAGGAGAAGGCGGACTACGCGGCGGCGCATTATGGGCTCGCGGTGCTCTACGACGACCAGCTGCACGACGACCGCCGCGCGGCCGAGCACTACCGCCAGTATCTGGCGCTCGCGCCGGAAGCGAGCGATGCGCAGCGGGTCCGCGAGTGGCTGAAGCGCACGGAGACCAAGCGGTGAGCCTTCCCGAGCTCCGCAAGGTCGGTCGCTACGAGATCCTCGCCAAGGTCGGTCAGGGAGCCATGGGTGCCGTCTTCCGCGCCCAGGATCCGACGATCCGTCGTGTCGTCGCCCTCAAGGTGATCGCCGCGAACCCGATCGGCAGCGACGTCGAGACCGCCGGCGGCGGCCGACTTTCGAGCGCCGCCTTCTTCGAGCGGGAGGCGCAGGCGGCGGGCTCGCTGCTCCATCCGAACATCGTCACGCTCTACGACGCCGGACGCGACGGCGACTGGTACTACCTGGCGATGGAGTTCGTCGAGGGGATCAACTTCGCGGCGGAGATCGCCCGCGACGGCAAGGTGTCGGTGGATCGCGCCGCCGAGGTCGGCGCCGTGGTCGCGGAAGCGCTCGATTTCGCGCACGAGCGCGGCGTCGTCCACCGCGACATCAAGCCCGCGAACCTGATGATCCTGCCCGACAGCACCGTGAAGGTCGCCGACTTCGGCATCGCACGCCTGACGTCCGCCGCGAGCTCCACCATGACGACCGACATGATGGTCGGGACGCCGCAGTACATGTCGCCCGAGCAGGTGAAGGGCGGCAACGTCGACGGCCGCTCCGATCTCTATTCTCTCGCCGTGGTCCTCTACGAGGCGCTGACCGGCCGAAAGCCGTTCGCCGCCGAAAGCCTGCCGGCGCTGCTGCACGTGATCCTGCGCTCCGGCGCCGTTCCCGTGCGGCAGGTGGACCCGGCGATCCCGGCGGAGCTCTCGGGAATCGTCGCCCGGGCAATGTCCGGAGACCCCGGAAAGCGCCAAGCCCGGGGCAAGGATCTCGCCGCGGAGCTCCGCGCGTTCCGCGAGCGCTCCCGCGGCGCGCCGGCGGACGGGCGACGCAGCGGCATCGGCCTCAAAGCAGGCATCGCCGCCAGCCTCTGCCTGGTGATCGCCGTCGCCGGCGCCTGGGGCGTCGGCCTCTTCGAGCACACCGCGCTCGCGCCCGCTGCGCCGAACGGCTTCGTGGAGTTCGTTTCGAACCCCCGAGGCGCGGACATCCTCCTCGACGGCAAGGTGATCGGCCGCACCGGAGATGCTCCGTTCACCGCGGAGGTGCCTGCCGGAACTCACGAGATTGAAATGCGCAAAGACGGATACTATCCAGCACCCGCCACCGTGAAGGTGCCCGCGAACGAGCGGGTCCCCGTCGAGCTCGACCTCGAAGCTCGCGAATAGGAAGCCCATGAAACGACCCAATCTCCTCGTCCTGCCCCCATTCCTCGTTCTCCTGTGCGCGTCCGCGTCGATCGCGGCCGGGCTCGGCAAGGGCGACCCCGCCCCTCCGTTCGAGCTCGAGAGCGTCAAGGGAAAGGCGGTATCCTCGAGCCACCTCGGCGAATCCGGGCTCTCGATCGTCGCATTCATCTCGCTCGAGTCGAAGCCGTCGCGCGAGCTCGCCCTCAGCCTCGCGAACGTCGTCAAGGAGCACGCGGCCGACGGCATCTCCGTGCTGGTCGTCGCCGGCGACTCGGCCGACGCGCTCAAGCAGTTCGCCGAGCAGCACTCGCTCGGCTACGAGGTGTGTGCGGACGCGAGCAAGGAAACGCTCAAGCGCTACGGCGCCGAGCACGTGGTGCCGATCACCTACCTCGTCGGGCCAGGCGGCTCGATCGCCAAGGTCGTTCGTGGCGGCGGCATGGTGTCGCAGCAAGTGCTGCTCGCCGTCGCCGAGAAGCAGTTCGCCCGCGGCGATGCCGACACGGCCGGGGAGCTCTACTCCAAGGTCGCCGCGGAGGATCCCAAGAACGTGGAGGCCCGTGCGGGCGCCGGATTCGCGCTCGCGAAGCAAGGCAAGCTCGAGCGCGCCGAGGAAGAATTCCAGGCGATCGGCAAGCTCGGCGGCGAGGGTCAGAGCGCGGCCGCCGAGGGGCTCGCCGAGGTCGCGCTCCGCCGCGGGGACCTCGACGGCGCGGCGGAGAAGGCGCGCACTTCCCAAGGAACGTACGCCTCCGTGATTCGCGGGGAGGTCGCTGCCCGCCGCGGCGATCTCGGCGGGGCGCAGCGCGAGTTCCAGGTAGCGAGCGCCAAGGAAGGGCAGTTCCCGTGGCAACAGGCGCTCGGCTTCAACAACCTCGCGCGCGTGACGAAGGAGAAGGGCGATCTCAAGAAGGCGGTGCAGGTCTACGACCAGGCGATCGAGAAGGAGCCGTTCCTGGTCGAGGCGCGGAGCAACCAGGCGGTGGCGCTGGAAAAGTCCGGCCGCCTCGACGATGCCAAGAAGGCGCTCTCCCAGGCGAAGAAGCTCGCCCCCGACAACGAGCTCGTCGCGACGCTTCTCCGGCGGATCGATCAGCGCGAGAAGGAGAAGCTCGATCTCGAGCGCCAGAAGCTCACGAACCAGCTGGTGAACGACCTCGTCACCGCCTACCGCAGCGGCAAGCTGCCGAAGGCGCCCGCGGACGAGTGGTCGCCCCGGCGGCTGGTGCTCTCGTTCCTCGACGTCAAGAACCAGCTCGGTCTCGCGGCGCCCGACGGGATCTCGGAGGCGTTCCTCCAGAGCGTCACCCGCGAGCTCCAGGACGCCGGGCGCGTGACGGTGGTCGAGCGCGAGGTGATCGACAAGCTGCTCGCGGAGCTCAAGCTCGGATCGTCGGAGCTCGCGGATCCGGCGACGCGACTGAAGCTCGGGCGTGTCTTGGCCGCCACGGTGATCGGCACCGGCGGCTTCTATCCCGCGTCGCGTCTCGGTGAGCTCCAGCTCCGCATGATCGACACGGAGACGACCGAGGTGCGCTCGACGATCTCCGAAAAGCTCGAGTCCGCCGACCGGGTGGCGACGCTGGCGACCGCGGTGGCGAAGCAGATCGGCGACGAGCTTCGCACGGACTACCCGCTGCACGCGAAGATCGCCGAGGTCGACGGCGGCGAGATCGTCGTCGGCGCGGGCCGCAAGCACGGCGTCGCTCCGGGGTTCCGATTCAAGGTGGTGAAGGACGGGGCGCCGGTGGAGGTCGACGGCGAGGTGGTCGGCTACCGCCAGACGACGGTGGGGACGCTGGAGATCACCAAGGCGGAAGACGGCTTCGCCTACGCGAAGGCGGTCGACGGCCGAGACTTCCAGAAGGGACAGAAGTTGCTCGAGGTCGCGGCGGAGTGAATTCGCGTGGCCTGCCGCTGCTGCTCGTCGCGGCGGTCGGGTTCGGCGCTTGCTCGACCACCCCGCTGCCGAAACCGGCGCCGCCGGCTCGCGTCGAGGCTCCGGCCGGGCGGCGGGAAGCCCGCCGACGCCAGACCGTGGCCGTGTTCCCGTTCGAGAACAATGCGATCACCGGCCGCGAACGCCTCGACTTTCTTCGCGACTGGCTCCCGGACGCGATCGCGGCTCGCCTCGGCGAGGCGGGCGAGCTCAAGGTCGTGGAGCGCCGCGAGCTCCTGCGGTTGCTTCAGGAGCAGAAGCTCGGCGCATCCGAGCTCGCCTCGAAGGAGGGGCGCCTCGAGATCGGCAAGATCGCCGGGGCGCAGACGATGGTTTTCGGCGGCTTCACCGCGATCGGGGATCGCTTGATGATCGACGCCCGGCTCGTCGACTCCGAGAGCGGCGTGGTCCTCAAGTCGGTGAGCGCGGGCGGCGCCGCCGCCGACGCGCGTCAGGTAGCCTCCGAGGTCTGCGGTCTCCTCGCCGGCGGGCTCGGGCTCGAGGCGGCGCGGCGATCGGTGGAGACAGGCCTCGAGAACGAGAGCTCGCTCGCCGCGGCGGAGCTCTACTACCAGGCGCTGGCGCTCGAAAAGAAGGGCGAAACCGATCGAGCCATCGACGGATATCGCCGCGTGCTCGAGATGGACAAGAGCGATGCCGAGGCGCGCGAGCGTCTGAAGAAGCTGCTGCACGCAGCACCCTAGTGGCCCGCCCATGATCGACGCTCACGCCCGCACCGACGTCGGGCTCGTCCGCAAGAACAACGAGGACTCGCACTTCGCGGATCCCGCGCGCGGGCTGTTGATCGTCGCCGACGGCATGGGGGGCCACGCCGCGGGGGAGGTCGCGAGCCGGATCGCGGTCGAAACCATCGCCGGGGAGGTCCCGGAGAAGATGTCCTGGTGGCCGTTCGGCCGCACGCAACGCGAGCGCGACCAGCTGGTCGGCGCCATCCGCGAAGCGAACCGGCGCGTGCGCGCCGCCGCCGAGAAAGACGGCACGCTCCGGGGGATGGGGACGACGGTGGTCGTGCTCTGGGCGCTCTCCGGCCGCGCCCACGTGGCCCACGTCGGCGACAGCCGTCTCTACCGCTTCCGCCGCGGCGGTCTCGTGCAGCTGACCCGCGATCATGCCTGGCCTTCGGAGGACGGCGGCTTCCGCAACGTCCTCACGCGCGCCGTCGGCGCCGAGACCGACGTCGAGGTCGACCATCGGGTGATCGACGTATCGCCCGGCGACGTGTTCCTGCTCTGCTCCGACGGCCTCAGCCGCGCGGTCGACGACGCCGCGATCGTCGCGGCGCTCGGCGACGGCCGCCCGGGAGACGGCGATTCCACCGCGGCCCGACTGATCGAGCTCGCGCGCGACCGCGGCGCTCCCGACAACGTCACCGTGATCCTCGCCTACTGCTCGGCATGAACGCGCATTTCGAATTCCTCGGACCGCCGCGGCCGGGAAGTCTCTTCGAGCTGGTCCCCGGGAGCGACTACGTCGTCGTCGGCCGCGCCAACGATTGCGAGCTGGTTCTGCCGTCGACTTCCGTGTCCCGGCGCCATGCCCGGCTCCGCTGGCAAGCCGCCGGCCTCTGGGTCGAGGACTTGGGAAGCGCGAACGGGACGTTCGTCAACGGCGAGCGCCTGACGTCGCCGAGGCGGTTGCAGGATCAGGATCGCGTCGCCTTCGGACCGATCGAGCTCCGCTTCACGTCACCGCCCGCGGCGGCCACGCCGGAGCCGCCGACGAGCGTCGCCGAGGATTCCGCAGCGACGCTGGTGCTACCGGGGACGGCCGGCGCTGCTCCGTCGCGGCCGGGGAAGGAGCCGACGCCGATCACGATGGTGCTCCCGGCGTCGGCGGCGGAGCCGGAGACGGAGACGCCGGATCTCGATTCGCTGGGCACCGCGAGCGGCATGCCGCGCCCCGACGCCGAGGCTCCACCCGCGGCAGCCGCGACCGCCGTGCGGCACACGGAGGACGCTGCTCCCTCCGTCGCGGCGACGATCGCGGTGCCGCGCCGAGACGATTCCGCTCCGTCGGCTGCGGCCACGATGGCCGTGCCGCGCAAGGACGATTCCGCTCCGTCGGCTGCAGCCACGATGGCCGTGCCGCGCAAGGACGACTCCGCTCCGTCGGCCGCCGGGACGATGGCCGTGCCGCGCCGCGACGAACCCGATCCCTCGCCGGCGACAACGGCATTCGCCCGCACCGAGTCGCCGGCCGCGACCACCGGCGCCACGCGAACCGCGCCGGCTTCCGATGCGCTGCTCCCCCGTTCGACGGCCCCTGCCGCTCGTCCGCCGAGCACCGCCGAGCTCGCCGCGATCGCGGTCGGAAGCTTCCTCGCGGTCTTCGCTTTCGGTCTGGCGCTCGCCTACTGGCTCCGCTGACCCTGCATCACGGATCTCGGGCCGACCGAAGACCGGACCGTCGTCTCTCACCCTCGATCGTCGACCGCCATCTCCGCAATCTCCACGGCCGTCAACCGCTCGAATCGAGTGCGGCCGAACTCCTCCAGACAAACGAACTTGATCTTGCCTCCGGCGGCTTTCTTGTCGACCTCGACGGCGATCGCGATCTGCTCGACGGCGAGATCGCCCGGGACGTCCGTCGGCAGGCGGAGCGAACGGAGCAAGCGTACCAGCCGCCGCTCCGCGTCCTCGGACAAGAGCCCGAGCCGCCGCGACAGGCGGGCGGCGCATACCATGCCGATCGAAACCGCCTCTCCGTGCAGGAATCGCCGGTAGTCGGTCAGCGTCTCCACGGCGTGCCCGATGGTGTGGCCGAAGTTCAGGATCGCGCGGTAGTCGCCTTCGCGCTCGTCCTCCTCGACGACCATCGCCTTCAAGCGGCAACAGCGGCCGACGATCCGTACCAGCAGCGGTTCGGGCTCCTGGCGGAGGAGCGCCGCGGTGTTCTTCTCGATCTCACCGAAGAGGTCCGGATCGAGGATCGCGCCGTACTTCACCACCTCGGCGAGGCCGGCGACGTACTCGCGCCGCGCGAGCGTGCGCAGCGTGTCGACGTCCGCGGCGACCAGGTGCGGCTGATGGAACGCGCCGATCAGGTTCTTGCCGGCCGCGTGGTTGACCGCGGTCTTGCCGCCGATCGCCGCGTCCACCTGCGCCAGCAGCGTCGTCGGAACTTGTACCAGCGGCACCCCGCGGAGGTACGTCGCCGCCGCGAAGCCCGCGAGATCGCCGACGACGCCGCCGCCGAGGGCGAGGATCGGAGAAGAGCGGTCGATCTGTCCCTCGATCAGGCGATCGTACGTGAGCGCCAGCCAGGCGAGGTTCTTGTGTGGCTCGCCCTCGGGGATCTGGATCTTGACGACGGTGTACTCCGCCTGGCGGAGGGTCGCCGCCAGGCGCGCGCCGTACAGCGGCCCCACCCGCGAGTCGGTGACGATCGCGGCGCGGTTGGACGCCGCGCG
>JAXDLK010000374.1:0-3047 GCA_034666665.1 Candidatus Binatota bacterium
TACTTGCAAACGCCGCTGGAACAGGTCCCGGAGCAACAGCGGCTCGAGCTGCTGCACGACTGCTTCACGAGCCTGCATCGTGGCGTGACGGTTCCATTCAGCACGTCCAACGCGCGCTTCGCCTGGACGAGCCCCCAACCGTAGGAGGTGTCGCGTCCCGCGGTGCCCAGGTCTGTCGCGCTCGCGTCGAGCGCATCGCGAATCTGTCGGTTCGTCGCCGCCGGCTTGCGGCTCCACACCAGCGCCGCGACGCCGGAGACGTGCGGAGTGGCCATCGAGGTTCCATCCCAAGCCTCGTAGCCGCTGCCCGGCGCCGGATCGTACAGGCTGACCGCGGTGGCTTGCTTCCCGGCGTAGCCGAGAGCCCTTTGGCCGTCCTCCTGGCTGAGGGCGATCGCGGAGATCGTCACGCCCGGATCGTCCCCGAGGGTTCCGCCGAAGAGGCCGGGGACGTTGTTGTAGATGACCGCTGCCTTGCCGCCGCCCTTCTGGACGCTGCGGACCTTGTCGGCGAGCGAGTACGTTCCGCGCTTGCAGAGGACGACCGCGCCGCGTGGGTACGATGCGCTGGGAGCGCAGAGACCGCCGTTCGCCAGCGTCCCGGTGGCGCTTCCCGCCGCCGGCGCGTTCTCCAATCGGTTTCCGGCGAACGTCACCGGAGCGGTCGAGGTTCCGGTGGTGAGGGTGTTCTCCGAAGTCCACGGTACGGTCGACAGGATACCGACGCCGGGAGCGGAGATCTCGACCTGCGAGTTCCTCTGCGAGAACGAGGCGACCTTCTTCGTGCTGTCGACGGCGGCCACCGAGACGACCGACGCGTAGGACGCCGGGTAGGAGTGCCGGGTCGAACCGTCGTTCCCGGCGGCGGCGATCGAGAGGATGCCCTTCGCATAGGCGTCGTCGAACGCCTGCCGCTCGTAGGTGCTGCTCGACGATCCGCCGAGGCTCATGCTGACCACGTTCGCTCCCGCGGCGCGGCAGCGGCCGAGCGCGGCGACGAGGTCGGACGAGTACGCCCAGTCGCAGTCGTCGCCGAACACCTTGACGACGTGGATCGCGATCGTCCCGTTCGGCAACACGCCGCGCACGCCCTCCGAATTGGTCACCGCCGCGATCGTTCCCGCGACGTGGGTGCCGTGGCCGCAGTGGTCGGTCGACCAGGTGCCGGTCCCGGTATTCGTGCTGCCGGTTACGTGTTGGTCGACGTCGACGTGGCGCTTGTAGTAGCCCGAGTCGATGATGCACACCTTCCGCGACGGCGCGCCGTAGCCTTCCTCCACCTGCGGCGCCTGGACCATGGCGATGCCATAGGGCGTCACCTCCGCCATCGGAAAGCGCCGCGGATCTTCCTCGATCGAGCGAATCCTCGGATCGAGCTTCAGCCGTTCGAGCGCGTCGGGCGACAGCCGCGCGGAGATCGCGCCGAATTCGCCGAGCTCGACCGCGGGCTTTCCGCCGGCGTCCTCGATCAGGCGCCGCGACCCCGCATCGAGGCGATCGAACTGGACGTAGTACCGTGGCTCCGCCTCCGGCACCACGTCCGCGGCGCGCGCAACCGCGGCCGCGATCAGCAGAGCGGCGAGTACGATGGATGAGCCGAAACGGCTCCCCGCATTGGGCCTCATGTCTTCCTCCTTTGAGCAGGCGTCGAGCCTGCGGTGAGAATGTTGCGGAAGACAGAGCATGCGGTGTGCCGGTCAACGCGCGAACGGCGAGCCCGTCAGCGCGAGCGTTTTCGTCGGCGAGCGACGGGGGCCGGGGTCTCGGTGCAACGGCTCGTACCGGATCGTTTCGTGTCGCGGTCACGCAGCGCGGTAGAAGGTGAAAGCTCTCGTGACGGAGTTGCGAGAGCGCCGCCGGTGCGGCACGCGAGCGCATCGCCGCCGCCGCGACCCGTCGAACGTGCCGCTCGTGAGGAACGGCCGTCGGTGCGCAACGTCATCCCCGTGACCGATGGCTCGTTTCGGTGATATCGACGATGGATGCCGATGGGCGAGAAGGCCGAGCGGAATCTCATGGCGCGGCCCGACGAAGGGCGAAGGAGTGAATCCATGGCAACGGTCGACGGCGGCACACTGGTCGGACGCGTTCTCCAGTCGCAGAACGTCAAGTACTTGTTCGCGATCAACGGCGGGCACACGTTCCCGATCCTGGCCGCGCTCCGCGAGCACGGCGTCAAGCTGATCCACATGCGGCACGAGCAGGCGTGCGCCTACGCCGCCGATGCGTACGCGCGCACCACCGCCCGTCCGGGGGTTCTCAGCGTCACCGCCGGCTGCGGCCTGACGAACGCGGTCACCGGCCTCTGCGGCGCGGGGCTCGCCGGCAGCGCCGTCGTCTGCATCGCCGGCCAGCACCCGACGACGGAGGACCACATCGGCTCGTTCCAGGAAGCGTACGGCAGCGAGGTCTGCCGCTCGTTCTCGAAGTACGTGCAGCGGGTGATCGACTGGACGACGATCGAATCGGATCTCCGCCAGGCCTTCCGCGAGGCGATCACGCCGCCGCAGGGTGTGGCGCTGCTCGAGATTCCGACGAACGTGCTCTACCACAAGGACGAAGACAGGCAGCAGCGGCGCGGTGCGCGGGTGTACGATCTGGACGAGATCCGCTCGGCAGGCGATCCCCGCCACGTCGAGCGCGCGCTCGAGCTGCTGCACGGCGCCGAGCGGCCGTTGATCGCCGCCGGCGACGGCGTCTTCTGGTCGGGCGCCGCCGAAGAGCTCCGCGAGTTCGTCGAGCTCACCGGAATCCCGGCGTACGCGCGGCGGACCGGGCAAGGTGCGCTGCCCGAGGAGCACCCGCTCGCGATTCGCGGCGCCTGGAAGAAGCCGTTCACCGGCCGGGCGGACGTGGTCCTCGCCATCGGCTTCCGATTCTGGAGCGGCGAGAAGTTCGGCGAGCCGCCGACGTGGAGCGACAAGGCGAAGTACATCCAGGTCGATCCCACGCCGTCACGCGTCGGGCTGCACGTCCCGGCCGAGGTCCCGATCGTCGGCGACGCCAAGCTCGTGCTGCGACAGCTGATCGACGCCTCGAAGCGCCTC
>JAXDLK010000375.1:0-6289 GCA_034666665.1 Candidatus Binatota bacterium
AGGCGGCGTGGCCGCCCTACTGGTCGGCCCCCGCCTGGGCGGCGAACGTCACCGGGTATCCGCGCGAGCGAACCGGCGTCTACGAGGACCTGGCCGGCGAGCTCCCGGGCATCACGTTCCAGCAGCCGATGATGCTGGATCCGGTGCTCGACCCCGTGCTCGCGCTCGAGTACGCCCTCTCGGCGGTGCAGGTGATCCGAATCGCTCCATCGACCGCGCGAGCACTCCAGCGGCCGCCGTTGTGGAGTCGGCTGGTCGACGCCGGGGAACGTCCTGCCGTCGTCCGCTTCCCCTTCAGCCATCCCGCCGATCCGCGAGCGCTCGTGGTCTCGAGCTGGGCCGGGCGCGACGAGTGGGAGCTCGGCGGCGTGCGCACCGCGGATGCGGCCGGCCTCGCGTCACCCGGTGCCGAGACGGCGCTCACCGAGCTCCTCCGCGGCGATCCGGCATTCGCCGCGGACCTTCACCGGTTGCTACCGCCAGGAGAGCCGATCCCTGTTGCTCAGGGCTTCGTCGATCCGCGCGAGATGCTCCTCCGCGCGCTCGAGATCGATGGCCGGACCGTTCGTGCCGCGGAGCGACTGGTCCGCGATCACCCGGGCTTGCCGATGGTCGCGGTCTATCTCGGCGGCTTCGACAGCGTGTGCCATGCGTTCTGGCCGTACCGTTTTCCGGAAGACTTCCCGGACGAGCCTCCCGACACCACGGATGCCGCTCGCCTCGGCCCCGTCATCGATCGATACGCCGAGCTCCTCGATGGCTGGCTCCGCCGTCTGTCGGCGCTTCAACCGGCGGCGAACGTGGTCGTCGTCTCCGACCACGGCTACGGCCCGATCCGCGGGCACCCGCTGTGGCGCGGATGGCACGCGCGCCGCGGCGCGATCTTCCTCGCAGCCGGCCCCGACGTGAGGCCGGCGGCCGGTCTCCTCGAGCTCTCCTACCTGGACGTCGTGCCGACGCTGCTGGAGATCGCCGGCTTTGCGCGAGCGAGCGATCTCCCGGGACGAACCGTCGTCAGCCGCCGACCTCGCAGTGCATGATCCCCGTCGGGATCACCAGCGCCTTCCGCGATTCGCAGCTGGCGTCGCCGAAGCGCTGCTTCACCGCCGCGAGCAGCCGGTCGCGGATGCCGACCGCGTTCTCGTAGGCGTTGTCGCGGTGCTCGAGGACGGCGACCTCGACCGAGCGCTCGGCGGGATCGAAGTACGCATCGATCGAGATCTTGTGGGCGCGATCCGCGGCGACGCGTTCCGGGAAGACGTACTGGCAAAGCTCCCCGCTCTCGCGATCGAAGCAGCGCGCCTTCTGCATGCCTTCCTTCTCGATCGCGCTCTCGACGAACTTCCGGAGATCGCGGAACTCGGTCGTCGCCGGACCGGATTCGGGGCGGAGATGTACCTCCAGCCGCGTGTCGCGCATCAGGCAGCCGGCGAGCGCGAGGATGGCGAGAAGCAAGAGCGGGAAAGATCGATTCGGCACGAGGGTCCTCCCTGGCTGAGCGTACCCGCGCTTTAGATCAAATCGCTGGAGAAATCTCGACCACTCAGCCGGAGAACCACGCTGGATCGGCGGTCTGTCCGCGCTCCACGAGCCGCTCCCGGCACCGGGGTACGTAACCGGTGGACTGGAAGGCGCCGCTCGCGGCGTCGAAGCGGAAGATCTCCCCGAGGGTGAAGCGATCCCCCTCGAGTCCGGTGAGCTCCGTGATCGACGTGACGCGACGGCGACCGCCGGGCGTGCGCGCGACGTGGACGACGAGCGGGATCGCGCCGGCGATCTGCTCGCGTACGGCGCGTACCGGCAGCTCCGTGCCGGCGAAGAGGACGAGCGTCTCGAGCCGCGAGAGCGCCTCGCGCGGCGAGTTCGCGTGGATCGTCGACAGGCTTCCCTCGTGGCCGGTATTCATCGCCTGCAGCATGTCGAGCGCCTCGGCGCCGCGCACCTCGCCGACGACGATCCGGTCCGGCCGCATGCGGAGCGCGTTGCGCACGAGCTCGCGGACGGTGACCTCGCCCTGGCCCGTCGCGTCCGCCGGACGGGTCTCGAGCGGCAGCACGTGGCGCTGCGGCAGGCGAAGCTCGGCCGCGTCCTCGATCGTCACCACGCGCTCGTCGGCGCCGGCGGCGGCCGCGAGCGCGTTCAAGAGCGTCGTCTTCCCCGAACCGGTGCCGCCGGAGACGAGCAGGCTCAGGCGCGCGGCCACCGAAGCCCGCAGGAAATCGAGCATCGGACGCGTGAGCGCCTCGGCGTCGACCAGCTGATCCCCCGAGAGCCGCTCTCGCGGAAAGCGGCGGATCGTCACGCACGGGCCACGGAGCGAGAGCGGCGGCAGGATCGCGTTCACCCGCGAGCCGTCGGGGAGTCGCGCATCGAGCATCGGCCGGCGGTCGTCGATCGGCCGACCGGCGCGGGCGGCGATCGCGCGCACCCATCCGTCGAGAACGGCTTCCGACTCGAAGCGCGCGCCTGCGAGCCCGACCAGCCCCGCGCGCTCGAAGAACACCTCTTCCGGACCGTTGATCATGATCTCGCTGATCGCCGCGTCGGCGAAAAGGCCGGAGAGCGTCTCGGGGATCCATTCGGCCCGCACGGGCGCGACGGCCTCCGCAGCGGCGGCGCCGGCGCCGACGCTCAGCGTGAACCCTCCGATGCGGATCTCGTCGTTCGGGCCGACGGCCGACGGCGCGGCGATCGCGTCGCCGTTGACGATCGTCCCGTTCGTGCTGCCGAGGTCTTCGATGACGATCCCCGCCGCCGACTCCACGAGCCGCGCGTGCCGCCGCGAGACCTTGTCGTCCGAGAGAACGACCGCGCAGTCCGGCCGCTTGCCGATCACCGCCTCATCCCCCTCGCAACGGATCGTCCGCGGCTCCTCGCCGGTCTTCGAGACGACGACGATCAACCCGCGCTCCCGGATGGCGCGCTCGGCTTCACCGTCACCGCGCGATCCCGGTAGCGCGACGGCACCTTGTCCATGTCGTCGAAGACGAAGAGGTGACCGCGCTCGTCCTTGTACATGATCAGCGTGGCGCCGGTGCCGGCCATGCCGGCGGACAGCCGCGTCTCGATCTCGCGGACCCGGCTCTCGACCTCCGGGTCCTTGCCGCCGGTCACGCGCGACGCCTTGCGGTAGTTCTCGAGCGCCGCCCACGGATCGTCGCGCTCGCGGGCGGCGTCGCCGCGGTCGACGTAGTACGCCACGACGCGATCCTCGCGCTGCTTCGCCGGCGCGCTCTCCGGATCGATCGCCAGCGCCTGGCGATAGTGCACGAGCGCGTTCTTTCCGGCGGGCTCGGCGGCCTGGCCGCGGTCGAACAGCCGGTCGCCTTCGGCGAGCTCGGCGTTCACACGCGCCTCGAGCTCCCGCCTCGCGCGCTCGCGGAGCTCTTGCTCGCGCGCGCGCCGCCGCTGGTCCTCTTCCTCGCGCGCGCGCCGCTCGCGATCACGCTCCGCATCGATGCGCTTCAGCCAGCCGAGCGCCTGCGCGTTCCCCGGCTCGAGCACGAGCACCTCGTTGAACTTGTCGAACGCGTTCTCGGCTCCGGGCCGGTCCGGCGGGGCGAACAGACGTCCTTCCTCGAAGAGCGTCTTCCCCGAAGCGAGCAGCGATTCGATCTGCTTCGCTCGATCCGAGGGCGCCGCCCCAGACGCCACCTTGACCGGACCTCGCGGCTCATCCCCGCTCGGCAGCAGAAAGAGCACGATGACGATCAGCGCCAGGACCGCGATCGCGATCCACAGCCGGTTCTTGGCGAGCGACTCGGCGCTCAGGACGCCGGCGAATCCCGAGGGCGCGAAATCGGCATCGGAATACTCCGACGAGAAGACCTCGCCCGGGCCGGCGAGCCGGAGCACGATCTGATCGAGCTTCACCAGGTCGCCGCTCGAGATCGTCAGCCGCTCCGCACGCCGGCCGCCGGAGGCGACGATCGAGCCGGGGGTGCCGAGGTTCAGCACCGAGAAGCCCCCGCGCTCGGAGTCGATCTTCGCGTGCACGCTCTGCAGGCCCGGCACCACGATCGTGCAGGTCGGGCTCGACCCGATCACCGCGCCGCGCGCCGGCACCGGAAAGCGCCGGCCGTGCGCCGGCCCGGCGAGACAGACGAGCTCGTGCGCGGAGGCCGCCTCGATGCGAGCCGCGGCTTCGGTGCGGACGAAGGTACGGTCCGCGGCGGCCGCGGCAGCCGCATCGGCGGCGGGACGGATGAGCGTGCGTTCGTCGGACGCGCCGGCAGCACCGGCGGGCGGGCTCGCGGCAGCCGGCGGCCGCGCTTCCGGGGTCGGCGGAGCCCCCGCGGGCGCACGTGACATCATCACCGTCGGGGCCTCGGGTTCGGCGGTCGCGGGATCCGCCGGCGGTTCCGCGACGATGGACGGCGGAAGCTCCGGGCCCCGGGACATCACCACCGTCCGCTCGGTATCATCCGACGGCGCCCGATCCTTCGGCGCCTTCCGTTCTCTGGCTCTTCGCTCCTTCGGCGGCTTCGTGGCCTTCGGTGCTTTGGGTTCCGGGACGTTCGGCGGCTGTGGCGGCTCCGCCGGTTTCGCCGGCTCCGGCTGCCGTTCGACCCCCGTAGCCTCCGGATCCGGCTTCCGCGGCACTGGGAAATCCACCACCGTCTTGTCGGGATCGAAGTCGGGCCGCGTCTTGTCGTCAGCCACCGTGACCTCCATCCTCTGCACCCGTCTCGCGCCGCAGCGCTTCGCGCGCGGCCGGCCGGCTCGCGGCCTCGGCGAGGGCCGGCGGCAACGACAAGCCGGCGACCTCGATCTCGTCGAGGAACGTCGGCAGCTGGCCGGTCGCTCGATGCTCGCCGATGATCCGGGCCCCGTCGCTGCCGGTGCGGACGAATCGATAGAGGTCGCGCACGCGATACCGCCCATCCGGCGAGAGCGACAGCACCTCGGACACGTGCGTCACCTTGCGCGACCCGTCCGGCAGCCGCGCCGCTTGGAGGATCAGGTCGACCGCGCTCGCCACCTGCTCGCGGATCGCGACGATCGGCAGGTCGAGGCCGGAGAACAGTGTCAGCGTCTCCAGCCGCGAGAGCGTCTGCAGCGGCGACGACGCGTGGATCGTCGCCAGCGAACCCGAGTGTCCGGTGTTCATCGCCTGCAGCAGATCGAGCGCCTCGCCGCCGCGCACCTCGCCGACGACGATCCGGTCGGGCCGGAGGCGCAGCGATGCGCGCACCAGATCGCGGAGCGTCACCTCGCCCTTGCCGTGCCTGTCGGGCGGCTTCGATTCCAGCGGCAGCACGTGCTCCTGCTGGAGCTGGAGCTCGGCCGAGTCCTCGATGACGAGGACGCGCTGCTCGCCCGGGATCAAGGCGGAGATCACGTTGAGGAGGCTCGTCTTCCCGGAGCTCGTGCCGCCGGAGACGATCACGTTCTTGCGGAGCTGCACCGCGATGTCGAGGAACGCGACCATCTCGTCGCTGAGCGAGCCGAAGCGTACGAGGTCGCCAACCGTCAGCCGTTCCCGCGAGAACTTGCGGATCGCGAGGCTCGGTCCCTTGCGGGAGCACGGCGGCAGCACCACGGCGACGCGCGAGCCGTCGGGCAGACGCGCGTCCATGTACGGCGTCTCCTCGTTCACCCGCTTGCCCACGTACTGCGCCACGTTGAGGATCGCGGCGCGGAGGCCCTCCTCGGTGAAACGCGCGGGCGAACGCTCGAGCTTGCCCTTGCGCTCGACGAAGATCTCGTGCGGCCCGTTGACGAGGATCTCCGAGATCCCCGCATCCTGGAGATGCTGCCAGATCGGACCGAGGAAGCTCTCCATCGACGTCCAGAACATGCCCGCCTTCTTGGCGTCTTCCGTCTCGGGCACCGGAGCCGGCTTCGGCGCCGGCTCCGCAGAGGGCAACTCGGCGACCGAGGCCCGGAGCGAGAACTCGCCGATGCGGATCTCGTCGCCGTCGGCGAGCGCGTGCGGGCCGACGACCGGCTCACCGTTCACCTGGGTGCCGTTCGTGCTCTTCAGGTCTTCGACGATCAGCGTCCCGTCGCGCACGAAGATTCGCGCGTGCCGGCGCGAGACCTTGGGGCTCGCCAGCACCACCCCGCATGCTTCGTGCTTGCCGATCACCACCTCGCTCTCGTCGAGGGAGAGCGTGCGGGCCGCCGCGGATGGCGCCGAGACGACGACGATCACGTCGGGCTCTCCGAGTAACCGCCGAAGCGCTGCAGCTCGCTGACGGCGATCCGGTGGCGGGGATCGGTGGGATCCGGGACCAGCTTGACGACACGGAGCAAGGTCTCGATTTGCGCGGGGACCGAAGCCGTC
>JAXDLK010000376.1:0-2577 GCA_034666665.1 Candidatus Binatota bacterium
GGGCGAGCGCTTCGACGCGGTCGTGCACGCCGCCGCCAAGACCAAGGTCGTCGAGTCCATCGCCCAGCCGGCGCTCTACCACCGGGTGATCGTCGACGGCACCTCGAACGCGCTCGACGTCGCGCAGCTCTCGGGCGCCTCCGCCTTCGTGAACATCTCCACCGGAGGCGCGCTCTACGGAGAGACACCCGCGTGCGCGACCGAGGCCACGCCCATCGACGCGCCGTCGCCGTACGGCCGCTACAAGGCCGAGGCCGAGCGGCTCGTCGCCTCGACCCCGGGCCTGCGGAGCGTGACCCTGCGGCTCGCGAACATCTACGGGCCGCGCCAGCGGACGGATCTCGAAGGCGGCGTGATCGCGATCTTCGCCGGCTGCTGGAAGCGCCGCGTGCCGATCACGGTCTACGGGGATGGCACGGCCGAGCGCGACTACCTCTATGTGGCCGACGCCGTCGGCGCGGTGCTGGCCGCGCTCGGTCACGGCGGCCGTGGCACGTACAACATCGGCACCGGTGTCGCGACGTCGGTGAATGCCCTGCTCGAGCGGATGACCGCGCTCCTCGGTCCGCCTGCCGGCGTCGTCCGTGCCGCGGCGCGCGAGGGTGAGATCCAGCGCAGCTGCCTGGATGCGGGAATGGCCGCGCGCGATGGCCTGTGGCGGCCGTCCGTCGCGCTCGCCGACGGGCTCACGCGCACGGTGGCCGCGTAGTGCGCCGGTTCCTCGGCGGTTTCGTTGCCGGCATCGCGGTGACCTGCGCAGTCCTGGTCGGCATCGGGCACACGCTCGATGTGGAGGATGCCCTCCGGCCCGCGGACGCGATCGTGGCCCTCTCCGGCGACAACGGGCCGCGCACGCGGACGGCCGTCGACCTGTGGAATCGCAAGCTGGCGCCGCTCATCATCTTCGCCGGCGCGTCGGAGGATCCGAGCTCCGTGGCCAGCGGCGAGCTGATGAAGCGCGAGGCTGTCGCGCTGGGCGTGCCGGAGGCCGCGATCCTCGTGGAGCCGGCCTCGACCACCACGCAGGAGAACGCGCGCCTCGTCGCAGAGCTCATGACGGCCCGTGGCCTCCGGACCGCGATCCTCGTCACGAGCCCATATCACCAGCGGCGGGCGGCGAATCTGTTCGCCGATGAGTTCGCGCCGGCGAGCCTCACCTTCACGAACTACCCGGCTCGTGACCCGCAGTGGGATCCGAACACGTGGTGGCTCCACGACCCGGCACGGACGCTCACTGCGGTTGAGCTCGTGAAGCTGTCGGCGGAGATCGCGACCTCGATCTTCCACTAGCATTCCGCCACGTGCCGGTGACCGCCATCGTCGGAGCCCAGTGGGGCGACGAAGGCAAGGGCAAGATCACGGACCTCCTCGCGCAGGAGGCTGATCTCGTCATCCGCTACCAGGGCGGCAACAACGCCGGCCACACCGTCGTCAACGAGCATGGCACCTTCAAGCTGCACCTCGTGCCGTCGGGCATCTTCAATCCGAACGCGATGTGCCTGCTCGGCACCGGCATGGTCATCGACCTCGCGGTGCTCCGCGATGAGATCCGGATGCTCGAAGGACGCGGCGTGTCGGCCGCCAATCTGCGCATCTCCGACCGGGCCCACCTGCTCATGCCCTGGCATGTCGCGCTCGACCGGCTCGACGAGCGCGAGCGCGGCCGCCGGAAGCTCGGCACCACCGGCCAGGGGGTCGGCCCCGCGTACGCGGACAAGGTCGCGCGTCACGGCATCCAGCTGTACGAGGTGCGCGACGAGCCCGCGTTCCGCGAACGCGTCGCGCACGAGCTTGAGACGAAGAACGTGATCCTCACGAAGTTCGGCGACGCCCCGCTCGACGCGCGCGTCGTCGCCGACTCGGTGCTGGCCGCGGCCGCGGACCTGGGCGATCGCATCACCGACACGCTCCCCATCGTCGAGCACGCGGTCGCGACGGACGCGCGCGTCCTGCTCGAGGGCCAGCTCGGTGCGATGCGCGACCTTGACTGGGGCATCTACCCCTACGTGACCTCGAGCAATCCGCTCGCGGGCTTCGCGTCGATCGGTGCCGGGATCCCCGCACGGTCCATCACCCGCGTCGTCGGCGTCGTGAAGGCGTACAGCACCGCGGTCGGCGAGGGGCCATTCCCGACGGAGCTCTCCGGTGAGGCCGCGAGCGTGCTGCGGGAGCGCGCCGAGGAATACGGCGCGACCACTGGACGGCCGCGCCGCATCGGCTGGTTCGACGCGGTCGCGGCGCGGCACGCGCAGCGCCTGAACGCGTTCACCGAGCTCGCGGTCACGAAGCTGGACATGCTCGGCACGTACGACGAGATCCCGTTCTGCACCTCCTACGAGCTCGACGGCCGTCTCACCGCCGATATGCCGCCCACGAAGCTGCTCGATCGGGTGACGCCCCACTACGAGAACCTGCGGGGATGGTCGCTGGACATCGGCGCGATCCGCGAGCGCTCGCGACTCCCGGATGCCGCGCGGGCCTACCTGAAGCGCATCGAAGAGACGGTCGGGGCGCCCATTGGCATGGTCGGGGTGGGCCCCGAACGGAGCGCGACCCTCCTCAGCTAATACCTGCGAG
>JAXDLK010000377.1:0-9303 GCA_034666665.1 Candidatus Binatota bacterium
AGCGAGCGATCCGGCGTCGTCACCTCGAGGGCTCCGAGAAGGTCGTCCCATCGCGACCGGACGGCACTCAGAAGAGCGTCCACGTCCGTCGCTCGATGGCGGTCGATCAGCACGCGCGCCTCTTCCGTCGTCGCCGCCTCGCCGAGTAGGAACAGGATTTCCGTGCGTCCCGACGGCGGCAGCTCGATCACGGCTTGCAGACAGGCGCACGGGTCCATTCCCGCGCCCACCGCGCCCGAGAGGCGCGTTCCGAGGCGAAGAGCGGCAGGGTCGTCGAACGTTCCGTTGCGGCCGAGGAACTCCGTCCGATCTGCCGTCAGGGCCGTCTGTCGCCCGCCGAGATCGGCGAAGGCGACGCGGCTCGGGAACTCGCTCCTCCACGGGTTCCGCGCCAGCATCGCGCCGGTCGCCGGATCGATCTCGGTGACCACGAAGGGGGCGGTGGCGCTCCTCGAGAATCCGAGCACCCACTCGACGTATGCGGTGACCGAGAGACGACGCGGACGGAGTGAACGATTCTGGATGATCAGGCGCGAGATCTTGACCGGATCCTCGAGCGGCACGAGCTGCAGGAGATCGAGCGCGATGCCGTGCGAGACATGTTCGAACCGGCTGTATCCCTGTCCGTGCCGGGCCGTGTAGGTCTCCGTCTCTTCCCGGATGGGCAGGACGGTAGGACCCCAGAGCTCCCCGGTATCCTCGTCGCGAACGTAGAGGATCTCGCCCGGAGTATCCCCCACGGCGTCGTTCGACCACGGCGTCAGCTGGTTTTCGCGGCTGTTCCCCGACCACGTGTACCCCGCGCCGGATTCCGAGACCTGAAACCCGCAGGCTGGGTTCGCGATCACGTTGATCCAGGGCATCGGCGTCCACTGACCCTCGCCGAGGGACGTGACGTATTCGCGTCCGCCATCGGCAAAGCCGCCGAGGCCATTGAAGAATTCGAGATCGGGCTCGCGAGGGCTCGGCTCTCCTCGCGCCGGTCGTGCGGGGCGCCGCTCCGTGTAAGACGTCGCCACCTCCGGCTCCGGCGCTCGCGTCACTTGCTCCGCGAGCGTCCCGCGCCGACTGAGGAGGACGACGCGGGCGGCCGTCTGCAGGAGCACGCGCTCGGCGGACGAGAGGCGGTCACCGCGAAGAATGTGCACCGCGCCGCCAGCGCCGCCGTCCTCCGCACGGCCGCCCGGCAGACTTCCCCTGACGACCTCTTCGAGGGCCGCCTGCAACTCTTGCGTATAGGACGTGACCTTCTCGTTCAGGATCACGAGATCGACCGCGAGGCCCTTCGAGCGCCAGTACTGGCGGGCACGAAGGCATTGCCGCACCATGTCCCGATCCTCGGGCTCGTCGATGCGTACGAGCACGATCGGCAGATCGCCCGAGATCCCGTGCACCCAGAGCGAGGGTTGCCCGAGCCGGTTCCGCTCGAGGACGTCGCGAGGCGGCCGAAGCGTCGGATCGGAATACAGGATTCGATTCGCGAGCCGCTGAAAGAGGTGCGCCTCGTCGGCGTCGATCTGAAGATGTTGAAATTGCACCTGCGCCTGCGTCCAGGCGAGCGTCAGCGCGCGTTCGAAGGCGGCCGGGTCACGATGGTTGTCGGCGAGATCGAGCGCCTGCTCCCGGGTCGCCGCCACCAGCGTCGAGAACGACGTGCGCACGGTCGCGCCGGGGAGAAGACGCACGACTCGCCGGAGACTGACGATCGGATCGAGGACCGCCCCCGCGGTGTTCGACAGGGGACGACCGTCGATCACCGACATCGGTGTTCGAGTCGTGCGGCCGCGCCCGAGGAAACGCGCGCGGTCGGTCTCGAACTGGATTCCGCCCACGGTCTCGCCCTCACAGCCGACGACGTGAGCGGCCCATACCCGCTGTTCGTCGGGCGTACGCGGCCGGCGGGTCGCCAGCAGCGCTCCGACGTCCGCGGCGAACTCGGTCTGGACGAAGAGGTTCGAAAACGCCGGATGAGCGGCATCGGCGGCAGGAGGGGCGAGCACGATCTCCGCGTACGAGGTGAGCTCGATGTTGCGCGTGCGAGTGCCGAGGTTGGCGAGCGAGACGCGGCGTACCTCGGCATCGTCCTCGGTCGAGACGACGACCTCGAGGGTGGTCGTGATCGCACCGTCGCGCCGGACGATCTCGACGCGCTCTTCGGAGTACTCGACCTCGTACGAGCTCGGCTCGACGCCGCTCGGCTGATAGCCCGCCGACCAGACCTCGCCACTGTCCACGTCGCGCAGGAAGACGTAGGTTCCGTAGCGGTCGCTGGTGACGTCCTCCCGCCAGCGGGTCACGGCGAGATCGCGCCACCGGCTGTAACCGGATCCTGCCGCCGTCATCATCACCGTGTAGCTGCCGTTCGACAGGAGGTGCGTGCGCGGCGTCGGATCGTGCGGGGAGTGGAACCGGCGGGCACGCGGGGGAACGACGTCTCGCATCGCCACGGCCGCCGCGACCTCGTCGGCACGCGGGCGCGCCACGGCCACGTCGCGAGGCGTCCGCTCCTGGAGCAGCAGCTCGGTCGCTCGCATCATCGGCTCGTCGCGGAAGCGCCTTTGCATCTTGCCGCCCGTCAGCACGTTGGCGAGACCGACCAGCAGCATGCCTTGGTGGTGCGCCATGTAGGCGCGCACGATCGCCGCGCGCTTCCCGTCCGGAACCCGCGCCGGCGTGTAGTCGAGGGCCTCGTAGAATCCGTATCGGCCGCTTCCACCGTCCGCGGCGATGCGCGCGAAGTTCCGCGCCGCTTGCCCGGCGTCGACCATGGATGCGAGGCCCGTCGCGTACGGGGCGATCACCACGTCCATGCTCAGGCCCCGCTTGAGTCCGAGGCCCGGCACCCCGAAGCTCGAGTATTGATACGTTCGCTCGAGATCGAAGGCGGCATACGCGGATTCGGAGACCCCCCACGGCACGCCGCGTTCGCGGCCGTAGGTCACCTGCCGGCGAACCACGAACCAGTAGCTCTCGTCGAGAAGACTGCCTCGCGGCGGATCCATGACGAGCGCCGGCATCAGGTACTCGAACATCGAGCCCGACCAGGAAACCAGCGCCGATCCTTGATCGACCGGCGTGAGCGCGCGGCCGAGGCGAAACCAGTGGGAGACCGGCACGTCGCCCTTGGCGATCGCGACGAAGCTCATCAGGCACGCCTCGGAGGCGAGCAGATCGTAACAATTCGAATCCAGCTGACCGTCGCTCATGCGGTAGCCGATCGCGAAGAGCTGACGCGTCGGATCGAAGAGGAAGCGGAAGTCCATCTCGTCGAAGAGTCGGCGAGCGAGGACGCTCAGCCGCGAGAGACGGCGCACGAGGGCCGCGCTCGCGGCAGCGGCGCGCTCCAGATCCGCGAGCCACGCGGTGATGCAGAAAGGCGCCGCGGCGGCGGAGGCTGGCGCCGCCATCATCGTGGCGACCGAGGCCGCCGCCGTCGCGTGAGGGTCTCCGACCGCGAGACGACGGTTCGACGGGATCGCGAGGCTCCGGTCTTCGACGAAGGGATCCTCGCCGAGCGCCACGAGCTCGGCGATTGCCGCCTCGCACCGGTCGGGGATCTCTGCGAGCGTCGGCACGGTGGCGAATACACGCTCGATCGCGTCTCGAGCGGCGCGAATCCCCGCGCTTTCGAGCGCGCCCAGGGCCTCTTCGCCGGAATCCAGCGCACGCCGCTCGGTCAGCACCGCCGGGAACCACGCCTCGAGGTCGCGGACGTGACTGGCGACGCACGCCCGGGTGAGCTCGCCCCAGGCGAGCACTTCCCGATCGTCTGGCTTGTCCTCGTCGACGAGCGGCCGGGCGATGTCGAGGATCGTGTCGATTCGGTCTCCGAGGATGGCCAGCGATTTGGCAGATGCTGCCGGCCCGTCCGGCAGCGAGATCAGCCCGTCGGCGAAGGAGTCCAGCGCCTCGTCGAGTTGCCTGCGGGTGACGAGCCCGGTGCGCCGTCGATCGCTCAGACCGCGCGCGCTCTCCCTCAGCTCCCGTGCCGTATCTTCGATTCCCGTGAGCCATTCTGCACCGAGCACGGGCTCGTCGATCGCCTCGCGGCAGGCGTTCGCCAGGGCGATCAGGTGCCCGGCGAGATTTCCACTGTCGACGGACGAGACGTATCTCGGCTCGAGCGCTCGCAGGTCGTGGGTTTCGTACCAGTTGTAGAAATGCCCGCGGAACCGCTCGAGGCCTTTCATCGTCTCGAGAGTCGCCTCGAGCCGCTCGACGAAGTCCAGCGTACCGATCCAGCCGAAATCGCGAGCGGTGACCGTCGATAGGAGGTACATGCCGAGGTTCGTCGGCGACGTGCGCCGTGCCACCTCCCCTTTGGGCTCCTCCTGGAAGTTGTCGGGGGGCAACGCGTGGCTGTCGGGGCCGACGAAGGTTTCGAAAAACCGCCAGGTCCGGCGGGCGATGCGCCGGAGAGCGAGCCGGTCCGCGGCTGCCAGGGGCAGCGCTCGCGCGTCCGGCAGAGGTGCGCTCACCGCCCGCGCGATCGCCGGAGAAAGAGCCCAGAGCAGGAGGAACGGCGCGGCAACCGTCCACGCCGACGGGTTGACGAACGCCACGACGATGGCGGCGCCGAGCGCGACGATCGGCGCGCTCTCCAACCGCACCAGGACTCTGCCGGAGTCCGCGGTCGGATCGGAGCGAGCCGGCGGCGCCGTCGCCCACTCCAGCAGATGCCGTCGCGTGATGTAGAGGCGCACGATCGTTCGCACGATCGCGTCGGTCATCAAGCAGGCCTGGTGGGCGAGAAACGCGCTCGCGAGAATCACCTGGGCGACACCCACGGCGAAGTCCGCCGCCAGCGCGCGCGCATGCATCCGCTTCGAGATTCCGCGCCGGCTCGGGACGATGCCGAGGAGGACGGGGAGCAGCGCCGGAATTGCGATCGTCGACAGGACGAATGTCGTCCAGATCAGCGGATCCGCGAACGGCAGCGTCCAAGCGATGAGCAGCGCGAGGACCGTCGCCGGCGCCGACAGCGTCCGCCGCAAATTGTCGACGATCTTCCATTCGCCGATGAGGGCGGTGGGTGTTCGGGCTTGGCTCGCCGCTGCATTGGGTGCCTCGCCGAGAATCCACGGGAGCAGCTGCCAATCACCGCGCGCCCAGCGGTGCTCGCGGGCAGCGGCAATCTCGTAGTGGCGGGGAAACTCCTCGAAGAGCTCGATGTCGCTCGCGAGGCCGGCGCGGGCGAACAATCCTTCGAAGAGATCGTGGCTGAGCAGCGCATTGTCGGGTACGCGGCCGGCAAGCGACGCCTCGAAGGCATCGACGTCGTAGATGCCCTTTCCCGTGTACGAGCCTTCGTGGAAGAGATCCTGATACACGTCCGAAACGGCAGCCGCGTAGGGATCGATGCCCGCCGGGCCCGAGAAGATGCGCTGGAAGAGCGATCCCCCGCCGGCTGCCGGCAAGGTCGGCGTGATGCGCGGCTGCAGAAGACCGTAGCCCTCGATCACGCCGCCCGACGCGGGATCGAAGCGCGGCCGGTTCAGCGGATGCGCCATCGCGCTCACCAACTGCGCTGCACCCCGGCGTGGCAGGCGCGTATCCGCATCGAGCGTGATCACGTAGCGGACGTTCTCCGGCGCGCGTTCCCGCTCGCCGCCCGCGGCGAGGAACGTGGTATCCGCCGCTCCCCGGAGAAGGCGATTCAGCTCACGGAGCTTGCCTCGCTTTCGTTCCCATCCCATCCATTTCCGCTCCCCTTCGTTCCAGAGCCGCCGGCGGTGGAACAGGAAGAAGCGTCGGTCGCCTCCCGGGAGTGCGCCATGGGTCTCGTTCAAACGATGGATTCCGGCGGCGGCGGCCGCCAGAAGCTCCTCGTCACCCGAGGCCTGCTCGCTCGCCGCGTCCAGCCAATCGGACAGGACCGCGAAATGGAGCTCTCCGTCCGGGTTGGCGAGATAGTGGACCTCGAGCCGATCGATCAGCTCCTCGATCTCCGCCCGGCTCGTGAGCAGCGTGGGGATCACGACCATGGTTCTCAGATGAGGAGGCACGCCGTCGCGGAGCTCGAGCTTCGGCAGCGGCCGCGGACCCATGAGCTCGGTCACGGCGCGGTTCACGATCGAGACGGCGAGATCCGATGCGGGGAAGGAAAGCACCAGCTCGATCAGGAGCAGGGCGAGCGCTCCGGCTCCCGCCGACGACGACTGGAACAGGATCGGCAGGAGGATCGCCGAAGTGACGAGCACGACCGTCAGCACGTAGCCGGGGTTCGCCGCGGCCATGTACGCGCGAACGAGCCGGCTCCGCGGCGAGGGCCGGAAGCGGAGCTCCCGCTCGAACGCCCGACGGCCACCGGCGATCAAATGGTAGCCGGGATCCTGGGCGCGCTCGTCCTCGGACACTCCGCGGGCGTTCCGGGCTTCTCGGGTCCGCCGGAGCGCTGCGTGCGTGACCTCCAGCTCCGACGTTCGTGAGCCTCTCGCGAGCTCCTCGATCGCATGCCGGTAAAGGTCGCGAGTGCGGAAGTCCATCTCGCCGAAGTCGCTCTCTTCCCGGAGCACCTCGTCGACGAGGCTCACGCTCTCGAAGAAGATCTTCCAATCGAAGGCCGAGAGGAGCCGCATGCTGGTGATGATGTTCCGCACCATCAGGTTGGCCGAGCTCTGGCTGTGCAGCTCGAGCTGGACGAGCTCGTCGGCGCTCTTGCCTTCGGACGCGAGCTGCTCATCCAGCCAGCGGAGCGCCGGCAACGAAGCCGGCCCTTGCTCGCGGAGACGCTGCGTGAGCTGGACGACGAACGACCGTGAAAGCGGTACGCCTTCGAATCGGCGTAACACGGGCGCGGCGGCGAGAGTCGGCACCCCGCCGGCACCGAGCAAGCGATCGGCGATGCGATCCGCCTCGTCGCGACCCTCACGCGAGCGCGCGATCCGCTCGGCGTGACGCGTGAGGTTCTCCACGAGGACGACCCGGAGAGCGATCGGGATGGCCCAGAGCTCGCCGATCGTGAGCGGCGTCACCTGCTGATAGGCGCGAACGAACCGGCGGAGGATCTCCGGATCGAAGTGGCTGTCCGTGTGGGCGATGAACGCCCACGCGATGCCGAAGACCCGCGGGTATCCTTCGAGATGCCCCTCCGCGAGCTTCGGCAGGTCCCGGTAGAAGCCGGGGTGCAGATCGTCACCGATCTCGCGGAGCTGCTCGTCGACGATGTGGAAGTTGTCGACGATCCACTGCGCCGCGGGCGTGATCGCCCGCTTCTCGTTGAGCGCGCTGGCGATCGATCGATACGCCTCGAGTAGGATCCGGCCGTTCTTCTTCAGGCGTGGAGCAACGCGCGCTCCCCGGCGCCCCGACGCGACGCGGTCGGCGGCCGCGAGGCTCCGCGCGTGCTGTTCCAGCCGCTCCGGGCCGAAGAGCTCGGAGCGAATCGGCCCTTCGGGTTCCAGGAGCGCTTTCTTCGAGGATCGGAGTCTTTGCACGAGCCGCCGCGGCATCGCCGGTGGCGACAACCCCGACGGTGGAGGACGCACGAAGGAAGAGCGTCACCGTCCAGTGTAGGCCCGCGATGAGGCCGAGTCCAAGGCCTTCGGGCCTTGGACTCGGCTTCTCTGCCGTTCTGCCGCTTCGAGCTCTTCGCGGAGTCCCGGTCAGCACTTCATTTGGCCGTCGACCGATTTGTAGGAGTAGAGATGGCTCCGCGGCAGGTGCTCGGCGCATCGTGCTCGAATCAACCGATGGAGGCTTGATCCAGACGCAATCTTTCGGGTCCAGCGGACCCCGACGATACGACCGTGGCGCCCGATGGATTCCACGTCGCCCGAAGCGATCCCCGCCGTCGACATGTATGCCATGCAGCGGACTCTGACGCTGATCGCCACCGCCCTCTGTGCGGCGCCACTCCTGGTGCTCGCAGGATTCGCCCTCGTGCAGGCGCTCGGTCGCGGCGGCGGCGGGGGTTCCGATCAATCGATCGCTTCTGCATACCTCGGGCTGGTCGCCGGGCTGGCTGTCGCCGCCCTCGGGTTCGTCGCGATCTGGCAGCTCGGGGAGCGCCTGGTCCCGGATCGGTACCTGCGCCACCTCCAGGTCGCCGACGGCATCGTGCTGGTTGCGGGCCTCGTTCTCTGGAGCTGGCTGCTGGCGCCCGATCCCAGGCTCGAGTACGCCGGCAATCGTGGCACGCTCGAGGTCGAAGCCCGCGTCGCGCGATCGATTCTCGGCGGAGAAAGCGTCGATGCCGTCGTCGCGATCGATTTCGCCGGCGGCGAGGACTCGAGCGTGCCGCATCCGGAAGGAGCTCGCGAAGAAGGCGACTTCGTAGTGGTACCTTGGCAAACGACGCCGATCACCGTGAGAGCCTGGGAAGTCAGCGTCTTCGTCCGCGATCGGCCGGCGATCTTCACGCTCGACCTTCCGCCACGTCCAAAGCGTTCCACGGAGTGGTCTGGGTGGATCGCGCCCGCGGCGCGCCCGGGGTACGAGACGCTGGAAGGGCTCGTCCTGCGGTATCGTTTTCGATTGATCCCGCATGGCAGCGGATAGCGAGGATCCCGTGCGATCGCCCGAGCGCCCGCGCCCGCCATCGATGCCGACGGCCGCGGTCGAGCGATTTCTGAAGAGCATGATCCTCGACGTGGATCGCTGGCGCGACGGAGAGGGGTACGACCTCCGAGCGCTCGACGATCTCACGACCGCGGAGCGCGCCTATGTGCTCGAGGTGCTGACGGAACGGCTCGTCGACTCGGGCGCGGACTGGCGTGACGTGGATGCGGTTGCCGCCCTCGGCACGCGCGAGGCGAACACGACGCTCGCTTCGCTGTGCTCGCATCGAAGCGGCGTCGTCCGGTTACGCGCGGCGCGTATTCTCGCAGAGCGCGACCTGCCGGACGTCCTGGAGCGCGAGATCGTCAGGCTCCTCGGAGACCCGCGCGCGGATGCCGGCGTCGGTCAGCTGATGGCGCTCGCCGAAGCGAACCCCACCGCGGGCGTGCGGCAGGCTCTGCTCGCGTGCGCGGTCGACGGCGCTCCCGAGCTCCGTGTCCACGCCGCGGCCTTGGCACTCTACTTGGCCGGCGGGTCCGTCGAGGCGTTCGACTGGACTCATCGCCCGCTGTTCCTTCGCTTCGCCGAAGAGGACCGCGAAGCTCGGCGCGCGGCACTCGGCGAGTTGAAGGCGATGATACCGACGGGCGACCGCCGAGGGGCTCGGTAACCGTTGCCCTCAATTGGCTAGGTGACTGTGAACGAAGAAGGCCGCGATCTCCTCAACGGGCGCGGCTCTGCTCGGCGGTGGCCGCTTCTTGAATTCTCCGGCGCTCCGCCTGGGACTCGCTCGCCACTCGCGCA
>JAXDLK010000378.1:0-13606 GCA_034666665.1 Candidatus Binatota bacterium
AACTTGAGCTCGAAGGTTCCTTGCGGCGTGTGGACGTACTTGTTCGAGGTCGCCCGGCTGACGGTCGACTCGTGCATCCCGATGTCGCCGGCGACGTCGCGCAGCACGAGCGGCTTCAACCCGGAGATTCCCTTGTCGAAGAAGTCCCGCTGGAACTTGACGATGCTCGCCGTCACGAGCTGCATGGTGCGCTGGCGCTGCTGGATGCTCTTGATCAGCCAGCTCGCCGCCCGCATCTTCTCCTGGATGTATCCCTTGGCCTCCGGCATCGCGTCGTTGGAGAGCATTCGCTTGTAGTAGGAGCTCACGCGCAGCCGCGGCAGCCCGTCGTCGTTCAGCGTGATCACGAAATCGTCGCCGATCTTCGTGACGTAGACGTCGGGCGTGATGTAGCGGATGTCGCCGTCGCCGAAGTTCCGCCCGGGTTTCGGCTCGAGTGACGCGATCGCCTTGGCGGCGGCCACGAGCGCCTCGATCGACACCGCGAGCTCCTTCGACAGCTTCTCGTAGCGCCGCCCCTCGAGCGCGGCCAGGTGGTCGCGAATGATCTTCGCGGCGAGCGATTCTCCCGCGCCTAGTTGCTCCAGCTGGATCAGCAGGCACTCGCGAAGATCGCGCGCGCAAACTCCCGGCGGGTCGAACTGCTGCAGGCGCCGGAGCACGTCGGCGATGGTCTCCACCGGCCGGTTGGCCAGGTTTGCGATCTCTTCCAGGGACGTTCCGAGGTAGCCGTCACGATCGAGGTTGCCGATGATGACCTCGGCGATCCGCTCCTCCTCGTCCGTGAAGGTCGACAACCGGAGCTGCCAGATCAGATGATCGGAGAGGTCCGCGCTCTTCGTGAGCAGGTTCTCGATTCCCGGCCGGCGGTCGTCGTCGTCGGACTCCGTCTCGTTGACGGTGGAGCCGTGGAACTCGTTCCCGTAGGTTTCGAAGTACTCGCGCCAATCGATGTCGGCGAGGTCCTTCACCGCCTCGGTTCCGGTCGCTTCCGCTGCGGGCGCTGCCGCCGTCTCGGCGACCACTCCGTCGAAGAGCGGCTCGACCTCGGCGCCGCGCGGCTCCTCGACCTCGTGCACGGCGGCGCCGTCCTCGAGGATCGGGTTCTCCGCGAGCTCGTCGTCGATCATCGTCTCGAGCTCGGTGCGGGAGACTTGCAGAATCTTGATGGCCTGACGCAGCTGGGGCGTCATCACCAGCTGCTGGCTCATCTTCTGGAAGAGCTTCGTCTCGAGCGCCATGACGTCAGCCCTGGTCAGAGACGGAACTTGTCGCCCAGATAGATCTCACGAGCCTTCCTGCTGGCGGCGATCTCCGCAGGGACGCCCTCTTCGAGGACCTCACCATCGTTGAGAATATATGCTCTGTCGCAAATTCCCAAGGTCTCGCGGACGTTGTGATCGGTGATCAAGATGCCGATTCCGCTCTGCTTCAGCTGGCTGACGATGTTCTGGATGTCGAGCACGGCGAGCGGGTCGATGCCTGCGAACGGCTCGTCGAGTAGCATGAATGCGGGTGAGATCACGAGCGCGCGGGTGATCTCGAGCCGGCGCCGCTCTCCGCCCGAGAGCGAGTACGCCTTGTTCTTGCGGAGGTGCGCGATCGACAGCTCCTCGAGCAGCCGATCGAGACGCTCCATCCGTGCTTCCGGGCCGAGCTCGAGCGTCTCGAGGATCGCCAGGATGTTCTCCTCGACGGTCAGCTTGCGGAAGATCGACGGCTCCTGCGGCAGATAGCTGATCCCCGCGCGCGCGCGCTCGTACATGGGGCGGGAGGTGAGATCATCCTCCCCGAGGAAGACTTTCCCGTCGTCGGGACGGGCCAGGCCGACGATCATGTAGAAGGTCGTCGTCTTCCCGGCGCCGTTCGGACCGAGCAGTCCGACGACCTCGCCTCTGTGAACGTCGATCGAGACGCCCTTCACGACCGTGCGGCCGGAATACGCCTTCGTCAGCCCCTCGCCCCGCAGGGACTCAGGCGGATGCATGACGTGAGGGGGTCTCGCACCGGGCGCGGGACTGCGTCACTCTCCACTCCCGAGGAGTGTCGTCGAATCCGTTCCGCTCTTCGACTGCGGCGAGGGCGTCGGAGAGCCGCCGAGCAGCGACTCCGCCCCGCCCTGCGTCTTGTCCGGAAACAGCACGACCTTGACGCGGCGGTTCTCTCCCTTGACCTCCATCCTCGATTCGTCGGGATAGACCACGATCGTATCGCCGGTCACCTGGTTCGGACCTTCCTCGAGAGCGGCGCCGCCGGTGAGCACCAGTGTCCGGTTCGACTGGTCGAACACGGCTCGCTTGCCGGTCGCACGCCTGGCGCCTTGGGTGATCTTCACGTTGCCCTCGGCGGTGACCTCGCGGAGCTGCTGCTCCTTGTTGGTCTTGGTGTCGGCGTACTCCACGACGAGTTGGTCGCTGTCGAGTCGGATGTCGCCCTGCGTCACCTGCACGGTACCCTTGAAGATCGCCTGCCGGTGCTTGTAGTCGAAATCGAGCCGGTCGGAGGTGACGTGAATCGGCTGCTTCGTCGAGGTGAGGCTGAAGTCGCCGAAGTTGCCGGTAGCTGCCTTCGGCGGCGAGGCCTGCGGCTCGGCGGCGAATACCCCGGAGATCACGAGCCAGGTCCAAGCGACGACGAGCGCGGCGAAACGGGGAGTCGTCGTCATGTCTTCCTCTTCGCGCGTTCCTTCGGAAGCATGTCCACCCGCACGTTTCGTCGGAGCTGAAAGCGCCGATCGTCCACGTAGACGACCATGTTCGTACCCTGCACCTCGAGACGCTCCCCGACGATGCTGACGGCGCCGCGGGCGATGATCTTCTGCGACTTGCGGTGATAGGTGGCGCTCGGAGCCCGCACGACGAAGTCGCGAAAGTGGATCTCGACGTCGTCTCGGAGCACCACCTCCTCGAGATCCTTGCCGACGAACTTGAGCGTCCCCTGCCCGCCCTTGACGGTGACCTCGTCGCCGTCCTTCATGAACATCGACGCGCGCGGTGCGCGCACCAGGACGGTTCCGGTGTCCTCGAGGTACTGCGCCTCGTCGCCTTCGACCTCCCACACCTTGCGCCCATCCTTGATCTCGATCCGATGGAAATCCTGGATCCACTGCACCGCTTCCGGGAGCATCCCGTCGAGGGCGGTGCCGTCGATCGACTTCTCACCCTGCGCCGCGACGTTTCGATAGACCTGATACCCGATCCCGCCGAGGCAGAGGGACACGACGACGGCCAGCGCCCAGCGGATCTTTCGTCTGCGCTGCATCCGGTTGTCCCCGAAGGGACCCGATAACGTAGAACTCCGGCCGAGCGGAGTAAAGGTGACATCACAGGAAGCTGCCGCGCTCAGACCACGCCGGCTCTGAGAAGATCGTGCAGATGGACGACCCCGGTCGGGCGGCCGCCGTCGTCGACCACGAAGAGCGCCGTGATCGAGTGCCGCTCCATGACGGCGAGCGCTTCCGCGCCGAGAGCCTCCTCGCCGATGGTTTTCGGTTCGCGGCTCATCAGGTCGTGGATCGGCTGCCCCGGGTCCGTCGCGCGACGCTGCAGAAGCCGGCGCAAATCGCCGTCGGTGAGGATTCCCACGAGCCGTCCGGCGCCGTCGACGACGCCGGCGTGACCCAGACGCTTGTCGGAGATCACGCCGATCGCCTCCGCGAGCGTGGCCCGGTCGCCGACCAGGGGTACCTTCTCGCCGCGATGCATGAGATCGGCGACGCGCAGCAGCTTGTGCCCGAGGCTCCCGGCGGGGTGCAGGAAGGCGAAGTCCCGCTCGCGAAATCCCCGCCGCTCCATGACGGCGAGCGCGAGCGCGTCGCCCATCGCGAGCGCCGCGGTCGTGCTCGCGGTCGGAGCGAGAGCGAGCGGGCACGCCTCTTCTCGGACACTCGTGTCGAGCACCACGTCGGCGGCGCGCCCGACCGTGGATCCCCGCGTGCCGGTGAGCACGATCAGCGGCAGCGCGAGGCGCTTGAAGAGCGGCAGCATGCTGACGAGCTCGCGGGTTTCGCCGCTGTTCGACAGTGCGATCACGGCGTCGCCCTTGACGATCATGCCGAGATCGCCGTGCAGCCCCTCGGCGGCATGCACGAAGAACGCCGGGGTGCCGGTGCTCGCGAGCGTCGCCGCGATCTTGCGGCCGATGATGCCGGATTTGCCGAGGCCGGTGACCACCGCCTTGCCGGGCATCTCCAGCAAGGCGTCGACGGCACGCTCGAACGACGAGTCGAGACGATCGATCAGCGCCTCGACGGCGGCGGCCTCGATCGCGAGCACCCGCCGCCCCCGCTCGATCGCCTTCGAATCTCCCATCAGGCCGCGGCCTTGACGATCCGATCGATCGCGACGAGATCGCGAAGCAGCCCCTCGAGGCGGTCGAGCGGCCAGCTGTTCGGACCGTCGCTGAGCGCGCGGTCGGGATCCTCGTGAACCTCCATGAAGAGCGCGTCGACGCCGACGGCGACGGCGCCGCGCGCCAGAAACGGGACGAACTCTCGCTGTCCTCCGGATGAGCGTCCCTGACCGCCGGGAAGCTGGGCGCTGTGGGTCGCGTCGAAGACCACGGGCACGCCGGTGTCGCGGAGGATGACGAGGGAACGGAGGTCCGTCACCAGGTTCTGGTATCCGAAGGCATATCCTCGCTCGGTCACCATCAGCGCGGGATTCCCGGCAGACGCCGCCTTTTCCACCACCGGCTTCATCTCCCAGGGGGAGAGGAACTGTCCCTTCTTGAGGTTCACGGGCTTTCCGGCCGCGCACACCTCGAGGATGAAGTCGGTCTGCCGGCAGAGAAACGCCGGCGTCTGCAGCACGTCGACGACCTCGGCGACGGCCTTCGCCTGCGTGCCCTCGTGCACGTCCGTCAGCACCGGTACGGCGGCCTCACGGCGGGCCTCTTCGAGGATCCTGAGCCCTGCCTCCAGACCCGGGCCACGGTACGAATCGACGGACGTGCGGTTCGCCTTGTCGAAGGAGCACTTGAAGACGAACGGCACCTCCACCTTTGCGGCGATGTCGCGCAGCCTCTCCGCGTGCCGCAGCACCGAATCGCGGCTCTCGATGACGCACGGGCCGGCGATCAGCGCGAACCGGCGGCCGCCGCCGATGGTGAGATCCGGGAGGTGGACCTCACTTGACGACACGAAGCTCCTTCAGGAGCGGCGCGTCCCGGGATTCGCCCTTGTAGGTGATCGCGGCGCGAATGAAGCCACGAAAGATCGGATGCGGGTCGAGCGGTCGCGAACGGAACTCGGGATGAAACTGGCTCGCGAGGAACCAAGGATGCGCGGGAATCTCGACGATCTCGACCAAGCTGTTGTCGGGAGCGACCCCGGAGCAGACCATGCCCTTGGCCTCGAGCTGAGCACGGAACTCGTTGTTGAATTCGTACCGGTGGCGGTGGCGCTCCGAGATGCGCTTCTTGCCGTACACCTTCAGCGCGAGTGATCCGTCGTGGAGCACACAGGGGTAGGCGCCGAGACGCATCGTCGCACCCTTGCGATCGAGCCCCTTCTGGCTCGCCATCAGATCGATCGTCGGGTGCGGCGTCTCGGGATCGACCTCCGTCGAGTTCGCGCCGGTGAGGCCGCAGACGTTGCGCGCGAACTCGACGACCGCCATCTGCATCCCGAAGCAGATGCCGAGGAACGGTACGTGATTCTCGCGCGCAAACTGGACCGCGAGGATCTTTCCTTCGGTGCCGCGAGGGCCGAATCCCATCGGCACGAGGATGCCGTCCGCGTCGCGGACCTCATCGGGAATGCCCTCCTTCTCGATCGCCTCGGAGTCCACGTGCGCCACCTCGACGCGGCATTCGTTGGCGACGCCGCCGTGCGTGAGCGCCTCGTTCAAGCTCTTGTACGAGTCGGTGAGGCCGACGTACTTGCCGACCATCGCGATCTTCACGCGATCCTTGGGATTCTTGAAGGTCTGGACGAATCGCTGCCACTTGCCGAGCTGAGGCGCGCCCGTCCAGATGTTGAGCTTCTCGACGATACGATCGTCGAGTCCCTGTTCCTGGAAGATCAGCGGCACCTCGTAGATGCAGTCCACGTCCTTCGCCGTGATCACCGCCTCCTCCTCGACGTTGCAGAAGTGGGCGATCTTCGCCTTGATCTTCTTGTCGAGGTAGCGGTCGGTCCGGCAGAGCAGCACGTCCGGCTGGATGCCGAGGCTGGTGAGCTCCTTCACGCTGTGCTGCGTCGGCTTGGTCTTCACCTCGCCCGCCGTGGGTATGAACGGCACGAGCGTCAGGTGCACGTAGAGGACGTTTTCGCGGCCCCGGTCCCAGCGGAACTGCCGGATCGCCTCGAGGAACGGCAGGCTCTCGATGTCGCCGACCGTGCCCCCCACCTCGCAGATCACGATGTCGTGTCCTTCCGACGCCTCGACGATCCGGCGTTTGATCTCGTCGGTGATGTGCGGAATCACCTGTACGGTCGCGCCCAGATAGTCGCCGCGCCGTTCCTTGCTGATCACCTCGAAGTAGATCTTGCCGGTGGTGATGTTGTTCTTCTGCGCCATCCGGTTCGAGCAGTAACGCTCGTAGTGGCCGAGATCGAGATCGGTCTCGGCGCCGTCGTCGGTGACGAAGACCTCGCCGTGCTGGTACGGGTTCATCGTCCCGGGATCGACGTTGATGTACGGATCCATCTTGAGGAGCGTGACGTTCAGGCCGCGGCACTCGAGCAGGGCGGATATCGAGGCGGACGCCAGGCCCTTCCCGAGCGAGGAGACGACCCCGCCGGTGACGAAAATGTACTTCGTCCGATTCGGTTCCTTCATGTCGTCGCTCCCGCCGCCCGTCTCGCCCGCTCGAGGTCGCCGGGCGTGTCCACCTCGATCACCGGTTCCTGCGACTGCCCGACGAAGATCCGCACGCCGTGCTCGAGCGCTCGAAGCTGCTCCAGCCGCTCGGTGATCTCCAGTGGCGTCGGCTCCCACGAGGCGAAGCGAAACAGGAAGTCGCGGCGATACGCGTAGATGCCGACGTGCTGCCAGCCGAGCACGGAAGCTCCCGATGAGGCGACGTCCTCGCGGTGCGCGGGAATCGGCGCGCGCGAGAAATAGAGGGCGATGCCGTCGAGATCCGTCACCACCTTCACGACGTTCGGGTTCCGCCAATCGTCCGCGTCGACGATCGGCACCCGCACCGTGCCCATCGGCACCTCCGCATCGTCGACCACGCGCGTGACCGCCGGCGCGAGCAGGGCCGCGCGGACGAACGGAAGATCACCCTGGACGTTGACGATGACGTCGGCCGCGACCGAGGAGACTGCCTCCGCGATCCGATCCGTGCCGCTCGCATGATCCGAGCGCGTCATCACGGCGCGGCCACCGAACGCCGCGACCGCATCGACGATTCTCGAGTCGTCGGTGGCGACGATCACCTCGTCGAAGACCCCGCTCTCTGCCGCGCCCTCGTAGACGCGGCGGATCAGCGGTTTTCCTTCGATCATCGCCAGTGGCTTCCCCGGTAGCCGAGACGACCCGAAGCGGGCGGGAATCACCGCCACAACTCGCGCCATAAAAAAATCCGTAGCTCGTTCTCCCCGGCGACGGACGGGGCACGGCTACGGGACTTCCTTATAGGAGCGTGCCGAAATGGTGTCAACGCAAAGCGCTCGAGTTCCGCCGTTCGCGCTTATTAGGGAATGCTCTCGAGCTCCATGCGGGCGGTCTGGGTGCTGATGATCCAGGGCGCCGCCGGCTCCGCGTGCCACTCGATCTCGACGTGCACGCTGTTCAGCCGGACGTCCGCCGGTGCCCAGTATCCCGGCACCACCTCCTGGTAGCTCGAGAACTTCTCGACGAACGTCTCGAACTCGGCGTTGCCCTCGCATTCCGCCTCGTCGACGACCCAGGCGTCGCCGCGCCGGCTGACGGCGAGCTTGAGCGTGGGGTAGGGAGCCAGCGACGCGTTCGCGGCACGGGTGCCGACCAAGGTCAGCTTGTCGCCGTTGGCGGCGCAGGTGAACGAATAGTCGCGCGCCAGCCCCGTCATCGGCAGCAGTAGATAGTGGTGGTACTCGCCGGTTCCGAAGAGCGCCTGCGTCGGCTTGAACCGCATCTTCCGGCCTTGCCGGAGAGACGGCACGAAGATCATCGCGGTCGCGCGGTCGTCGGCTCCCCGCACCAGTCGGACCTTTCGCAGCAGGTAGTCGTTGACGCTCCGATCCTCCCCCTGGAACCCCTCCTCGCCGGTGGGCGAAAAGTAGTGTGCGAACTTCACGTACTTGACCTGCGTGCCGTACGTGAGTGTTCCCGCTCCGACGACCATCTTTCCCTCGGGACCTCTGAGGTTCCGGTTGATGGCCGCGACCAGGGGCCCCGCCCCTTCGCTGCACGCGCCGCCTCCCGCGGCGGATGCGGGCATCCCGGACACTGCCAGCACGAGGACGGCGAGAAGAACGGATCGCGGTGTGATCGATGTCGTCGACGTCATGACTCTCATTCCTCCTCGGCGGCGATCGTCGCCGGCAGCAGAGACGGCACGAAACAGAGAAGACCGACCAGCGCCGCCAGCAGCATGACCACCATCATCCAGCCGAGCTCGCGGACGGGCTCGAAGCGGGAGAACATCAGCGGTGAGAACGATACCGAATTCAGGACGCAGTCCACGAACACGACGATGCTTTCGCGTGCATGGGTGCGGGCGATCGCGTCCTCGAGGATGCGACCGAACGAGTATGCGGAGAGAAACGCGGAGAAGAAGTAGACGCTGAAGTCTCCCGCGGCGTTGATCGCCAGGTCGGCGATCGGCGCCGTCGACATGCTCAGCGGGATGCCCCGCCACGCCATCAAGATCGCCATCACGCCCGCGGCGAAGAGGAACGGCGACACCATGACGTAGCCCCCGACGAACGGTCGAACCGGGACGTGGGAGCGCCTCCTCCGCCAGGCGATCCACCCGGCGTAGATGAGGAAGATCATGCACAGCGACAGCAGCACGTTCGGCCCCTCGCCACGGGTGACGTAGGCGTCGACCTGCGGGTACACCGGCGCCTTGCCGAACACGCGCGCCGAGAGGACGCTGCCATACCTCTCGTTCGCGAACCGCAGGAGGCGTTCGACCAGGGCGCGCAGCGCCTCGCTGTCGTTCATCTCCGCCGAGACGAGAAGCCGGACGCCGCCGTCGAACCAGAGCTGGGTTCTCACCTCGGCGGGGAGCTCTTCCTCGATCATCGCGAAGGCGTCTCGCACTCGATCCGGCTGCGACGGGATGTCCTCGCCGTAGGACGCGCGAGCGATCTGGTGCAATTTCCCGAGGATCGACCCGACCGCGCTCACCTGCACCGGCTCGAACCCCTCGCGCCGCTGCCAGGCCTCGAAGCCACGGCCCCCGGCGGCGCGCGCGAGATCGACCTCCAAGCTCCATGCGGCCGCGACGAACGCCGGGTCGAAGACGCGGCCGCGTCTCGGCTCGATCAGCAGGTCGAGGAACTCGTTTCCCGAACCGCTTCTCCGCAGGTCGTCGAACGTGGCCGCGATGCGAGTTCCCGCGATGTACTCCTCGGGCTCGGTCTTGGTGGCGATCGCGCCGCCGGCGAAGAGCGCCACGCCGATGGCGAAGGTGACGAGCGGAGCGGTCCACGACAGCCACCGCGGTGCGCGCATGCGTCCGACGATGCGCGCAAACGTGAACTGTACCGGGTGGAAATGGCGCCCGGGCGTTTCGGCGCCGAGGCACCGTTCGAGCGCCAGGTAGAGCGAAGGCAGAAGCACGACCGTCTCGAGATAGATGAAGAGCACTCCGGAGATCGACTGGATCGCCATCTCGCGCATCTGCCAGACGGGAAACGTGAACAGGCACGCGAATCCGACGACGGCGATCAGCACCACGAGCCGGATCTCTTCGACGACGTGCAGGGCCTCCAGAAGCTTGGCCCGGCTGGTCGGCGCACGCGACGATCGAAACGCCTCGAACACGTGCAGGGTGAAGCTCGTCCCCTGGACGATGATGTTCGCGTACGCGAGCTCGGTGTAGACGCGTTCGAACGTGCCGAATCCCGCCACGTTCAGCAGCCAGATCGAGCCCCGCGTCAAGAGGATCCCGGTGACGATCACCGCCGCGCAGACCAACGCTTGCCGGAGCGACCGCAGGTACCACCAGCAGATCGGCGACGCGAAGGTGACGCCGAGCGCGACGAACAGCATCAGGTCGCGGTTGATGCCCTGGCCGATCTGCCAGCGGCCCATCACCCAACCGACGACACCGAGACGCGGATCTCGCGGATGGATGTCGTCTTTCAGGAACCGCTCCAGCGTCGACAGCTTCTTCCCCTCGAGGAACTCGACGAAGCGCCACGCCTCGCGTGTCTCGTCGTATCCGGGGGGAAGAAAGACCGCGATCGATGCCCACGACCAGTCCTTGGCGACGAAGATCCCGTGCACGCTCGGGTCGGCAGCGACGCGCCTTCGCAGCTCCGCAAGATCGAGGTGTGCGAGGCCCTCCTCCGTCAGGTACGCATCGGCGACCAGAGTCGTGCCGTCGTCTCGATAATCCGGAAGCGTCGCCAAGCTGACGACGCCGTTGCCGAATACCCGCTTCGCCTCCCTCGTCACGTCGAGGACCTCGCGAAGGTTCTCGGCCGTGAGCGCCGGCAGCGCGACGACGATGGGAACCACCTCGCCGGCGGCGAAGCCCGCCGGCGCCTTCGCCTTCACCGCGCGGTCCATCTGCCGGTAGACGTCATCCTCGGGTAAGGCGTCGTCGAGGATCCCCCCGCGCAGATCGAACACGCGACCGTTTGCCCACAACGCCGCGAGGATCAGCAGGAGCATCGCGCCGAGCGCGGCGAACGGGTGAGCGATCGCCTGCCGGGCGAGCAGCGACGGGCCCCGGCGAGGACGTCCGGGGGCGTCCGGAGACTCCGCCGGCTCGGCCGTCGATGGAGCGCCGCTCACCGTAAGGCTCCGTACGTCAATCGGTGCCGGCCACCGTCTTCATCTGCGCAGAGTCGCCAACAGTTGAATCCCCGCTGGGTCCACGCTCGTCGTCGCGACGTCCCGAAAAGGCGTCTCCGCCGCGAGCGCGTGAAGGCGTTCCCGATCTCGATAGGCGAGATGCCAGCGGACGACGTGCTCCATGCAGAAGCGATCCTCCGGCGGAAGACGATCGTCGCAGTTCCCGAAGAGAAAAATCCCGTCCGGCGCGAGCAGCGCGTGAATGCCGTTGATCGCGTCCACGACCCGAGAATCGGAGAGATAATCGAAGACTCCGACGCAAAGCACGACGTCGAAACGTCGATCGGTCGTGGCCACGAACCGGTGAAGGTTCTCGCGGACGAGCGTGAGGTCGATTCCCGGCACGTGCCGCAAGCGCCTGCGGGCGGCGCGCAGAGCCCCGGGATCGATGTCGACCAGGGTCGCGACCACGGCGGCGATGCCATCGCCGCGGCCCTCGAAGGCATCCTCGAGCTCCTGCGCCGGACCGCATCCCAGGCTGCAGACGCGCACGGTCGCACCGCGGTCGAGGGCCTGGCTCTTCAGCAGGTTCGCAATCGCGCGGGGACGGGCGCGAGCGGCGCGAGCGGTCGCCGAGTCGAGAAAGCTCCGGTCGAGGAGCGCCCCCAAACCGTCGCCCGAGACGCTGCCCTCGTAGATTCGTTGCAGCAGGAGATAATCGCCTGGATAGCCCCTCGGCTTCTCGAACGCGCGCCGCAGGAACCACCCGGCGCAGAACGTCGGCCGCAGGAGATCGGCCGCGACCACCAGTGCGGCCTCGGGATCCTGACCCGCCGCGCGCGCGAGGCACTCGAGCGAGGTGACGAAGCGTGCAACGGCCGGATTGAGCCGAGCGTCCGGATCGTCCGAGCGCGCGATCGCCTCTTCGCGGAGCACGTCGACGAGCGGCCGGACGACGGCCTCCAGGGAAGCTCGCCCATACGTCGGTGCGCTGCTTCTGCTGGTGGACGTGGGCGGGACCAGGTCTGGCACGGAACGAGGGGTCGCTTCGCTCGTCGCAACCGGGCGCTTCCGGGCGGGCGCTCGCCGCTACCACAGGGCCGCGCCGAAACACAATCGAAGCCCCGCGGGGCTATTTCTCGTCAGCGGGCTTTTCGCGGCGCGTCTGCGGAATCCCGACGGGCTGCAGGTGCTCCCCGAACGCGCCATCGAATTGCTCGGCGATGTCGCCTGCCGTGAGACCCCCCGGCTTGTACATCGACGCGATCGGCCGCGGGGTCTGGAAGAGAGTGAACGCGAAGCCGCGGCGTCCGAACACCTGGCCGTTCACGTGAGCGGCCGCGTCGGAGGCGAGAAACGCGATCATCGGGGCGTTCAGCGCCGGGTCCAGATCCGGGCGTCCCGCGGCTGCGTCCATTCCCGGCATCGAGGCGACCATGCGCGTCATCCCGGCGGGCGCCATCGCATTCACCGTGATGCCGTAGCGCGCGAGCTCGATCGCCCACACGAACGTCAAGCCCATCAGACCCGCCTTCGCTGCCCCGTAATTCGACTGACCGAAGTTGCCGCGAAGGCCTGCGGAGGACGTGATGTTCACGACGCGGCCGAAGCTTTGATCGCGCATGTGGGGGATCGCGTGGCGGCCGCAGTTGAAGGCGCCCTTGAGGTGAACGGCGATCACCGCGTCGAAGTCGTCTTCGGTCATCTTCACGATCGAGCGGTCGCGCACGATCCCGGCGTTGTTGACGAGAACGTCGATCCGCCCGAAGGAGTCGACCGCCGTCTGGATGATCCGCCCGGCGGCGGCGAAATCGGCGACGCTGTCGTGGCTGGCTACGGCTTCACCACCGTTCGCGCGGATCTCCTCCACCGTCTCTCGAGCCGGGTCGCCCTCCGGACCGCGACCGTCGAGCGAGCAGCCGACGTCGTTGACGACGACCTTCGCACCCTCGCGAGCGAGGCAAACCGCGATGGCCTTGCCGATACCGCGTCCGGATCCGGTGACCACGGCGACCTTGCCGTCGAGCAGCATCGCGAGACCTCCTCCGCCGTGTAGCCGCGACGCCGTAACACGCATCTTCGAGACGCGTCAATCGAGCGATCGAGCCCGTGGGACGGCCCGGGCGCTGCCGCCGTCGAGGCGCCCGTTCCTGCACCCATCTGGGATCAGGAATGACGGTCCGGCCGAGTCCGCAATCGCCGGTTGACGTTCAGGAAGAGCTTGGGCTAGAGAGGCAAATCTTTTCCCGGATGGGGCAGCGTTGGTGATCCGGCCAACCGAAGTACCGGGTCGTGGACCCGAGCTGGCAGACTCGCCGCGGGCCATCGCGGCGGGCGGAGGTGGAGCTCAATGAGCGGGGGAGACACGTCGGCCGAGGCCAAACGAGCGCTCTATTGGCTGGGCGATCAGCTGATCGAGTACCGCCACCCCGTCTCGATCGTGGTTCTGATCATCACCGGAATCTTCGCCTACTGGACCTTCCAACTGAAGCTCGAGACCAGCTTCGGCGATCTCCTCCCGCAGAACCATCCCTACATCAAGACCCACTATCAGTACGCCGGCACCTTCGGCGGCGCGAACAACGTGATGGTCATGATGCAGGTCAAAGAGGGCACGATCTTCACGCCCGAGCATCTCGCGCGGATCTTCCGCATGACCGAAGCCGTGGACAGGGTCTACGGCATCAACCACAACCAGATCG
>JAXDLK010000379.1:0-3134 GCA_034666665.1 Candidatus Binatota bacterium
TCGTTTCACGCACCACAACCCGGAGGGCAGAACCCATGGACAGCGACAGCGACCGAAATCGAGTACGGATCTTCGACACGACCCTGCGTGACGGCGAGCAGTCGCCGGGGGCGACGATGAACGTGGAGGAGAAGCTGATCATCGCCCGCCAGCTCGAGAAGCTCGGCGTGGACGTGATCGAGGCGGGCTTCGCGGCCTCGTCCGAGGGCGACTACGAGGCCGTCCGGCGGGTCGCCGAAGCGGTACGCGGCCCCGTTGTGCTGAGTCTCGCGCGGCCTCGGGAGGCCGACATCACGCGCGCGCTCAAGGCGGTCGAGAAAGCGGCGCGGCCCGGCATTCACATCTTCATCGCCACCTCGGACATCCATCTGAAGCACAAGCTGATGATGAGCCGAGAAGAGGTGATCGACGCCGCCACCTGGGCGATCCAGCTCGCGAAGAAGCACATCGACGCGATCGAGTTCTCGGCCGAAGACGCGTCGCGGAGCGACAGTGAATACCTGACGCAGGTGTTCGGCGCGGTGATCGAAGCCGGGGCGACGACGATCAACGTCCCCGACACCACCGGATACGCGATTCCGGACCATTGGGCGGGCGTCTTCCGCCGGCTGATCGCCGAGACGCCGGGTGGCGACCGGGTCGTGTGGAGCGCGCATTGCCACAACGACCTGGGTCTCGCCGTCGCGAACTCGCTGGCGGCGATCTCGGCCGGCGCCCGTCAGGTCGAATGCACGATCAACGGCATCGGCGAACGCGCCGGCAACACCTCGCTCGAAGAGGTGGTGATGGCGCTCGAGACGCGTCGTGACGTCTTCGGCCTGCACACCGGGATCGTCACCGAGCAGATCGTGCCGACGAGCCGGCTGCTGTCGCAGGTGACGGGCATCGCGATCCCGATCAACAAGCCGGTCGTCGGCGACAACGCGTTCGCCCACGAGGCCGGCATCCACCAGGATGGTGTTCTCAAGTACAAGCTCACGTACGAGATCATGACCCCGGAGTCGGTCGGCCTGACGTCGAATCGTATCGTGCTCGGCAAACATTCCGGCCGGCACGCGTTCGTCGATCGGCTGAAGCTGCTCGGCGTGGAGCCCGGTCAGCTCGACATGAACAAGGCGTTCGAGAAGTTCAAGGCGCTCTGCGACCGCAAGAAGAACGTCTACGACGAGGACCTGATCGCCATCGTCGCCGAGGAGGCGGTGCGCATCCCGGAGCGTTACGAGCTCGTCTACTTGAACGTCACGTCGTCGAGCATGGCCGTGCCGCACGCGACGGTGAAGCTCCGCGTCGACGGCGCCGAGCACGTCGAGAACGCCACCGGCGACGGGATGGTCGACGCCTGTTACCGCGCGATCAAGAAGATCGCGGGAAACGATCTGAAGCTCGAGCGCTACTCGGTGAAGTCGATCACCGGGGGCACCGACGCCCAGGGCGAAGTCTCCTGCCTCGTCCGCGAGAACGGCATCAGCGTCAACGGACAGGGGTCGCACACGGACATCATCATGGCGAGCGCGCTCGCTTTCGTGAACGCGCTGAACAAGATCGAGCAACGGAAGCGGTACCAGCAGCAGCTGCGGAACGTCGGGCCGTGACCACCAGGTTCCGCGTTCTCGTGCTCCCCGGCGACGGCATCGGGCCGGAGGTCGTCGCGGAAGCGGTGCGCGTCCTCGAGGCCGCGGCCGGACGGTTCGGCGTCGCGCTCGACTTTCCCGAGGCGGTCGTCGGGGGCGCGTCGATCGACGTGCACGGGACGGCGATGCGCCCAGAGGTCCTCGAAGAAGCCCGGGGCGCGGACGCGATTCTCCTCGGCGCGGTCGGCGGCCCGAAATGGGACGATCCCAAGGCGTCGGTCCGTCCGGAGCAGGCGCTGCTCGCGCTCCGGAAGGAGCTCGGCCTCTTCGCGAACCTGCGCCCGGTACGGGTGCCGAAGGAGCTCCTCGACGCCTCGACGCTCAAGCGCGCCGTGCTCGAAGGTGTCGATCTCGTCGTCGTGCGCGAGCTCACCGGCGGCATCTACTTCGGCAGGCCGAGCGAGCGTCGGAACGGCGAGCGCGGCCGTGAGGCCGTGGACACGATGGTGTACGACGAGCACGAGATCCGGCGTCTCATGCGCACCGCGTTCGAGCTCGCGCGCCTCCGGCGCCGGAGAGTCTCCTCGGTCGACAAGGCGAACATCCTCTCGACGTCCCGGCTGTGGCGCGAGGTCGCCGGGGAAGTCGCGGCCGAGTACCCCGACGTAACCTTCGAGAGCCTCCTGGTCGATGCGATGGCGATGTACCTGATCCGCCGCCCGCGGGACTTCGACGTGATCGCGACCGAGAACATGTTCGGTGACATCCTCACCGACGAGGCGGCGATGCTCTCGGGCTCGATGGGGCTGCTGCCGTCGGCCTCCGTGGGCGACGCAGAGAATCGTGCCGGGAAGCCGCGCGGCCTCTACGAGCCGATTCACGGGAGCGCTCCGGACATCGCAGGGACCGATCGCGCGAATCCCTTGGCCACGATCCTTTCCGCCGCCCTCTTGCTGCGCTACTCGCTCGGTGCCGAGGCGGCAGCGAGCGCGGTCGAGAGCGCCGTCGACCACGTGCTCGCGGACGGCTGGCGAACCCCGGACGTCGCCGAGCCGGGAAGCCGCGCCGTCGGCTGCCGGGAGATGGGGTCGCGCGTCCTCGAAGCTCTCGAACGATGAAGGTCGGGGGTGCTCGCGTCGCCGTCGTCGGGGCGACCGGTCTGGTCGGGCAGGAGATCGTCTCCCTTCTCGCCGAACGGGAGCTGCCGATTCGCGAGCTGCTCCTCTATGCCTCGGAGCGGAGCGCCGGTTCGGAGGTCGCGTTCGGCGAGGATGGGGTGCGCGTCCAGCGGCTGCCGCCGGAGCTTCCGCAGGTGGACATCGCGTTCCTCTGCGCGGGAGCGGCGGTGGACGCGGAGCTCGCCGACGACCTCGCCGCCGCCGGCGCGGTCGCGATCGAGCTGTCGGTGCCCCGCGGCTCGCCGCGACCGCCGCTCGCGCTCGTAGGCTGGCGCGAGTCCGAGATCGCTGCTCTCGCGAAAGGCGGCATCGTCGCCGTGCCCGACCCGCTCGCGCAGCTGCTCGCGGTGCCGCTGCGCGCGATCGGGGCCGTCGTTCCGATCCG
>JAXDLK010000380.1:0-5678 GCA_034666665.1 Candidatus Binatota bacterium
AATCATTGCCAGCGACAACGCCTACTTCTCGCGGCACTTCTCGGTCATCCGGGTACTTCTCTCCCAAAGGATCGGTAGGTCGAAGGAGGTCAGATGGCGGCAGAAACGAAACTCCGGGCGCTGAAGGGCGTGCTGCTCGCGACGGCGGCGTTCTTGATCCTCTTGCTGCCGTTCATGTTCGATCTCTGGCCGGCGGGATTTCGCTGGGCACATCCGGCGGCGCACGGTCCCTACGAGCGCATGATCATCGCGATCTATTTCGCGCTCGGCGTGTGCCTGATCCCGACCGCGCTCGACCCGGAGCGGCACGCGATTCTCGTCGACTTCACGATCCTCTCGAGTGTCCTGCACGGATTGGTCATGACGTACGACTCGTTTGCGCAGGAGCACGAGATGACCCATCTCGTCGGCGACGTGCCGATCCTGTTCGTGCTCGCGGGCGTGCTCTCGTGGCTGCATCCCCGTCGGCTGCGGCGTGAACGTGCCGCAGAAACGGGCAGGAGCGCGCCGACGGTTCACGCGGAAGGCCCGCTCAGGACGTAGCACCCGGTGAGTGAGGAGAACTCCGGGGAAGACTCCCTTCTCGGACGAATTCTGATTCGGTCGTCCGACACGAAAGCGGCGGCTCGACGCGGCGGATGCTACTCCGCGCGCTTGCCGAGCTTCTGCTGCTGCGCGGCGCGGGCCGCGCGGCTCTCCGCACTCTGCCAGATCGCCGCCGTGCGCGCCGCCTCCTCCGGCGTCTGTGCGAGCACCCGCTCGAGCGCCTCGGCCATGAGCGCCGCCTTCGAATGCGCGTACGCCTCCCGCGGGAATGCTCCCATGCGCTGCGCGCGGCGGAGCACCGTGTCCGTGAGCTTCTCCGCGGGCAGCAGCTCGTCGACGACGCCGAGACGGATCGCCTGGCTCGCCGGATAGAGCGCCGCTCCGAGCACGAGCTCGGCGGCGCGCGCATGCGTCAGGCGCAGCTTGACGATCTCCATCGCCACCATCGGATACGACGCTCCGATCGCCACCTCGTTGAGGCCGATCTTGTAGTCGCCGTCGAGGCCGAGCCGGTAGTCGCACGCGAGCGCGAGGACGAGGCCGCCCGCGATCGCGTGCCCGGCGATCATCGCGATCGTCGGCTTCGGCAGCGTGAGGAGCTTCACGTGCGTGTCGCGAAAGACGTCCGTCAGCACGGCGACGGAGTCGTCACCGCGGGCCGCAGCGGAGAGATCGAAGCCGCCGCTGAAGAAGCGGCCGGCGCCGGTCAGCACCACGGCCCGGACCAGATCGTCCGTGCGGGCGTCGTCGAGCGCCGCGCCGAGATCGCCGAGAAGCCGCTCGTCCTCGGCATTCGCCGGCGGGCGGTCCAGCGTGAGCACCCGGACGCCACCGTCCCGATCCTCGGTTCGCACGGTCCCCATGTCTCGTCCTCCGTTGCGTCGGCCCGCCGGCTGCTCCACTGTCTAGCGAATGACCTCGCCTGACGCGACGGCGGCGAATGCCGAGCAGATCCACTACTGGAACGAGGTCGCCGCTCCGAAGTGGCTCGCGCTGCAGCAGAAGATCGATGCGCAGCTCCGTCCGCTCGGCCTCGAAGCCATGGACCGGGCGCGAGTCGGCGCCGGGGAGCGGGTCGTGGACGTCGGCTGCGGCGCCGGCGATACCACGATCGAGCTCGCTCGGCGGGTCGGCGGCTCCGGGGGCGTGCTCGGCGTCGACGTGTGCTCGCCGCTGCTCGAGCGTACCGCCGAGCGCGTCCGCGCGGCCGGTCTCGACAACGTCCGGCTGGAGAATGCCGACGCGCAGACGTACGCGCTTCCCGCGGGCCAGTACGACCTCGTCTTCTCGCGCTTCGGCGTGATGTTCTTCGCCGATCCGGCCGCGGCGTTCGCGAATCTACGGAAGGGCCTCCGTCCGGGTGGGCGGCTCGCATTCGTCTGCTGGCAGGCGTTGGCGCGGAACGCCTGGGTCGCAGTGCCCCTGGCCGCCGCCTCGCGGATCGTCGCACCCCCGCCGCCGGTGGCTGCAGAAGCTCCCGGTCCGTTCGCGTTCGCCGACATCCAGCGCGTGCACCGGATCCTCGAGGGTGCCGGCTTCGTCGACCTCGGCGTCGACGAGCTCGTCCAGCCGTTGACGATCGGCGGAGGCGGCGACGTTGCCGACGCCGTCGAGCTTCTGCTGCAGATCGGACCTCTCGCAGGCGTGCTCCGCGAGGTCGACCCGCAGGTGCGCAGCCACGTGGCGGTGGTCGTACGCGCGGCGCTCGTGCCCTACCAGTCGAATGCCGGCCTCGAGATGCAGGCCGCCGCGTGGGTGGTGACCGCCCGTAAATGACCGCTTCCGATTCCCCTCTCCCGTCCTGGAGGCGCGTTGCGAACTGGTGAGCAACGTCTTGCGCCCTCGAGCGCTTCTGCGAGCCGGCCACTCCGAGCTGGCGAGGAGTATCTTGGCCGCCCGAGCTGCGTCCGCGAGGGCGGGTGCCCGAAGGGCGGGTGAGGGCCGCCGGGTGAGGGGCGGGTGACGCTCAGATCCAGCGCATCTTCCGGAAGTACGCGAGCATTCCCGTGACCACGAGCACGATGCCGACCCAGACCATCGGGTAGCCCCACCGCGAGTGCAGCTCCGGCATGAATTCGAAGTTCATGCCGTAGACGCCGACGAGCAAGGTCGGCGGCATGAAGATCGTGGCGATCACCGTCAGCACCTTCATCACCGAGTTCATCCGGTTGCTGGCGACGGAGAGGTGGAGGTCCATCAGGCCGCCGCTGATGTCCCGAAAGGTCTCGATCGTGTCCATCACCTGGATCGTGTGATCGTAGAGGTCGTGCAGAAAGGGCTTGATCTCCTCGCGTACGAACGTGCAGTCGGAACGCAGCAGGCCGGAAACGACGTCGCGCAGCGGCCACACGGATTTCCGCAGGTACACGATCTCGCGCTTGATCTGGTGCAGTCGCGAGAGCGGGTCCTCCGCGCGGTCGTCGAGCAGCTGCTGCTCGAGCTCGTCGACGTCCGAGCCGAGCCGCTCGAGCACACCGAAGTAGTTGTCGACGATCATGTCGAGGAGCGCGTAGGCCAGGTAATCGGCGCCCATCTTGCGGATGCGTACCTTCGCCTTCCGAATCCGCTCCCGCACCGGATCGAAGACGTCGCCGGCCTTTTCTCCGAACGAGATCACGAAGTCCTCGCCGAGGATCACGCTCATGTGCTCGCCGTCGATGTCGCCGCGCGCCTCGTTCCAGCCGAGCATTTTCACCGCCACGAAGAGGTAGGCATCGTGCTCCTCGAGCTTCGGCCGCTGGTCGGTGTTCATGACGTCCTCGAGCACGAGCGCGTGGAGACCGAACACCCGGCCGAACGCCTCGAGCACCTCGACGTCCTCGACGCCGGAGACGTCGATCCAGGTGACGGCGCCGGCCTGGCGAAGACGTGCCGCCTCCTCCACGCTGTTCACCCGCGACTCGGTGACGTCGTGCTCGGAATAGCGGATGACGTCGATCGTCACCGCCTCCCCCGACGGCGTGCCGACCGGCACGAGCGTGCCTGGCGGGAGCCCTGCCTTCCGCGACCACTGCTTGACGAACTTCGTCATCGAATCACGTCCCCTCTCCCCGCCGGGTCGGCACTGCCGGGTCAGATTCCGTCCGCACGTCGGACCGGATGTGTACGTCCCGCTGTGGGAACGGGATCTCGATCGCGGCGTCGCGGAAGGCGGCGAAGATCGCGAAGTAGAGATCGCTCTTCACCTTCCGGTCCGAGACCTGCTTCACGTTGATCCAGACGAGGAGCTCGAAGTCGAGGCTGGATTCGCCGAGGCCGACGAACCAGACCTCGGCGGCCGGAGCACGCTCGACGTGCGGCGACGCCGCGGCCACGCGCTCGAGGATCGCGCGGACTTCCTCCGGATCGCAAGAGTAGCCCACCCCGACGGGAACGTGGATGCGTACGATCGAGCTCGAATACGTCCAGTTGACGATCGTGCCGGCGTTGAACTCGGCGTTCGGAACCAGATACTCGACCGCGTCGCGCGTGCGCAGCCGCGTGGCGCGGACACCGACCTCCTGGATGACGCCGAGGGTGTCGCCCACCGTCACCCAATCCCCTTTGCGAAGCGCGCGGCTGAAGATCAAGGTCAGGCCGCTCGCCAGGTTGTTCGCGATCGTCTGCAGACCGAGACCGACGCCGATGCCGAGCGCGCCGGCGAAGAGCATCAGCGGGGCGAGACCGATGCCGACCACCTGAAGAGCCGAGAGGATCCCGGCGACGCTCAGCGCGTAGAGCAGGAACGTGTTGATCGCGTGCGCGACGCCTTCGTCGACGCTGAGCGCCGGGTAGACGCGGAAGTCGAGGTAGTCGGGCAGCAGCCGGGCGAAGAACACGAAGCCCGCGGCGATGGCGATCGCCTGCAGGAGGATGAAGAGCGACAGCGGGCGGTCGCCGATCATCCACACGGGTGCTGCGAGCGTGCGCGTGAGCGGCCCCCATACTCCGACGAGCTCGAGCGCCAGCACGGCGACGGCGATCACGCCGACGTAGTCGAGGAGGTGGCTCGCCGAACGGTAGAACTGCCACGCCGCCTCGCGATCGGGCTGGCGCTCGACGATCCGCCGGCGGAGCACGATCAGCAAGAAGTGATGGACGACCACCGCGCCGAGGAAGAGGCCGGCGAGCGCCCAGGTGCGGATCCAGACGAAGTGCGCGAGCCGCCGGAAGCCGGCCCAGGCGAGGAGGGCGGTGACGACCGTCACCGCCCAGACGAGTGGATAGGCGCGGTCGAACCCCGCGCTGAAGCGGCGATAGAGGGGTGCGGGAAAATCGGGGACCAGCGCCATCACCGCCGCGCGGCGGGCGAAAACCGCCGCCAGCAGGACGATCAGCGAGAGCTCGAGGAGTGAATGCAGGAGCGCGAGGACGTCGATCGGCGCGCCGAGCGTCGCCGCGCCGTCGAGGATGGCGGCGAGCAGGATTCCGTAGACGAGCATCCAGCGTGCGATCCCGTAGAGCTGGACACCCTGCTCGCGCGGGACCCGTAGGAGTGGGCGCAAGAAGAGCTCGCGAACGGCGGTCAGCGCCGGCGCGAACCACGCCCACGCCAGAAGCAGTGGCTCGAGAATCAGGAATGCCGGATGCCGGAGCCCCGTCGCACGCGCGACGCCGCGGTAGAGGAACCAGAGGACGAGCGGCGGAATGCCGGCCGCGAGCACGTACGCGAGCGCGGAGAGCCAGGGCGGAACGGAGGGCGGCAGGCGTGCGCGCACCCGAGCGAGCACCGGGTCGAACCAGGCGGCGAATCGCCGCTGGCCGAAAAGCGCGTACGCGATCGCGAGCAGCAACAGGAGGACGAGCGCGGTTCCGGAGAGCCCGACCGTCGCCGCCTGCTCTCGGGCGCTCGCGAGGAACGCCGGCATCGTCTCCGGCGCGGAAAAGACGGCGTCGCGGACGCGAACCAGGGTCTCGCCGTCGAACCCCGGAGGCTCGCGCTCGAGCAGCGACGGCTCCGGCTTCTTCGCTGCGGCGGCGGGAGGGGCGAAGGCCAGCGAAAGCAGGGCGAGCGCAATGGCCGCCCCCCGGCGACGTTCGCCCAGGCGCCGCGAGCGGGCCACTGTCGCGAAAAGCTTCACGATGAACGTCCGACCCGGCGAATCTGTCGGAAATCGACGCGGCGGCCAAGCTCCGGCCCTCGTCATGCGGCC
>JAXDLK010000381.1:0-3555 GCA_034666665.1 Candidatus Binatota bacterium
GGGAAACCCCTCGACCACGGCAGTGAGACAGGGGCCGTGGGACTCGCCCGCAGTCAGGTAGCGCAGCACGGCTTCTCCTCGCGCGCTGGTTGTAGCCGAACGCGGCCGCGAAACAAATCGGGCCCGGAACCGCGAATGCGGTCCCGGGCCCGAGGTTCCGAGCGGTGTGCCGGCGTCAGTAGGTCTGCCGGCCGTCCCAGAGGTCGCGCGCCGACGGCAGCGATGCGGCGGTCGCCATGCCGCGGACGATCTTCGGCGTGATGAAGACGATCAGCTCCTCCCGCTGGTTCGTACGGAAGAGCCGCTTCGCGAGCCAGCCGAGCACGGGGATCGATCGCAGGTACGGGAGCCCGTTCTCCTGGTTCTGGCTGTCGTCGCGGAGCACGCCACCGATGACCAGCGTCTCCCCGTCGCGGATCAGCACGTTCAGGTGTGCCTCGCGGCTGATCTCCGCCGGGATGTTGTCGACTTGCTGCCCGAAGTCGGCGGCGCTGGATTTCACGTGAATGTCCATGAGGATGAATCCGTCGGAGGATACCTGCGGCGTCACGTTCAAGGTGATGCCGGTGCGGATCTGCTCGGTCGCGGACGTCGCCGAGCCCGCGACGCCGCCGGGAGCCGTCGAGATCACCGTTCCGGTGCTCGGCAGGCGGACGCGGAAGATGCGGATGCTCTCGATCACGGCAGGCAGGTTGTTGAGCGTGACGATTCGCGGACGTGACAGCACGCGCCCCTTGCCGTCCCGCTCGATCGCGGTCAGCTTGGCGTTCAGCGCCTTCGAGCCGTTGATCGAGCCGAGCGCGAGGTCGAACGCCGCACCCTCGCCGGCGGCGACGGTCTGCGCCGGGAAGTCGGCGATGAAGGGGATCGGTACCGAGGGCACGCCTCCCGGTCCGATCGTCGGCCCGGAGTTGCTTCCCGGGGAGATCGCCCCCGGCGGTCCGGTCCCGGGAACCGCACCGGCGCCGACGCCCGGCCCGTTCGAGCCGCCGCCCGTCGAGCCGCCGATGACGCCGTTGTTCGGAAACTCGCGTCCGGTCGCATTCCCGAACTGCGGGCCGAAGCCGTAGTTGAAGCCCCACTGGATGCCCAGGTCCCGCTGGAAGTTGGTCGTCATCTCGACGACGTTGGATTCGATCAGCACCTGCGGCGTCTGGGTGTCGAGCCGCGCGATCAGCTCCCGCGCGGCCTCGACGCCTCGTGCGATGTCGCGCACGATCACGGTGTTCGTGCGCCGATCGACGGTCACCTTGCCGCGCTCGGAGAGCACGTCCTTGATCTTGTCGGTGAGCTTGTCCTCGGGATCACCGACCTTCATGTAGTTGACGCTCACGTACCCGGTCTCGAGCGGCTCGAGGTCCTTCGCCGCCTCCTCGGCCGCGAGCTGCGCCTCGCGCTCTTCCTTGAGACGTGTGACGGTCGAGACCCGGACGACGTTGCCGATGGCGACCTTGTCGAGGCGGTTCGCCTCGAGCACGATGTCGAGCGCCTGATCCCAGGGCACGTCGACCAGGCGAAGCGTGACGCGGCCTTTGACGTCGTCGGTGGCGACGATGTTGAGGCCACTCACCTCGGCGAGGATGCGGAGCACGTTCAGGATGTCGGCATCCTTGAAGTCGAGCGAAATCTTCTGTCCGCTGTACTGGTGGACGCCGTTCCGCGGAGCCGTGCGCCCCTCGGCGGCGGGAGTGGATGCGGCGGCCATGGACGCGGACGCCTTCGGCGTGCTCGGCTCGCCGTCGGCGGCGTACAGCACCTCCTCCGTCGGAGGCGCGGGTTGGCCGCTTCGCTCGCCGATGAACGCGACGAGCATCTCCTTCAGCTCGTTCACCTCGTACTTCGGCTTCGGCTCCTTCAGGTCGAGCACGAAGCGCATGCGCCCCGACTGGCGCGCGACCCGTACCTTCGAGATCGCCGCCAGGCCGGTCGGCGTGCGCTCGAAGTCGGCACCGTCCGTGTCCACGGGACCGAACACGTCGATCACCAGCCGGCTCGGCTTGGTGAGCGAGAAATGCTCGACCTTCTCGGGCGGCCGCGAAAGCTTGATGAAGATGCCGGACTGTCCCTCGTGCTGAACCAGCTTCACGCCGCGGAGACGGATCGGGTCGGCGGCCGGCGCATCCGGCACCTCCCGGATGGTGCTGACGGGTTCCTCTTCTTGCGGCGCTCGAGCGGCGGGCGTTTCCTCGGTCAGCGGGGCCGGGCGCTCGCGGACGCGCGTCTTCTGCGCGCACCCCGAACCCGCGATCCCGAACACCACACCGAGAGCCGCCGCAACGAGCTTGCGAGCTCCCCTCCTCATCGTAACTCTCCCCTCTCTCCGTACGTCCCGGACGACTGCTCTCGGCCGTCGGACGAGTACCACGGATTCGCTACTGGTGGGCGGTCTTCTCCCCCTCTTTCTCGATCTTGATGACGATCTCGCTCTTCTTCTTCTCGCCGTAGAAGTCGACGTACTCCTCTTCGACGATCACGCGGTCCGTGTCGATCTTCTTGACGATGCCGCCGTGCGGTCCGATCGGCGTGCCGATGCCGATGGTGAAGCCGGTACCGCTCGCGTCCTCGACCATCGCCTTGGGATCGGAGTGGCTCCAGATGATCGCCACCAGGTTCAGAGAGCCGATCTCGTACTGCTCGAGAGGAGTCTTCGGCGGTGTGATCCGCTTCGGCCGGAGCTCGAGCGTGAACGGACGGAAGGGGTCTCGCAACCGTTTCGCCGTCGTCTGGGTACCCTCACCCTCGATCGGCTCCTCGCCTTGACCCTCGCCGAGCTCCTCCTCGGGTTCTCCCTCCGGCGGGCGGATCTCTCCACCCATCGCCGGACGGTCTTCCGCGCCGAGGCGCGGGATGCCACCGGCGGGGAACGTCATCCCCAGCACGGCGGCCGCGGTCCACCACCGGATCGTCGATCGCGTCATCGCTCGCGCGCCGCCTTCTCCGCCGCGATCCGGGCACGCTCTTCCTCGGTGAGGAAGCGGAACGTCACCGCGGTGCAGCTCGTATCCAAACTCACCCGCTCCGGCAGCACCTGCGCGTTGCGCATGGCGATGTCCGTCACGTTGACGATCCGGTTCAGCTGCCCGACCGACCGCAGGAACGCGCGCACCTGGTGGTAGGAGCCGCGCATGAGCATTTCCACCGGCACCTCGGCGTAGAAGTCGTGGTACACCTCCGCGCGCTGCCGGAAGAGCATGATCTCGAGCCCCGACTCGCGCCCGAGCGACGACACCGTGGAGAGCAGGTCCGGGATCTCCTTCTGATCCGGCAGCTGCGCCACTGCCTTCTTCAGCGCCGCGTCGAGGTCGCGCACCTGTTGCTGGTATTCTGCCAGGCGCGCCGACATCTTCTGCTTCTTCGCGACCTCGGTCTGGACCTCTTCCAGCCGCGCCGTGCGATCGCTGATCGCCTGCGCGTTTCCCGAGTACGAGAGCGTCCAGTAGAGGAGCGCGAGCACGCCGAGCAGGACGCCGTAGACGATCAGCCGGCGGTTGCGCTCGAGATCGAAGAGCCGCTCGAGGATGTCGTTCATCGGACCGCGGCTCCCGGCGCAGCCGC
>JAXDLK010000382.1:0-2828 GCA_034666665.1 Candidatus Binatota bacterium
TCGAAGAACACCTGCGAGAGCTCGTCGTCGTAGTGCTGCCCCGTGTGCACGAGCACCTCGTCGGCGACGTGTCGCAGCGGCCCGGAGACCGCCGCCGCCTTGATGAACTGCGGGCGGTTGCCAATTACTGTCAGGATTCGAACGTTATTGCGCCCATTAGCGGGGTATCGGCTGTCCATGCTGTTCGCGCGCACCGTACACGGCGTGGTCGGCGCCTCGCACCATCTGCTCTGGTACCTGAACTGGCAGACCGGCGGGAGGGTTGTGCGCGTCGCCGCTAGGCGGCCGCGCCCTGCGTCGCCAGCTCCCGCGTCACGCGGCGCGTGAACGCCTGATGCGCCGCCCGGGTCACCGGCCCGGGCGCCTGGGGGAGCTCGATGTCGTCCACCGCCGCGATCGGCATGACCTCGCGCAGCGTCGACGCGATGAACGCCTCCTCGGCCGACCGCAGGTCGTCGAGCGTGCACACCGCCTCGGCGGCGCCCGTCTCCTCGATGACGTAGCGGCGGGTGATCGAGTCCAGGATCCGGTCCTCCAGCGGCGGCGTGCGCGGCCGGCCGCCGGCGACCCAGAAGAACGTCCACGTCGGGCCTTCCAGGACGCGGCCGTGCGGCGTGACCAGCAGCGCCTCGTCGAAGCCGCGCTCGCGGGCGAGGCGGCCGGCGAGCATGTTGCCCGCGTAGGAGAGGGTCTTCAGGCCGTCGAGCACGCGGTTCGGGGCGTAGGTCACCGTCGCCACGCGGGCCGACGCGGCCCGCACGGGGAGTGGCTCGATGGTGAGGATCCGGCGCCCGCCGCGCGTCAGCACGACGCGCAGGAGCGCGTCGCCCGGGGCGGCCGCCGCCAGCAGCGCGCCGACCTCGCGCTCCAGCGCGTCGTGATCGGCCTCCAGGCGCAGCCCGGCGCACGTGCGGCGCAGCCGCGCCGCGTGGTCGGCCAGGGCGAACGGACGCCCGCCGTAGAGGCGCATGACCTCGAAGGCGCCGTCCCCGCGGGTGAGCCCCTCGTCCGTGACGGGGATGCGCGCGTCCTCGGCGGGGCCGATGGCGCCGTCGACGCTGGCGAGCGGCATGGCGGCCGAGCCTAGCGGCTGAAGTCGCGCCCCGGACGGCCGATGACCGGGGCAACGCCCGTGGAGCCTCCCGCCCGCTCACCCCTGCGCCTCGTCCTCGTCGAGGACTCCGACGCGCACGCCGCGATCCTCGAGCAGCTGCTCGGTGCGCTCCCGGACGCGCCCTCCATCGTGCGCTTCGGCCGCCTCGAGGAGGCGCTGCGGCACCTGGCGCACATCCACGCCGACTGCGTCGTGCTCGACGTCGACCTCCCGGACGCTCGCGGAGCCGACGGGGTGCTGCGCATCCTCGAGGTCGCGCCCGCGATGGCGCTCGTCGTGCTCACCGGCGACGACGACGAGGACCTCGGGCTGCGGCTGCTGCGCGCGGGCGCCCAGGACCGCATCGTCAAGGGCGAGGAGACCGGCCCGGCGCTGCTGCGGGCGATCCGCCACGCCGTCGAGCGCAACCGCACCGGCGATCGCCACGAGGCCGAGCGGCTCGTCCGCCAGGTCGAGGACGACTCGGGACGCCTCCCCGAGCGCCGGCTCACCGAGCACGACCGGCGCCGGGACATGGTGGCCGGCGCCGTGGCCGTCCTGGCCTGCGCCGCGCTCCAGCTGCTCGCGCCGTCCCTCGGCGGCGTCTCGGTGCTGTTCGTGCTGGCCGTCGCCTGGCTGGCCGCGCGCGTCGGCCTCGCCGCCGGCCTGACCGCGGCGGCCGCGGCGATCGTCAGCCTCTCGCTGCGCGACGTGATCGCCTCCGACGCGCTGCCGATCAGCTGGAGCCTCGGCGTCCGGGTCGGCGGCTTCGCCGCCGCGGCGGTCGTGTCCTGGCGGATGACGCGCAGGCTGCGCCGCAGCGACGAGCTGCTCCACGGCATCCTCACCGGCACCACCGACGCGATCGCGGTCAAGGACCTCGCCGGCCGGTACCTGCTGGCCAACGACGCGTCGCTGGACATCCTCGGACACCCGCGCGAGGCGGTGCTCGGCCGCACCGACGCCGAGCTGCTCCCACCGGACGTCGCGGGCCCGCGGCGTCTCCAGGACGAGGCCGTGCTGGCGTCGGGGGGCCCGCGCCGCTACTGGCGCACGGCCGCCTACGCGGACGGCCGGCGCACGCACTCCGTCGTCAAGGTCCCGTACCGCGACGGCCAGGGGCGCATCGTCGGCCTCGTGAGCGTCGCCCGCGACGAGACGGAGATGCGCCGGCTGGAGGAGGAGACCGGGCGCTTCTTCGACCTCGCGCCGGACATGCTCTGCACGATCGCCCCGAGCGGCCACCTCGAGCGGCTCAACGGCGCCTGGACGCGCGTGCTCGGCTGGACCGACGACGAGCTGCGCTCGCGCCCCCTGCGCGACTTCGTCGACCCGGAAGATGCGGCGGCGATCGACGAGCTCGTCGCGGGCACGGCCGAGGTGTGCCGCAGCGGCATCGCCACGCGCGGGGGCGGCCGGCGCGACGTCGAGTGGAGCGCCCGCCGCGAGGCGGACGGCAGCCGCGTCCACGCGGTCGTCCGCGACGTCTCCGAGCGCACGACCATGGAGCGGCGGCTGGCCGACACCGAAGCCCGCTACCGCGAGCTCGTCCACACGCTTCCGGGCGCCGCCGTGCTCACGTTCGACCACGACCTGCGCGTCACCTTCGCCGCGGGCGAGGCGCTGGAGGCGGTCCGCCGCCGTGCCGTGGGCGTCGGCGAGACGCTCGGGCAGTCCTCGCGTGGCGCGGCGCAGATCGCGCCGCGCTGCCGCGGCGCCCTGGCCGGTCAGGCCC
>JAXDLK010000383.1:0-2540 GCA_034666665.1 Candidatus Binatota bacterium
GCTTAGGCTTGGAGCCAGGACAGCCCGTTATCACGGGCTCGTTTTGTCATCATGCGATCACCCAGCCCGGCTCGTATCGTGCGACTTTTTCTATTATAGGAGAAGTCTCGGTAAAGTTTAGTTGAATGCCTTGACTGGAATGTGGTGAAGAAAAAGAATTTTGCTATGGTATCGCGGTAAGCAATAAGGAGGACCCAAAAGATGGCAGATTTCGACATCCAAATTAAAGGAGGAACCGTGGTCGATGGCACGCGCGCACCGCGCTTTCGTGCTGACGTGTGGATCAAAGACGGCAAAGTCGCACAAATCGGCGGACGGGCTCCAGGCTTCGCGAAGAAAGTGATCGACGCCGATGGCCTTATTGTCGCGCCAGGTTTTGTCGATCTGCACACGCATTACGATGCGCAAATTCGCTGGGACCCCTACTGCACGATTTCCGGGTGGCACGGGGTGACCTCGGTGGTCTTGGGCAACTGCGGAAAGGGAGCAATACCTATTTATTGCAAAGCACGAGACCCACAAGAGCAGGGGGCACGCGAGCAAGAGGCTCTTGAGAAGCGGGGAGGAGTAGCTTAGCTCGTGACTCGACCCAAACACAGTCGAGGGGAGAGTCATCATGGGAGCAGTGGTAGAGTTAGCGCAGGTGCGCCAGCAGCAGGAAGCTGAGCACTGGCGGGCCGTAGGTTATCAGGCGATTGATGAGATGGTAAAGAAGCTGACAATGGAGAGCGCGAGGAAAACCTTTGAGGAGTTGAGCGAGCTGGTGCGACGGGAAGGACAGGCGGTCACGGGAGCACTCTTGGGGGAAGTGGTCCGCAGTCGTGGGGCCAAAGAGCTGGCGGCCCGGACCCATGTCTGTGAAGAGTGTGGGCGCACCTTAGCCCGGCAGCAGCAGTTACACCGGCGCACGATCGAAAGTCGACATGGCGCACTTGAACTTGAGCGGCCGTATTTTTACTGTCGGTACTGTCAGCGGGGGAGCCATCCCTTTGATGAGGCGTTAGAGCTGGCGCCGGAGCGCAAGCAGTATGACCTCCAGCGCGCCGCAGCGGAGCTGTTCACGGAAGTCCCGTTTACGCGGGCGAGTCAGATTTTTGAGCGGTTGACCGGCATTCCGATGACCGATCATTGCATGCAAGACGTGGCGGCGAAGCTCGGTGAAGTCGCCGATACGGTGCGGGTCTTGCCCAGTCGCCAGCGGGTCGAAGCCCTCATTGAGCAGGCGAGCACCGGGCGGGTGTGGCGCCCGGTGCTCGTGGTGGCGGGGGATGGCGCAGCGGTACCGACGCGCCCAGCCGCCCAGGGCCGGGGGGACAAGCGGGGGGCGGGGGAGTGGAAGGAAGCCAAAGGCTTTCGGATGTATTTGGTCGGGCACGAGCGGATTGAGCAGATCTTGAGTTGGCATCAGATCGCCACGGAGGAAGAATTTGGCGAGGCCCTGCGGTTTGCCGCAACCTTGATTCCCGTCGCCCAGGTGCGCATCGCGTTGTTAGGGGATGGGGCCAAATGGCTGTGGTCCCATTTGCAGGCCGCGTTTCCCACGGGCAAAGAAATCCTCGACTATTATCACTGCTCCGAGCGCGTCCATCATGTGGCACACCTCCAATACCCGGAGCCGCACCAGCAAGCGGGCTGGATTGAAGCGACGATGACGCGGCTCAATTTTGGCGAGGTCGCCAGCGTCCTCTGGGGGCTACACCGGATGACTCCAGCCTCGACGGACGCCGCTGAGGAAATCCGCAAGCTGATTGGGTATTTGCACACCAACGCCCATCGCATCAACTATCGCTCCTTCAAGCGCGGGCAGTATCCCCGGGGGTCGGGCGGGATTGAATCGGCCAATAAATTCATTTGCCACGTCCGCATGAAACGCTCGGGGGCGTGGTGGTATGTCCTCAATGGGAACACGATGCTCCGCCTGCGCTGCGCGTTCTACAATGAAACCTTTGATGAGGTGTTTGCACGGTACAAGCGCCTCCGCAAGTCGTCATAAACAGGTATTGCTCCCGAGACCATGAGAAAACCGTTCTGTGTAGGCTTTATGGCCCTAGTAATTGTCAGTTTTGCGCAGTTCGCGCTCGCCGAGCCGTCGTCTGCGATCCGCAGCCTTACTGGGGTGATGGCGGTGCGGGTTGTGGTTGAAGATTTGAATGCGGCTATGCAAAAGACTGGGCTCAAGAAAGAACACTTGCACGCGCTGGCACACGAGGCCCTCAGTAAAAATGGAATTCGAGTGCTTCAGCCGCAAGATGCTGGCCGGGTTCCCCTTGTCTACATTCGCCTGAGTTCCGTCATGGGTGGAGAGGACGACGGTGCCCCCGTCGGTCTTTACCTCAACATGCAGGTTCGCCAGATGGCGATTCTAGAGAATAGTCAACAGGCGGCAAAACACCCGATTGCCTTGGCAGAAGAAAAGCCATTACTCGTTTCCACTTGGGAGAATGGCACAATGGCGATGGTTGGCCGAAAGGAAATCGGTTTTTACATGCGCACTATTCTCACCAATCTTGTGGGAGATTTCGCGCACGATCACAAAGAGG
>JAXDLK010000384.1:0-3241 GCA_034666665.1 Candidatus Binatota bacterium
CGGACGGCCGCGTGACCTATGCCGTGCTCACCGACGCAGGGCTCGAAAAGCTTCGCGCCGCCTCGTGCGGGCACGTCGCCGCGGTGCGCGCCCTGTTCGAAGACCGACTCTCGGCGGCCGAGATCGACACGCTCGCGGAGCTGCTCGCGCGGCTGCCCGGCGCCGCCGGCGCGAGCGGGGCCGCGTGCTCCGCCGAGGGCGAGTAGGGCCCGGGCGCTGACAGCGGCTGGCGAGGGCGGCCCACGGTCGAACGTCCGTTTTTGGTCGCTATAGCGACCACAACGGGACGTTCACCTCTCGAAGCGTCGTTACTGCCGCTGTTCGACGAGCTTCTTGAGCCGCTCCAGGGTCTTGTCCGCCTCGCGGCCCGACGCCGCCTGCACGGCGCGGCCGGCGATCCTGCCCGCGATCCCGCCGGGCAGCTCGTACTCGTTCAGGTACGAGAAGTGCGTGGCTGAGTCGCCGTTCGAGCTGAGCTCGTAGACGGCCCTGGCCTTGGTGCCCATCGGGCCGTTGCCCTCCCAGACGATCCGCGTCGGGCGGTTGGCCTCGACGACGGTCCAGTGGAGCCGGAAGCGCTGGCCGGCGACCTTCATCCGCTGGCGCAGCTTGTGGCCTGCCTCGAGGTCGCCGCTCGGCGCCTCCTCGAGCTCCTCCTGAATCGTCACCCACTCCCCGAGGCAGCTCGGATCCGCCAGCACGTCGTAGACGCGGTCGGGCGGCGCCTGGATGTCGATCTCGCGCTTCAGTTTCGTCATCGCGCCGCGAGCGGCTCGGCCAGCTCCCATTCGCGGAGCGCGTGCTCCACCGCCCTGTTGAAGGACCGCGGCCGCATCCCGAACAGCTCGCGGGCCGACTCGTCGCGCGGGAGGAGGTCGCTCTCGAGGCTCTGCATCAGCGGGCGGACGAGGTCGAGCGGCTGGTCGGTGATCGCGCTGACCACGGCGCTTGCGGCGGGGGTTTGCGTGACGCGAAGTCGCAGCGGCGGTCTGCCTACGCCCATCAGGTCGGCGATGCGCTCGATCATCGCGCCGTACGACAGCACGTCCGGGCCACCGATGTCGAGCGATCGACCCGCGGCGGCCGCGACCTGCGGCGCCCGCGCGAGGTACTCGATCGCATCGCGCTCGTCGATCGGCCGCGTGCGGTTGACCTGCCAGGCCGGGAACGGCAGGACGCGCAGCCGCTCGACCAGCCGGACGAGGATCCGGAACGACGACGAGCGCGCGCCGATCACGATCGAGGCGCGGAGGGCGACCGACTCCGGGAGCGCGCGCAGGAGGATCTCCTCGACCTCGAGTCGCGAGGCGAGGTGGGCCGAGAGCGGCGTGCCGGACGGCGGGACGATGCCGCCGAGGTAGACCGCCCGCTCGACGCCGGCGGCGCGCGCCGCGTTCGCGAAGTTGCGCGCGGCGCGCCGGTCCCGGTCGCCGAATGACCCGCCGTTCGCGCTCGTCGCGCCCTCCATCGAGTGGACGAGGTAGTACGCCGTGGTCACGCCGTCGAGCGCCGCCTCGAGGCCGTCGCCGGTCACGAGGTCGACCTGGACCGACTCGACGCCCGGCGCGCCGGCCAACAGGGCGGCGTTGCGCGAGGCCGCGCGGAGCGGCCGCCCCTCGCCGCGCAGCCGCTCGACGAGCTGGCCGCCCACGTATCCAGTCGCACCGGTCACGAGCTCCATGCGCCGAGCTTATGATGGCCGGAGGTGGCCGACCCGGTCAACGTACGCGACTACGAGAGCCTCGCGACCGAGGCGCTCGACGCGGGCGTGCTCAGCTACTTCACTGGCGGCGCCGGTGACGAGTGGACCCTGCGTCGCAACGAGGAGGCCTACCGCCGGCTGATCCTGCGCCCGCGCGTGCTCGTCGACGTCGGCTCGGTGTCGCCCGCCACGGAGGTGCTCGGGCACACCCTGTCGATGCCGGTCCTGGTCGCGCCCACGGCGCTCCTGCGCGTGGCGCACCCCGACGGCGAGCCGGGCGTGGCGCGCGCCGCCGCGGCCACCGGCACGCTCTTCACCCTCTCGACGCTCGCCACCGCGGCGCCGGCGGAGATAGCGGAGGCCGCCCCGGACTCCCCGCGCTGGTTCCAGCTCTACTGCTTCCGCGACCGCGGCCTCAACCTCGCCGTGATCGACGACGTCGTCGCGGCCGGCTTCAGCGCGATCGTCCTGACGGTCGACGTGCCGTACCTCGGCCCGCGCGAGGCGAGCATCCGCCTGCAGTGGGCGATCCCCGAGGGCACTCACGTGCCGGCCTACGCGGCGATCTCGAGCGGCGGCGGGGCGCCGACGCCGGCCGAGGTGATCGGCATGCTCGACCCGTCGCTCACCTGGCGCGACCTCGAGCAGCTCGCCGACGCATCGCCGATACCCGTCCTCGTCAAGGGGATCCTCACGCCGGAGGACGCACGCCTCGCGGTCGAGCACGGCGCGGCTGGCGTGATCGTGTCGAACCACGGCGGCCGCCAGCTCGACGGCGTGGCCGCGTCGATCGAGGCGCTGCCCGAGGTGGTCGAGGCGGTCGGCGACGCCACGCCGGTGCTCGTCGACGGCGGGATCCGGCGCGGCACGGATGTGGTGAAGGCGCTCGCGCTGGGCGCGACCGCGACGCTCGTCGGGCGGCCGGTCGTCTGGGCGCTCGCCGCCCGCGGGGAGGAGGGCGTGCGCCACGTGCTCGCGCTGCTGCGCGAGGAGGTGCGGCTCGCGCTCGCGCTCCTCGGCTGCCCGACGCCGGCCGACGTCACGCCGGCGCACGTGGCGCCCGCCGCGTGATACCCCGCAAACAGCGAACGCGACCCGACGTCTGGTGCGAAAACCCCCCATCTAGCGGGGACAAGAAAACGGCCGGTTTTGCGACAACCGCCCTAGCGCGCGGCGCCTCGATCGTGCAGGATGAGCACAGCTCGCGACGGACTCGTAAGTCGGACTCGCAGAAGTAACTCAGACCTCAGGGGGAGGGAAAAGTTGGCGAAGGCCAAGGCGCCTGCATGCGATAACTGCTTCTTCGGGAAGAACATGCTGTGCGCGCTCGATCTCGGCAAGCCGTGCCCGACCTACCGGCCGGCCGACCGCGGACTCAGGCCCGAGCGCCAGCTCGCCTTCGTCTTCCGGACCGAGCGCACCCACGCGGCGTACGCGTTCGCACAGCCCCACGCCCGCTGGTAGAGGCGACGCCCGCGCAGTAAGCGGTGATGGTGCGCCCGGTCGTCCGTGCCCGGGTTTCGTCCCTTCGCGGCCGGG
>JAXDLK010000385.1:0-2691 GCA_034666665.1 Candidatus Binatota bacterium
CTCGTCGGTGGCCAGCGCCGCCCCTGGCACCTCGACGACCTCGCCGGCGAAGCGGCCGGCGTCCCACGCCGCCGCTGCCTTGCGGTGGCTGGCCAGGGCGAAGGCGTCCTGGTCGTCCCGGGTGATGGAGTAGCGGTCGGCGAGCAGCTCGGCCCCCTCGCCCAGCGAGATCGTCCACGCCGGCGGCATGCGGGGGTTGACCAGGCGCCAGCCCAGCGTGGTGGCGACCAGCCCGTCGCCAGCCGGGTCGAGCGTGACCCACGGAGCCCGGCTCATCGACTCCACGCCGCCGGCGACCACGACCCGGGCGTCGCCGGCGAGCAGGGCCCGGCTGCCCTGGGCGACCGCCTCCATCCCCGACCCGCAGAGGCGGTTGACCGTCGTCCCCGGCACGCTCACCGGCAGGCCGGCCAGCAGGACCGCCATGCGGGCCACGTTGCGGTTGTCCTCGCCGGCGCCGTTGGCGTCGCCGAGGACCACATCGTCGATGCGGCCGGCGTCCACCTCGGGCACCCGGTCGAGCAGGGCCCGGACGACGGCGGCGGCCAGGTCGTCGGGCCGCACGCCGGCCAGCCCGCCGCGGTACCGCCCGATCGGGGTGCGGACCGCGTCGAGGACGTACACCCCACTCACCCCGGGCTGTCGCCCTCCCAGGCCGCCCGCAGGAGCGACCGCAGCGCAGCCTCGTCCACCGGGCGGGGGTTGGGCGGCGGGGTGGCGGCCACCTCGGCGGCCACCTCCTCGATCGCCGACTCCGGCATCCCCAGTTCGGACAGGGCCATGCACAGGCCCATGCGCACCGCGAGGTCGTGGACGCCGGTCGATGCCCGGCCCGAGCCGACGGCGATGGCCATCCGGGCCGCCAGCGCGCCCAGCACCGGCTCGTTGAAGCCGACGACGTGGGGCAGCAGGGCGGCGTGGGTCTGGGCGTGGGGCAGGTCGTAGCGGCCGCCCAGGACGTGACAGAGCCGGTGGTGCAGCCCGGTGCCGGCGGTGGCCAGCGCCATGCCCGCCTGGCAGGCCCCGACCAGGGCCCGGCCACGCACCTTGGCGTCCCACGGCTCGGCGACCGCGGCCGGCACCGCCTCGCAGAGGGTCCGGGCCCCGTCGAGGGCGAGGGGGCCGGCGAGCGGGCTGGCGCCGGCGGCCCACAGCGCCTCCAGGCAGTGGGCCAGGGCGTTCATGCCGCTCGCCGCGGTGGTGAGGGGCGGCAGGCCGAAGGTGAGCTCCGGGTCGTAGAGCACGGTCTTGGGCAGCACTTGCGGGTCCCGCCCGGTCTCCTTCCGGCCGTCGGTGGTGACGCCCCACACCGGCGTCATCTCCGAGCCGGCGTAGGTCGTCGGTACGGCGACGAGGGGCAGGCCCGACAACGCCACCGCCTTGCCCAGCCCGGTCGCCGACCCCCCGCCCAGGGTGACCACGCCGTCGGCCCCGACCCGGATGGCGTCTGCCGTCACCTCGGCGGCCAGCTCGGCGGGGACGTGCTGGCGGACCCCGTCCACCCGCCACGTCAGGCGATGGTCGAGGACGCCGACCAGGGCGTCGGCCTCGGCGCGCGACGAGCCGGACGCGATCAGCACCACCTGGGACAGCCCCAGGCGGTCGAGCTCGTCGGCCAGCCCGTGGCGGGACCCGATCCCGAACACGATCCGGGTGGGCACGCCCTCGTGGGTGAACCGGGCCGGCGGGTCCGTCACTGATCCGGCCCCGTCATGGCCCGCAGGGTCGCCAGCTCCGCCGGCGTGGGCGCCGGCGTGACCGACAGGGCGTCGGCGGTGCGGAGGTCCCAACCCGTCGCCGTCCGCACGTCGTCCAGCCTGACACCTGGATGGACCGACACCAGCACGAGCTCGCGATCGCCGGCGTCGGTCTCGAGCACGCCGAGGTCGGTGATCACCGCGGTGGGACCCTGCCCCGGGACCGACGTACGGAAGTCCAGACGGTCGACGAAGGCCCGCGCCGAATGACGGAGCACGACGATCACCCGCCGGGCCGACGAGGCGATCTCCGGCGCGCCGCCGGCGCCGGGCAGGCGGACGCGGGGTGCGTCGTAGGGGCCGATCACCGTAGTGTTGAGGCAGGCGAAGCGGTCGATCTGGGCCGCGCCGAGGAAGCCGACGTCGATGCGCCCGGCCTGGAGCCAGTAGTTGAAGATCTCGGGAACGGAGACGACCGTATCGGCGGTGTCGGCCAGCTCGCCGTCGCCGATGGACAGCGGGGGCAGGGCGGGCTTCGAACCGATCGTCCCCGACTCGTAGACGAGCACGCAACTGGGGGCGTGGAGCCGGCGGGCCAGGTTGGCGGCGAGGCTCGGGAGCCCGATGCCGACCAGGCAGACGTCGCCGTCCGCCAGCCGGCGGGCGGCCGCCACCGTCATCATCTCGTCGGCCGTGTACTCAGGCATCCAGCACGTGCTCCCGTATCCACGAGATGAACCGGTCGCGGTCCCGCGCGATCCCGTCCCACTCCCGGTAGAAGGCGTTGTCCCGCCGGCTGTAGCCCGACGCGTAGGACGGGTGCGCTCCGCCCGGCACGGGCGCCACCGCCGTCACCGCCCATCCCGGCAGCACGACGCACCCGGGCCGGGGCTCCAGCCGGTCGACCACCTCCTCGACGGTGACGAGCGAGGACCGGGCGGCCAGCACCGCCTCCTTCTGGACCCCCGTGATGCCCCACAGCAGAACGTTGCCC
>JAXDLK010000386.1:0-3092 GCA_034666665.1 Candidatus Binatota bacterium
GTCCGGCGGCGCCGGGAACGACAGGCTGAGTGGCGGGAGCGGCCGCGACCGCCTGTCCGGCGGCCCCGGCAACGACCGCCTCACCGGCTCGACCGGCGACGACAGGCTGACCGGCGGCTCGGGCAGGAACAGCTACAGCGGCGGCCCCGGCAAGGACACGATCAACGCGCGCAACCACCGCGGCGGCGAGAAGGTCGACTGCGGCAGCGGGCGCGACCGCGCGACGGTCGACCGCGGCGACCGCGTGAGGAAGAACTGCGAGGTCGTCATCAGGCGCTAGCTGGGACCTGATCCGACCGTAGGCGGGAGGCGCTCATGCAACCCGCGGGTCCCTGCGCCATCGTGGGCGGAGGGGTCCGTGGAACCGCCGACGGAATCCGACTCGCTGGCAATGGCGCTCGCCCGCCGGACGCGGCCGCGCCACGGGCTTCGGCGGGCGCTCGGCTGGACGGCGGCATCGTTCGCGTTGCTCATCGTCGCCACGGCGGCCGCCGGCGCGGTGGTCGTCGCCGTGTTCCTGCGCCAACCGACGCTGTTCGTGGGGTGTGATCCTGCCGGCGCGCATTCGCGCTCGCCGGGCCAGAACTCCTTCCTGTACGCGAGCGACGGGACGGGGCTCGGCAGCGTCCCGTCGCCGTGGAACCGCCAGCCGATCCCGCTCACGCGCATGGGCTCCTGGCTCCCGGCCGCCACCGTCGCCATCGAGGACCGGCGGTTCTGGCAACGTGGCAGCGCGCTCGACTACCAGGCGATCCTGCGGGCGGCGGTCGCCGACATCCGCGCGCGACGCGTCGTCCAGGGTGGGTCGACGATCGAGCAGCAGCTGGCGCGGGACCGCTACCTGCACGACCCGCAGCCCGTCATCTCGCGCAAGCTGGAGGAGGCCTGCCTGGCGATCGAGCTCCGCCGGCGCACGCCGAGGCGCCTGATCCTGGAGTCGTACCTCAACGGCGCCTTCTACGGCCACCACGCCTATGGCGCCGAGGCGGCGTCCCGCACGTACTTCTCCCGGCCGGCGGCGCACCTGTCGCTGACGCAGGCGGCGATGATCGCCGGCCTCCCGCAGGCCCCGACCATGTTCGACCCCGTGCGCGCGCCGGTGGCGACCCGCCGGCGGCGCGACGAGGTCCTGGCCGCGTTGCGAGACGCGGGCCGGATCTCGCCGGCGCGCTACGCGGCGGCCGTCCGCCGTCCGCTCGGGCTCAGGCCGGGCAGCCGGTACCGCGCCATCCGCCACCCGGCGTTCTTCGAGGCGGCGCGTCGCGAGCTGGTCCAGCGCTACGGAGCGCGACGCGTGCGCCGCGGGGGCCTCCAGGCGCTGACGACCATCGACGAGCGCCTCCAGGGTCTGGCCGAGACCGCGCTCGGCGACTGGCTGCGAGCGCCCACCGACCCGTCGGGGGCGCTGGTGGCGATCGATCCCGCGAGCGGTGCCGTGCGCGCCATGGCGGTGCGCGGGCCCAGCGGTGGGCACCTGAACTTCAACCTCGCCACGCAGGCGCGCCGCCAGGCGGGCAGCACGTTCAAGACCTTCACGCTGACCGCGGCGATGGAGGCCGGCATCCCGCTCGGCTCCGTCTGGCAGGGTCCCAGCTCCCTGAGCATCCCGGACCGGCAGTGCCGGACGGGGAACCAGGACTGGGTGGTCCACAACTACGCGGACGAGACCGCGGGGACCATGAGCCTGCTCCAGGCCACCGCTCATTCCGTGAACACGATCTTCGCGCAGGTCGCGTTGCGCGCCGGGATCGCCAGGGTCGCCGACGTCGCGCACCGCATGGGAATCGAGTCTCCGCTCGTGCCCGTGTGCTCGCTCACGCTCGGGCCCGAGGGTGTCTCCCCGCTGGAGATGACCGATGCGTTCGCGACGCTGGCGGCGCGCGGGATCCACCATCGTCCCGAGCTGCTCCAGCGCGTGACCGGCCCGGGAGGCGCGCCGCTCGGAGCCCTGGGCGGCTCCGGCAGCCTCGCGATCCAGCCCGACGTGGCCGACCGCGTCACGTACGCGCTCTCCGGCGTGCTGAACGCCGGGACCGGGACGGCGGCGTACTTCGGGCGGCCCGCCGCCGGCAAGACCGGGACCGCCGAGGGCTTCAAGGACGCGTGGTTCTGCGGCTTCGTGCCGCAGCTCGCGGCCTGCGCGTGGATCGGTCACGCCGGCGCCGAGATCCCGATGTCCTACGTCGACGGCTTCGCACAGGTCGTGGGCGGCTCGGTGCCGGCCCGGATCTGGCGCGCCTTCATGGAGCCGGCCGTCAGCCCGCTGCCGGCCCTGCCGCTGCCCACGCCGAGCTCCGTGAGCGTGGCCCCGCCGTCCGGCGCGCGGCGCCCCTAGCCGGCGCGGCGTGGCGGGATCAGCAGCGCCTACGCCGCCGCGCGGCGGCCGAGGATGCGCTCGGCGCGCTCGATCCCGCTCTGGAGATCGCCCGCCGACTCCACGCTCGACAGGTCGATCCCGGCGTTCACGAGCGTCTGGGCGATCGCCGCCGACAGGCCGCTGACGATCACCTCGGCACCCATCATGCGGGCGCTGGAGACGGTGGCGATCAGCTCCTGCGCGGCGACCGCGTCGATCTCCGGAACGCCGGTGACGTCGACGACGACCAGGCGGGCGCGGCGCGCGCGGATCCCCTCGAGCACCGCCGCCCGCAGCTGCGCGAGGCGCCCGACGTCGAGCACGCCGACGATCGGCAGGATGAGCAGGCCGGGATGCAGCTGGAGCACCGGCGTGGAGAGCTGCCGGATCGCCTGTTGCTGGCGGGCGATGACCTGCGCGCTGGCGTCCACGAATGCCTGGCTGAAGACGGCGAGCGCGTCGTCGAGCCAGCGGTCGAGCGCCTTGACGCCCTGGAGCGGGCCGTCGCCGTCGACGCCGTACTCGCTGAACAGGCGGTCGAGCATCTCCGTGCGCAGGAGGTGGATGACCTCGACCCACGCGGCGAGCGAGATGTCGGCGTGGGCGTAGCCCGTCGCCTGCTCGCGCACGCTGTCCCAGTAGCCCTCCCACTCCCCCCGCTGCATGGCGCCGGCGAGGACCGCGCGGCTGCGGGCCTCCTCGACCGGGTCGGGCGGAGTGGAGCGCACGAGCGGCC
>JAXDLK010000387.1:0-2752 GCA_034666665.1 Candidatus Binatota bacterium
CGAAGTCGCCGAGGCGGCGGAGATCTTCGCCCAGGCGACGCTCGCGTTGCTGGCCTGAATGGCGGCGCCGTGCGTGATCGAGTTGCGCGCGAATGTGTTCGCGCGCGGGGAGCACGTCCCGAGCAGCGTCGACGAGATCGTGGCCGACGCCATAGCCGCGGCGGGCGCCGGCGCCGCGATCGTCCACTGGCACGCGAGCAGCGACGTAGCGATCTGCCGCCGGTTGCGCCGTGACACCGACCTGCTGCTGCATCCCACGCTCGGGGCGGCGAGGGAGCAGGATTTCGCGGCCCGGGAGCGCCGGGTCGCGAGCCTGGCGGGACACGCGGATCTCGTCCCGGTCGACTTCGGCTGCGTCAACCTCGATCTCTGGAGCCGCGAGACAGGACGCTTCCGGACCGAGGACCGGACGTACGTCAACGCTCGTGGCGACATCCGGGGCCTCCTCGAGGCGGTCGCCGCAAACGGCCTGTCCGTCGCTGCAGGGTGCTGGAGCGTCGGGCACGTGCGGACTGCCGCGCGCTTCGCGGCGATGGGCTTGCTCGACGGCGCGCTGTGGCAGCTGGTCTTCACGGGCAACCCGTTGCCGGACGGCATGGCACCGACACGCGCGGGACTGGAGGCGATGGTCGAGCAGGTTCCGTCGGGGCGCCCATGGTCGGTGCTGTGCATCGGCGGCGATGCCTTCGAGCTCGCGAAGTGGGCGATCGAAGGCGGTGGGCACGTCTCGATGGGTCTCGGCGATTGGCCGTACCGCGACCTCGGAGCCCCGACAAACACGGAGCTGGTCGCCCGCGTCGCGGCACTGGCGAAGGCCGCCGGACGCCCTGCCGCCTCACCGGCGGACTGCCGAGCCATCCTGGAGGGGCGATGTACGGTGTGATCATCGAAGCGGCGATCAACGGATCGACCCGCAAACAGACCAACCCAAACGTCCCGGTGTCGGTCTCCGAGCTCGTCGCCGACGCACTGGCGTGCTTCGAGGCGGGCGCGGGGATTGTCCATCAGCACGACGACTTCGCGGCCGTCGCGGAACCTGGCGCGCGAGGCATGGCAGCGCTCGCGGCGGCGGTCTATCGGGAGGTCTTGGCCGTAGTGCCGGATGCGCTGCTCTATCCGACGGCGAACTTCCCCGCCGGGCCGGATGGGCTCTAGCTGTGGGCGCCGCATGAGCTGCTCGCCGCGGCAGGCTTGATCCGGATGGCGGTTTTCGATCCCGGGGCCGTTACGGTGCTGGGGCTCGATCGCGACGGAGTTCCACTGACGCACGGCAGGGTCTACGGCTACTCGCCCGCCGACATCGCCCACATCGCGCAGCGCTGCGCGACGCTCCGGCTCGGCCCGAGCACAGCGATCTTCGAGCCGGGTCACTTGCGCGCACTGCTTGCCTACCACCGCGCGGGCCGCCTCCCGGCGGGCGCGTACGTGAAGCTCTACTTCAGCGCCGGGCGCTCGGTGTTCGGGCTTCCGGCGACGACGGCGTCGCTCGACGTCTACCTCGAGCTATTCGGCGAGGCCGCGGACGAGCTCGCTTGGGGCGTGGCTGTGCTGGGAGGCGACGTCGTGGAGACCGGATTGGCACAGGCGGCGATCGAGCGCGGCGGCCATGTCCGTGTCGGGCTCGAGGACCATCGAAGCGCCCGGCAGCCGTCGAACGCGGAGCTCGTAGCCGAAGTCGCGGCGCTGGCCGCGGCCCACGGTCGGACTCCAGCCACACCGGCGGAGGCGGCCGCGATCCTGGGACTGCCCGTCAGGAGTTCATCCGGTACGTGACCAGCGCCGTCGCGACCAGGCGGTCGCGATCGTCGTGGACGCGCACCTCACAAACGCAGAGCGAACGCCCGCGCCGGATCACGATGCCCTCGGCTACGACGGTGCCGGAGCGTACGCCCTCCAGGTACTGGACGGTCATCGACACGGTCGACCGCGGCCGAGTGGCGGGGCCACCGTCTCCGACCATCACGGCGGTGCCGCTGGCGAAGTCGATCAGCGCCGCGACACCTCCGCCGTGGAGCCCGCCCTGGGCGTTCGCGATCGCTGGGTTGGTCGTGAGCGACGCGGTGGCGCGCTCGTCGCCGACCGTGAGCAACTCGATCCCGATCGTCCTGGCGAACGGGGAGGTGGGCAGTTCATTGACACTCAACGAGATCTAATTCATGAATATACTAATCATCATATGGTGTCAATGAACGTTGCTGCCACGCGGTTCGGGGTAAGCGCCGGCGTCGAGCTGGCCGCCGAGCGGTGGGGCGACGCGGCCTCGCGCGACGTCGTCGTGCTGCTGCACGGCGGAGGGCAGACCCGCCACTCCTGGGCGCGCACCGCGCGCCAGCTCGCCGCCCATGGATGGCTGGCGATCGCCTATGACGCCCGCGGGCACGGAGACAGCGGCCGGGACGTCGACGGGGGTTACGGTCTGGACGCATTCGTCGAGGATCTGCTCGGCCTCGTGGCGACGCTCCCGGCACCGCCGGTTCTGGTCGGCGCATCGCTCGGCGGGATGACGTCGCTGGTCGCCGCCGGCGAGCACTCGGAAGTCGTGCGCGGGCTGGTACTCGTCGACGTGGTGGTCGAGGTCGGGCGTGCCGGCGTCGACCGCATCCGCGACTTCATGACCGCGCACGCCGACGGCTTCGCGACGCTCGACGACGTCGCCGACGCGATCGTCGCGTACAACCCCGAGCGTCGGCGGCCTCGGAATCTGGACGGCCTGCGGAAGAACGTGCGCCAAGGTGCGGACGGCCGCTGGTAC